>NZ_VDAY01000001.1:0-402503 GCF_019584005.1 Citrobacter sp. EC_71
CAGCACCGGTGATCATGTTTTTAACATAGTCGGCGTGGCCCGGGCAGTCTACGTGTGCGTAGTGGCGAGTCGGGGTGTCATATTCAACGTGAGAAGTGTTGATGGTGATACCACGCGCTTTTTCTTCCGGCGCGTTATCGATCTGGTCGAATGCACGAGCAGCACCGCCGTAGGTTTTAGCCAGTACGGTGGTGATTGCAGCGGTCAGGGTAGTTTTACCGTGGTCAACGTGGCCGATGGTGCCGACGTTAACGTGCGGTTTTGTACGTTCAAATTTTTCTTTAGACACGGCTATATTCCTTACTATAGTGCTCTCCCCTATGGAGAGAGCACGGGACTTAGGTTTTAATCCTGTGGCTTATTTACCACGGGCTTCAATAACGGCCTGAGCAACGTTGTTCGGCGCATCGTCGTACTTCAGGAACTCCATGGAGTAAGAAGCACGGCCTTTGGTCAGAGAACGCAGCTGGGTTGCATATCCGAACATTTCAGACAGCGGAACTTCAGCATGGATAACAACGCCAGTGACGTTGGATTCCTGTCCACGAAGCATACCACGACGGCGGCTCAAGTCACCGATAACGTCACCGGTGTTCTCTTCCGGAGTCTCTACTTCAACCTTCATGATAGGCTCAAGCAGAACTGGTTTCGCTTTCTTAAAGCCATCTTTGAAGGCGATAGAAGCGGCCAGTTTAAACGCCAGCTCAGAGGAGTCAACGTCATGGTAAGAACCGAAGTGCAGACGCACGCCCAGATCAACAACCGGGTAACCAGCCAGCGGGCCGGATTTCAGCTGTTCCTGGATGCCTTTATCAACGGCCGGGATGTATTCGCCAGGAATTACACCACCTTTGATGTCGTTGATGAACTCGTAGCCTTTCGGGTTTGAACCCGGCTCCAGCGGGTACATGTCGATAACAACATGACCGTACTGACCGCGACCACCAGACTGCTTGGCGTGTTTACCTTCGATATCGGTAACTTTCGCGCGAATCGCTTCGCGGTAAGCAACCTGAGGTTTACCGACGTTCGCTTCAACGTTGAATTCACGCTTCATACGGTCAACGATGATGTCGAGGTGCAGTTCACCCATACCAGCGATAATAGTCTGGTTAGATTCTTCGTCAGTCCATACGCGGAAAGACGGGTCTTCTTTAGCCAGACGGCCCAGAGCCAGACCCATTTTTTCCTGGTCAGCTTTGGTTTTCGGTTCTACCGCGATGGAGATTACCGGCTCAGGGAATTCCATACGTTCCAGAATGATCGGGTGATCCGGGTCACACAGAGTGTCACCAGTGGTCACGTCTTTCAGACCGATTGCAGCAGCGATATCGCCCGCGCGAACTTCTTTGATCTCTTCACGTTTGTTGGCGTGCATCTGAACGATACGGCCAAAACGCTCACGTGCAGTTTTCACGGAGTTCAGGATGGTGTCACCGGAGTTAACCACACCAGAGTACACACGGAAGAAGGTCAGGTTACCCACGAACGGGTCAGTAGCGATTTTGAATGCCAGAGCAGCAAACGGCTCATCATCGCTAGCGTGACGCTCAGCCGGAGTATCTTTACCGTCGTCCAGAATACCGTTGATCGCAGGTACGTCGACTGGGGATGGCAGGTAATCAATTACCGCATCCAGCATCGCCTGAACACCTTTGTTCTTAAACGCAGAACCACAGGTTACCAGGATGATTTCGTTGTTCAGAACACGCTGACGCAGAGCTTTTTTGATCTCTTCTTCAGTCAGTTCTTCACCACCCAGGTATTTCTCCATCAGCTCTTCTGAAGCTTCTGCAGCGGACTCGATCAGGTTCTGGTGCCATTCGTCAGCCAGTTCCTGCATGTCAGCCGGGATATCTTCATAAGTGAAGGTTACGCCTGCATCTTCTTCGTTCCAGTTGATGGCTTTCATTTTCACCAGGTCAACAACACCGGTGAACGCTTCTTCAGCGCCAATCGCCAGCTGCAGCGGAACAGGGTTCGCGCCCAGACGGGTTTTGATCTGACCAACAACTTTCAGGAAGTTCGCACCCATACGGTCCATTTTGTTAACGAACGCAATGCGCGGAACTTTATATTTGTTTGCCTGACGCCATACGGTTTCAGACTGAGGCTGAACACCACCAACTGCGCAGTAAACCATTACTGCACCATCAAGCACACGCATGGAACGTTCTACTTCGATAGTGAAGTCAACGTGCCCCGGGGTGTCGATGATGTTTACGCGATGCGGTTCATACTGCTTAGCCATACCAGACCAGAATGCAGTAGTCGCTGCGGAGGTGATAGTAATACCACGCTCCTGCTCCTGCTCCATCCAGTCCATGGTGGCAGCGCCGTCATGAACTTCACCGATTTTATGGTTTACACCGGTGTAGAACAGAATACGTTCGGTAGTAGTGGTTTTACCGGCGTCGATGTGCGCACTGATACCGATGTTACGGTAGCGCGCGATGGGTGTTGTACGAGCCATTTGATTCCTCGTTTATCTTTTAGGCGTTCAATTTAAGTAGCCCAAAGCGGGCTGCTTACTAGAAGCGCCCGCCTGGTGACTAAAACTCCGAAGGGATTACCAACGGTAGTGTGCGAACGCCTTGTTGGCTTCTGCCATACGGTGAACGTCTTCACGTTTCTTAACTGCAGTACCTTTGTTTTCTGCAGCATCAGAAAGTTCGTTCGCCAGGCGCAGAGCCATGGATTTATCACCGCGTTTACGAGCAGCTTCAACGATCCAACGCATTGCCAGGGCATTACGACGGACCGGACGGACTTCAACTGGTACCTGATAAGTAGAACCACCAACGCGGCGAGACTTAACTTCGACAGTCGGGCGCACGTTTTCGAGAGCTACTTCGAAAGCTTCCAGTTCGTTTTTACCAGAACGCTGAGCCAGGGTCTCCAGCGCGCTGTATACGATAGTTTCGGCAGTAGATTTTTTACCATCTACCATCAGGATATTTACAAATTTAGCCAGCAGTTCTGATCCGAACTTCGGATCCGGCAGAATTTTACGCTGACCAATGACGCGACGACGTGGCATGGAAATACTCCGTTGTTAATTCAGGATTGTCCAAAACTCTAAGAGTTTAGTTTGACATTAATATAAAACGTTTGGCCTTACTTAACGGAGAACCATTAAGCCTTAGGACGTTTCACGCCATACTTGGAACGTGATTGCTTACGGTCTTTAACGCCGGAGCAGTCAAGCGCACCACGAACGGTGTGGTAACGAACACCCGGGAGGTCTTTTACACGACCGCCACGGATCAGGATCACGGAGTGCTCCTGCAGGTTGTGACCTTCACCACCGATGTAGGAAGTCACTTCAAAACCGTTAGTCAAACGAACACGGCAAACTTTACGCAGTGCGGAGTTCGGTTTTTTAGGGGTGGTAGTATATACACGAGTACATACGCCACGTTTCTGCGGGCATGCTTCCAGCGCAGGCACGTTGCTTTTTGCAACTTTGCGTGCACGTGGTTTGCGTACCAGCTGGTTAACTGTTGCCATTAAATAGCTCCTGGTTTTAGCTTTTGCTTCGTAAACACGTAATAAAACGACCTCATACAATATGAGGACGCAGAATTTTAGGTCGGTGTCGAAAAGGTGTCAAGAAATATACAACGATCCCGCAATTACCAGGACATCTGGTTGGGATGCTTCACCGTAAGTCTGACGAAGTCAGTATAGCTAACCCTGACGACACTGTCTGAAATTTGACCATCTAACCCGCGAGCTTTAATGTCTTCTTCCAGCACAGAGACCTTAATGGAGGCGTTTTGCAGACTTTCAAGGAAACGGCTTCCTTCTATTGCCGCCGTCACGCCATCCTGGAGCAATAAAAGTTCATCGTCTTTTTCAATCAGGCGAAGAAGAGAGGAGAAATCGGTAAGCCACGCGGAGCGGTGTAGTGTGTGCAGCATGAGAGTCTCAAAACCTTAAAATGACGTCATAGTTGCCTAGCTCACGGCGTAAATCTTCAGGTTCCAGCGCCGTGGCATCAACCACAAAATTAACACCCTGCTGAAGCCCCCGCTCACGTAATGAGGCGGCGCAAAGCCAACATTGATCGATATCGTACAACCCCAACAACTTGAACGTTGCGATATAGTCTCGTGCCAGGACGACGTCCGGTTGTTGACCCTGGAGGATCTGGAAGACGCCATCGCCGATAAAAAACACGCCGAGATCTTCCGTGAGCGCAGATGTCGCCAGTAATGCATCTAACCCTTCACGGCCGGATGCGCTGCCGTGCGGCACGGTAGAAAAAACAAAAGCAACACGTTTCATTAAAACTGCACCACGCGATCGCAGGTCAAGGACGCCTCAGCCAACGAACCCAGCCCGCTGAGATTAAAACCTGATTGTAAATTAGCACCTGCCAGTCCAAGCCGCTTTGCTTCAGCCTCATCAACAACACCACGACGCAACGCCGCAGCAACACAGATATTCAGCGTCACGCCATATTGTTGATTCAGCTGTTGCCAGGCCCGTACCAGATCATACTCATCGCTGGCGGGCGAAGTCAGGAAGTTAGCGTTATACACACCTTCACGATAGAAAAAGACGCTGCATAACTCATGCCCTTCTTTAAGTAGCGCGTGGGCAAATTGCAACGCGCTACTCGCCTGCTGTGTACCATAAGCAGGTCCCGTCACCATGATGGTAAAGCGCATTACTTGTCTTGCCCCTGGAAATCGCCGCTTTTGAACTGGCGAATATAGAGGTAGACCGTGTGCTTGGAGATATTCAACCGATCGGCGACCTGGTTAATCGCATCTTTAATATCGAAGATACCTTTCTCATACAGATTCAGGACAATCTGGCGGTTTTTCGCATTATTGGAAACATTGCGATCGGCATTCACTTCTTCGATCGTGAATTCCAGCGTCTGGGTGACCAAATCTTCTACAGAAGAAGCAAAGTTCACGGCAGAACCCACTTCTGGGGTTTCCGGTGGGATAAAGGTATTCATTATCTGCGAGAATGGCACATCGAGGTTCATGTTGATGCACAGCAGACCAATCACGCGATGCTCTCGGTTACGAATGGCAATCGTCACCGACTTCATCAAGACACCGCTTTTCGCGCGCGTGAAGTAACACTTCGACACGCTGCTATCCGCACCCGTCATATCATGCAGCATACGCAATGCAAGGTCGGTTATCGGTGAGCCAATTTTACGGCCCGTGTGTTCACCGTTCGCAATGCGGATAGCCGAGCATTTCAAATCCTGCAAAGAGTGCAATACGATTTCACAATGGGAACCAATGAGCATCGCCAACCCGTCCACTACCGCTTCATAGGATTTAAGGATATCGAAGTCAGTTTGATCGAAAGGACGTTGATCCAGTAAATCTAGCTCACTGGTTTCGTTGGTTAAAAGCGACCTGGACATGAAAAAAAGCACTCCTTTTCAGGAGCCTGTCGTTATGTTGTCAGGGCAGGCTCATCACTATTATAGGGGCATCTAAAGTAATACAGCGCACAAGGCGCTTTCCAGTATTAATTATATTCTGTCGATAATAAAAAACCGCCGCCCTGTGGGCGGCGGTTACTGTTCGCTTACTTTTTGCTGCTGTCTGCAGCTTTATCGGCCGGTGCAGCATCTGGCTGCGCCTCGGCTTTCGGTGCCGGTTTGATATCTAACAGTTCAACATCAAACACCAGCGTAGAGTTGGCCGGAATACCCGGAACGCCGGTTTTGCCGTAAGCCAGATCTGGTGGGATAACCAGCTGAATTTTACCGCCTTTCTTGATATTTTTCAGGCCTTCGGTCCAGCCAGGGATAACACCATCAAGACGGAAAGAGAGCGGCTCGCCACGGGTGTAGGAGTTGTCAAACTCTTTACCATCAATCAGCGTACCTTTGTAGTTTACAACCACGGTATCGCTGTCTTTCGGCGCTGCGCCAGTACCTTCTTTCTCTACTTTGTAGATCAAGCCAGTGGAAGAGGTTTTAACGCCTTTCTCTTTAGCAAATTTCTCACGGTAAACTTTACCTTTGGCTTCATTGTCAGCCGCGTCTTTTTCCATTTTCGCCTGAGCGGAACTCTTCACACGCGCTTCAAACGCCTGCAAAGTTTGTTCGATTTCCTGGTCGGACAGTTTGCTCTTGTCAGCAAACGCATCCTGAACGCCAGCGATCAGCTGATCTTTATCCAGTTTGATGCCCAGCTTTTCCTGCTCTTTCAGGGAGTTTTCCATATAACGACCCAGGGACGCGCCCAGCGCGTAAGCGGCTTTTTGGTCGTCATTCTTGAATGCTGCTTTGCTGTCAGCAGTAGCGGCTGGTTTCGCAGCATCAGCAGCGAAGGTGATCGGGGCATGCAGAGCAACAGCCATTGTGGTCGCCAGCAGCGTTACTTTAAACAGTGATTTCATCCATCTCTCCAGGGCCGGGGCATCTCACCCCAGGGTTATCTAACATAAAAATGTACTATAAAGCGTTGCAGAACAAATCAACATACAGGCACGCCCTATTATCACCACTTTTCAGACTCTTTTTGTTTAAATTAGTTTCGTTGCTGAAGATTGAGTGCTGTGCAAACAGGCAAAGTTAAGTAGAATTCGCCGCAGTCCGCGATCTGCCGGAGAAAAAAGAAAGAGGTGAATCATGCAGGATACAACATTGGAAACTCGCCTGGCCGAGCTGGAAAGCCGCCTGGCATTTCAGGAAATCACCATTGAAGAGCTCAACGTGACGGTAACTGCGCATGAACTGGAAATGGCCAAACTACGCGATCATCTGCGTCTGCTGACTGAGAAGCTGAAAGCCACGCAGCCGTCCCACATCGCGTCTCAGTCCGAAGAGACCCCGCCGCCACATTATTGAGACGTAAAAAAAGCGGGGATATCCCCGCTTTTTTGTGCCGGATGACGACGTAAACGTCTTATCCGGCCTACAGTAGGCCTGATAAGCGTAGCGCCATCAGGCAATCATACCGATCAGTGGCAACCGCAGCCGCCGCCGTTACCTTTACCGCCACCGCCGCAGCAGCCTTCGCCACCGTGCTCGTGACCATGATCGTGGCCGTGACCACCGCAGCAACCATCGTGACCGTGGTCATGATCGTGGTCGTGACCGTGCGCGCCGTGAACGTGGCCATGAGCCAGTTCTTCTTCGGTCGCTTCGCGGATAGCAACAACTTCTACGTTGAATTTCAGGTTCTGACCAGCCAGCATGTGGTTACCGTCAACCACAACGTGGTCGTCTTCCACTTCGGTAATTTCTACCGGTACTGGACCCTGGTCAGTTTCAGCCAGGAAACGCATGCCAACCTGCAGTTCGTCAACGCCCATGAAGACGTCTTTAGGAACGCGCTGCACCAGGTTTTCGTCGTACTGACCGTACGCGTCGTTTGCGCCAACAGCAACGTCGAATTTGTCGCCAACTTCATGACCGTCCAGCGCTGTTTCCAGGCCAGAAATCAGAGAACCGTGACCATGCAGGTAGTCCAGCGGTGCACTCACCGGAGACTCATCAACCAACACACCGTCTTCTGTACGTACCTGATAGGCCAGGCTGACCACCAGGTCCTTTGCTACTTTCATGATATCTCCTGAGCATGGAAAGAATAGTGGCGCAGATTGTAGCGGAATTCTGCACCTGTGTACCCTCTAGCTTAAAAAAAGCTGCGCCATATCGCTAGTCCGGATGAAAAATCCCGATCACTTGCTCTTCTTTGCGAACATGTTCGCGCGCCTCTTTATCGGCTTCCCGCATCTGATGACCACACTTAACACACTCAACAATATCGATATTATTTTCGCGCCACATCGCCAGCGAATCCTGTGCCTGGCAGGACGGACATTTTGCGCCTGCAATAAAACGTTTACGAATTGCCATGATTACCTCTACTCAAATTCATCCCAGCCATCCAGCTGACGTCGTTCTTGCTGCATCTCACGCTGGAAGATCTCCTCCAGTTCACGCCGGGCTTCCCTGGCTCGCGAGATTTGTACCGTGTCGGTATGCATGGGGATCAGTTCCCGCAACATGCGCATATCGAGCCGCCGAAAATGCAGCTGAGCACGCTGAGCCTGGTGCGGATGCATCCCCAACGTAACCAGCGTTTTACGCCCCAGCTCCAGCGCACTGGAGAAGGTTTCGCGGGAAAACTGCGTCACACCAGCCTGTAATAACTCATGTGCCTCTACACGTCCGCGCGCTCGCGCAAGAATATGTAAATGCGGAAAGTACTGTTGGCAAAGTTCCACCAGTTTCATGGTGTCTTCGGGTTCATTACAAGTAATGACGATGGATTGTGCCGCTTCAGCCCCCGCGGAACGCAGCAGATCCACTTGGGTGGCATCACCGTAATAGACCTTATAGCCATATTTGCGCATCAAATTCACCGCGCTGATATCTCGCTCCAGGACGGTAATACGCATTTTATTGGCCATCAGTAAGCGACCGATAACCTGACCAAAACGCCCAAACCCCACGACAATGACCTGCGGTTTATCATCCTCCACCCAGGGTTTTTCATCTTCTTCATCCGGGCCGTTAAACTGGCGGGAGAGCCATTTATCAATCAGCTTCATCACCAGCGGCGTGGTCATCATCGACAACGTGACGGTCACCAGCAGTAGCGCCATTTGATCGCCCTGAAACAGTCGTTGCGAGGATGCCGTTGAAAACAGCACGAAAGCGAATTCACCGCCCTGGCTTAACACGCCGGCAAACTGCATTCGTTCAGAGCTTCTCATGCCGTTCAGTCGTGCCAGCACATACAGCACCAGCATTTTTACGACCACCAGCACGATTACGCTCGCCGCTACCCACAGAATATGGGTATAGAGCACGCCGAGATTGAGCGACATGCCAACGGAGATAAAAAACAGTCCGAGCAACAGACCTTTAAAAGGATCGATTGCCGTTTCCAACTCATGGCGGTATTCGCTTTCCGCCAGCAGCACGCCCGCGATAAACGTTCCCAGCGCCATCGACAATCCCAGCGCATCCATAAATAGCGCAGAACCCAGTACCAGCAGCAGCGTAGCAGCGGTGAACACTTCCCGCACGCCAGAACCCGCAATGAAGCGGAAAACAGGGCGCAGCAAATAGCGTCCGCCAATCAACATGCCGGCGAAAGCCAACACCTTCATGCCCACTTTGATCCAGTCAAAATGTTCATCGGCAGACCCCGCCAGCAGTGGAACCAGCGCCAGTGCAGGGATCACTGCCAAATCCTGGAACAGCAGCACAGAAAAACCCAGTTGCCCGGATTCGCTACGGTTCATGCCTTTTTCGCGCATCAACTGTAGCGCCATAGCGGTCGATGACATCGCCAGACCAATGCCGCCGACCACTGCCGCTTGCCAGGAGAACGCAGTGAGCATCAGCAAGCCAGCCAGCACCACTGCGCTCAGCATCACCTGCGCGGCACCGACACCAAAAATTGAACGCCGCAATTGCCATAACTTGGCCGGGTTAAGTTCCAGCCCAATGATGAACATCAAAAAGACGACGCCCAGTTCGGAAAAGTGCAGGATTTCATCCACATCGCTAATGAATCCTAATCCCCACGGGCCGATAGCGATCCCCGCCAGCAAGTACCCTAATACCGGGCCAATACCCAGCCGCGATGCCAGCGGCACCGCAGCTACCGCCGCAAAGAGGAACAACACTCCCGCTGTCAATAAATCAGAGCCTTCCATCAGCGGCCTCCCACAGGAATCGGATTCACCAGCCAGTCACCGTACGCTTTAGCATGACTGTCCAGTTCCTGCTTCGTTTGCCGCCTTGCCCAGTAAACAATGATTGGGCTCATCCAGTGCATGCGGCACATACCGGCCGTTAGTTCAAAAGGGCGCAGTACATCGCTCATCGGATAACGGTTCAGCGCGTCATAACGGTATGCGCTTTCGGGTTCACCGGTGGTAATGACGCTTCGCCAGTACTTTCCCGCCAGTTGATTCCCTCCGGGACCGCTGGCAAATCCGCGGCTCAGTACGCGGTCAAACCACTCCTTTAACAGCGCCGGGCAGCTATAGGTGTAGAGAGGATGTTGAAAAACAATCACATCATGCTCACGCAGCAGCGCCTGTTCATGCGGAATATCGATAAAAAAATCAGGATAGTGCGCGTAAAGGTCGTGCACGGTAACATTGCTGAGCTGCATGGCCGGTTTAAGCAGAACACGGTTCGCGACCGAGTCCTGAGATTCCGGATGGGCATACAGCAGCAAGACTTTCGCTGGCTGGAACATCATCCCCCTCCCGGTTTTGTCTTTTGTCTATTTTCGACGTTTTGGGCTACCATTGCGCCTCGGTGCGGCAAACGGCCCGCACATTACATTATCATAATGATAAATTAACATAGTCTGAACATACGGCGCCTTATGATTGTTTTCTCATCGTTACAAATTCGTCGCGGCGTGCGCGTCTTGCTGGACAATGCCACGGCCACCATTAATCCAGGGCAGAAGGTTGGCCTGGTGGGTAAAAATGGCTGCGGTAAATCTACCCTGCTGGCATTGCTGAAAAATGAACTCAGCGCCGACGCTGGAGGATTTACCTATCCGGGAAACTGGCAGCTCGCGTGGGTGAATCAGGAAACGCCTGCGTTGCCACAGCCCGCGCTGGAGTACGTCATTGACGGCGACCGCGAGTATCGTCAACTGGAAGCGCAGTTGAACGACGCCAACGAACGTAACGATGGACATGCCATTGCCACCGTCCATGGCAAGCTGGATGCCATCGACGCCTGGACCGTGCGCTCACGCGCCGCCAGCCTGCTGCATGGCCTCGGCTTCTCCAACGAACAGCTTGAGCGCCCGGTCAGCGACTTCTCCGGTGGCTGGCGTATGCGTCTCAACCTGGCCCAGGCGCTGATTTGCCGTTCAGACCTACTGCTGCTCGATGAACCCACCAACCACCTCGATCTCGACGCGGTGATCTGGCTGGAAAGATGGCTGAAAAGCTATCAGGGCACGCTGATTTTGATCTCCCACGATCGCGACTTTCTCGATCCGGTGGTGGATAAAATTATTCATATCGAACAGCAAACCATGTTCGAGTACACCGGCAACTACAGCGCGTTTGAAATCCAGCGTGCGACCCGCCTCGCACAGCAACAGGCAATGTACGAAAGCCAGCAGGAGCGCGTGGCGCATCTGCAAAGCTATATCGATCGTTTCCGCGCTAAAGCAACGAAAGCAAAACAGGCGCAGAGCCGTATCAAAATGCTGGAACGCATGGAGCTAATTGCCCCTGCGCATGTCGACAACCCGTTCCACTTCAGCTTCCGTCAACCGGAAAGCCTGCCAAACCCGCTCTTGAAGATGGAGAAGGTCAGCGCCGGCTATGGCGATCGCGTCATTCTCGATTCGATCAAACTGAATCTGGTGCCGGGTTCACGCATCGGCCTGCTCGGTCGTAACGGCGCGGGTAAATCAACCCTGATTAAGCTGCTGGCGGGCGAACTGGCCCCCATCAGCGGTGAAATCGGGCTCGCCAAGGGCATTAAACTGGGTTACTTCGCACAGCATCAGCTGGAGTTTTTACGTGCCGATGAATCGCCCATCCAGCATCTGGCGCGCATGGCGCCGCAGGAGCTGGAGCAGAAACTGCGCGACTACCTCGGCGGATTCGGCTTCCAGGGCGATAAAGTCAGCGAAGAGACTCGCCGCTTCTCCGGCGGTGAAAAGGCGCGTCTGGTACTGGCACTGATCGTCTGGCAGCGCCCGAACCTGCTGCTGCTTGATGAACCGACTAACCACCTGGATTTGGATATGCGTCAGGCGCTGACCGAAGCGCTGATCGATTTCGAAGGCGCGCTGGTCGTGGTCTCGCACGACCGTCATCTGATTCGCTCCACCACCGACGACCTCTATCTGGTGCACGACAAGAAAGTCGAGCCGTTTGACGGCGATCTGGAAGATTATCAACAGTGGCTGAGCGATGTGCAGAAACAGGAAAACCAGAGCGACGAACCGGCGAAGGAGAGCGTGAACAGCGCCCAGGCGCGTAAGGATCAGAAGCGTCGCGAAGCTGAACTCCGCACCCTAACGCAGCCGCTGCGTAAAGAGATTACCCGTCTGGAAAAAGAGATGGAAAAACTCAACGCCCAGCTGGCGCAGGCGGAAGAGAAGCTCGGCGACAGCAGCCTGTACGACCCTAGCCGTAAAGCGGAAATGACCGAGTGTCTGCAGCTGCAGGCCAGCGCCAAATCCGGGCTGGAGGAGTGCGAAATGGCGTGGCTGGAGGCGCATGAGCAGCTCGAACAGATGATGCAGAACGACTAACCTCCGAGGGCGGCCGATGAACCTGTCAATCACCGATGACATTACCTTCCGCAAGCTGACCATCTTCATGACCTTTATGGAGAAGGGCAACATCGCCCGTACCGCCGAGGTGCTGAATATCAGCGGCGTTAGCGTTCACCGGGCGTTGCACACGCTGGAAGAGAACGTTCGTTGCCCGCTGTTCGTCCATAAAGGCCGCAACCTGATAGCCCAGCCCGCAGCGTGGACGCTGCTGGAGTACTGTCAGGAAGTCACCCAACTGATGGAACGCGGGCTGGAAGAGGCCCGCAAAACGGCGGGCGTCGGTCAGGGCCGTTTACGTGTGGGCACGCTCTACTCGCTGACGCTGGAGACGGTACCGCACCTGATTATGGGCATGAAGCTGCGCCGCCCGGATCTGGAGCTGGACCTCACCATGGGCTCTAACGAGGCGCTGCTGAAAATGCTGGAAGATGGCGTGCTGGACGCCATCCTCATCTCCATTTCAGAAAGCGAAATCGACCGCAAAAGCCTCGAAGTGCTGCCCCTGTTCCACGACGATATCTACCTTGCCGCGCCGATGACCGCTGGGCTGGATACCACCGCGAAGGCGGACCTGCGCCACTATCGCCATGAAAAGTTTGTCTCGCTGGCGGAAGGGTTTGCCACCTACGCCGGTTTCCAGGAAGCGTTTCATATCGCCGGATTTGAGCCGGAGATCGTCACGCGGGTGAACGACATCTTCTCCATGCTCAGTCTGGTACAGGCAGGGGTGGGTTTCTGTTTGATGCCGGGGCGAATGAAGAAGATGTATGAAAATACCGTGAAGCTGCAAAAGCTCGCCGAGCCGTATCAGATGCAGCAGCTTATCGCCATCGTCTTTGCCCGCAACCGCGAGCGCGACCCAAGCCTGCTGGCGCTGGCCGCCGAAGGGCGCATGTACGCCAGAGCGCTGAACCAGAACGCCTGATTGCCGGATGGCGACGCTACGCGTCTTATCCGGCCTACATCAGGTGCAAGCCGTAGGCCCGATAAGCGCAGCGCCATCGGGCCATCACATCATGCGCGAAGGCGTTTTGCCAGGTGCACAGCAACATCCACGCCGCTGCGTTCCAGGGCGATAGACTCCCCTTCCCACGCTGCCTGACGCGTCAGGCAGGTCAGCACGCCACCGGGTGGCATTTCAATCGCCAGCCGCGCTTCACGTTCGTTAGCGGAGATAACCGCCTCCTGCCAACGCACCGTGCGCGCCATATTCATCGCCAGATCGTCGGCAATGCGTTCCGGCTGCCACAGCACGCGCCCGGTACTGCCGCTCAGATAGGCGTAGCGTGGACGAGAAAGCGTCACATGGCTGAACGCCTCAACCAGCTTTTGTGCAGGCTCGGCCAGCAGTTCACAGTGGGACGGCACGCTCACCGCCAGCCGATGCACTTTGCTGGCGCCTTTTTCCAGCGCCCGCTTCGCCACGCAGGCCATCGCTTCATCGCTACCCGCAATCACAATCTGCGTTTCCGCGTTCAGGTTGGCGATATAGGTGCCGCTGCCGTCGACCAGTGACTCAACCTGCGACAGGGTTAGCCCCATAATGGCCGTCAGACCGTAACCATGTGGGTATGCTTGCTCCATTAAGTCACCGCGCAGCGCCACCAGCCGCAGCGCATCGCTGAATTCCAACGCACCCGCGATAACCGCTGCCGGATAAGCACCGATCGACAGCCCGCTCACGATATCGGGCGCTACGCCACGACGTTCCAGCTCACGCGCCCAGGCAACGCCGGCAATCAGCAGAGACAGCTGAACGGCTCGGGTATGTTTCAACGCTTCAGGGCTATCCAGCATATCCACCTCGGCCCCCAACACGTCACGCGCCTGGGTCAGTTCGGTCCCCGGAAGGTTTTGCAGCATACCTGCGTGCTGCGTTCCCTGCCCCGGAAAGGTAAACAGAATTTTCATGACTCCTCCCTGCCCCACGGGTCGCGGACCAACTGCGGCCCCTGTGAGGTTTTTAACAGCGCTTTACCGTCACGCAGCCATTCGTTGAGGGCAAACGCGCCACAGGGCGTTTCCACCTGGGTATCCGCCCGGCACAGCCCGCCCGTCAGTTGCTGCTGCCACATCGCCAGCGGCTCGCGTGCCAGCGGCTGCGGCGCGCGGATCAGCAGATCCAGATCGCTTGCCGCGTGGATAACCGGGATCCCGGTCGCCAGCGCATAGCCGGTACTCCCGGTAATACCCCACGTCCACGGCCACGCCTGCTGCGCCAATAACAAAGCCACCTGAACCGGTGGCTGAGAGATAAAGGGCGAACGCAGCAGCGACAGCGGATCCACCAGCGATTCCGGCGAGCAGACGCGAACGACCGCCTCCGCTTTTACCCAACCGGCGGCGCGCTGCTCACGTTTCATCCCGCGGACACCCACGGGAATGCGCCCCTGCGCATCAACATCACGCCGCACCACTACCGGCAGACCGCTATGCCAGACGGTATCCACCCAGGATTCCGTGACATCTTCGAGCGCGTCGCGCGCGTTCAGCCAGATTAAGTCGTGTGGACGTAATGTTGTGCTCATGATTTAGATTCCTGAAGTCAGCGAGATAAACAGCGGCAGCGACAGGATACACAGTACCGAGCTCAACAGCAGCACGGCTTCTGCATCCGGCGACTGCACGCCAAAGCGGTTACCGAATACCACACCGAAGAAGCCCGCGGACAGCGCAATCATCAGGATAGCGGTAATCGCTACGGAGCCATGCAGGCCGAAAATCAGCACGATACCCCAGGCAATCGCTGGTTGAATCAGCAGTTTAGCGATAGTTGAGGTGATCACCACGGTGTTAATCTGCAGTTTACGCGCAGAGAGGATCACACCAGTCAGGAACAGCGCCGCCGCAGTAGCAGACAGACCCAGCGGTTTAATAGCCGCCAGCACCAGTTCCGGCATTTTAATACCAATGGCAGAGAGGATAACCCCCAACAGCGGGCCCATCACGATCGGTTTTTTAATCGAACGCCACATCAGCACCGGCAGCATGGAGAGCGTAGAACCGGAGTTACCGCCTTCCGCGCGCGCTTTCTCACGTTCGAGGATCAGCAGGCAGAACGGCGTCATCAGCACAGAGCCGCAGGCGATGGAAACGGCAACGGAAAGCGAGGTGGAAGAGGTTTCACCCAGCACGCTACCCAGAATCGGCAGACCCAGCGCGGCGTAGTTTGGCAGCGCAACGGTCAGGGTCAGCACGGCGGCATCCTGTGGAGATTTCTTGAAAACTTTGGTCGCCATAAAGTAGATGGCGGCATAGGTAATCCACATTGCCAGCGTCAGCACCACAATCAGCGGCGACTGCGCAACGATGCCAGCCCACGGCGTCTGTACGGTTGCGCTAAACAGCGCTGCAGGCAATGCAAAGTCCATCACGAAGATATTGAGCAGGGAGACATTCTTGTTATCCACCATTTTGGCCTTCCCGGCCCAGAATCCCAGTAACATAATGACGAAAATCGGAGCAAGAGCATGAACAATTACGTAAGTCATATTTCACCTGTAATGAAAAAAAGTTAGCACTGGCGCGATGATTATTATTTTTTCAGATGCAGCTGCCCGCATGGGCGCGGAAAGCGCCCATGAAGCCGTACATCCGGCAGGTCTCTTTTTTACTTACCAGCTTGCTCGCATGCGTTCGCGTACGAGGGCAGAGCTGCGGCGATTGTCGGCACCCAGACGGCTTTTCAGCGTCGGGTCCTGACGAGCGTCATTGATGGCCTGTTGCAGCGTGGTTTTCACCAGCGCCAGATCGGAAGCAGAAGGCGCGTCCGGATTGCTGATATCCAGCAGATTTTCCAGCAGCCCCAGGGTGGCGTAGTTGCTGATGTCATACGCCATTGGCGGAATGGTCGCCGCCAGTTTTTCCAGCGCGTCAACGGTACGCAGGGTGATGCGCGCCGCCGACTCTTTACCCATCGCATGGATCAGCACTCCTTTATCGTTAAAGGCGATCAGGCGGTTTGCCTGGTAGCCGTGCGCCAGAAACGCGCCGGACATCGCTTTACCGACAATCAGGCCAATCACCGGGTGGCCCGCCAGACGCGCGTTGGCATACGCCGCCGCGGCACCGGCCAGCGCCTGGTGAATGCCGAAACCTTCTTCACGGCGACCGTAGGCCTGACTCGGCACGTCGATCACCGCCACAATCGGCCGCTTGACGGCTTTATCGGCATCAGCGGCGATGGTTTCACTCACCACTTTCGCCAGCGTCCAGCCTTCCAGCAGACCTACTTCGCCTTTGGCTGCGCGTGGATAATGGTTATTGGCATCGGGAACGACCGCGATAAAACGCGCGGTTTCACCGTTCAGCTCGCCGTCGGCAGCCTGGACGGACGGACACAGGCCCTCGATACGTTTAGCGTTTGGCACCAGGGTTTCCAGCCATAATTGGCCACGGCTCATTGCGTTACTCATCATTTCACCTCCCGGGCAAAGAGCGCATGAATCTGTTCGGTATCGGCCTGTTTGCGCGTGTCGAAGTTGGTCAGACGATCGAGATACCAGTCGTAGTTATCGGTTCGATGTTTTGCCGGTACGCCTTTGGCCAGCGCCTCGTTCATGGCGGCTTTGACCGCGTTGACGCCGTCGTCGACCAGCGCTTCCACCAGCCCGCTTTGGTAGCGAATTTCGCCACCGGTCATGCTCCAGATAAACGGACGGTCGCGGGAGTCGTACTCTTCAATCCCGGCTTCCTGTTCGATAACCTGCGGGCCGTTGAGGCCGAGACGCGCTTCGCGGGTGACAATCAGATAGCTGCATAGCGCCGCCGCGATGGACATCCCACCGAAGCAGCCCACGGTACCGGCGACAATGCCGACCACCGGGGTATAACGGCGCAGGTCCACAATCGCCGCGTGAATATCGGCAATCGCCGCGAGGCCAAGGTTGGCTTCCTGCAAGCGCACGCCGCCGGTTTCCAGGCTCAGTACCGCCTGAGTCGGGATGCCGTTGCGGTTATCTTCCGCCGCCAGCTCCAGCGCCGCCGCCATTTTGGCGCCGGACACTTCGCCCATACTGCCGCCCTGGAACGCTCCTTCAATCGCCACCACCACTGCCGGTTTGCCGTTAATGGTGCCTTTCGCCACCACCATGCCGTCATCGGCCTGCGGGACGATGCCCTGCGCGCCGAGCCACGGCGACATCACGCCTTCAAACGGGTCGAGCAGTTCACGGTAGCTGCCTTCGTCCAGCAGCGCGTGCGCACGCTGGCGTGCTTTTAATTCGATAAAACTGCGATCATCACGCATAGCTCACCTCTTCAAATACCTGTTCGATACGAATGCGCGCCACACCCGGCGTCGCGCCGAAGTCATGGATCGTCAGTTTGCCCGCCGGCAGGCTGCTGACCGTTTGCAGACGGTTGAACAGCGCTTCCCAACGGCTGATGCTGTTATCGACAGAAGTGGTGATATCAATGGTTAACGTCTGGCCCTGGTCGGCGGTGAATAACACCTCCATATCCCCGGAGCCCACAACGCCTGCCAGCGCTTTGCCGCTTAAGGTGCGGCTGGCCGGTACGGTTAACGTAATGTGTTCCATAACATCCTCTTAATGCTTTAAATACGGCGATTCGACGTGATTTCGACGCGATCGAGAAATAGCGTGGCGGCGAGCAGGTCAGCCGCGCCGCCCGGCGAGGCGTTCAGCGCCAGCATCTGGCTATCCAGTTCCGCTAATGCCGCCTGACCCGCCGGGTGCGCGCTGCCGCCTGCATTCAACACGGCGCGCGCGCCGTCCTGCATGGCATCAAGCCCTTCCAGCCCGGCACGAGAAAGTACGCAGGTATCGGTCAGCGAGGTCATGATGGCCATCAGCGCATCCAGCCTCGCGTGCGTCTCGCTACTACCGCGCAGGCGGCTTAAACGCAGCTGCGGTAGCGCACGCTGCATCACGTGCGGAAACGCCTGCTTCGCCTCTTCTCTGGCACCCGGCACCTGATAACGGTGGGTGGCGCGTAGCCCTTTACTGAAGACCTTCGGCGCGGCGGCATCCGGCAGTTTTGCCAGCTCGGCGGCGGTCATCGCTACCTGCTGCGCGCTGCCCACGCCGCCGTGCATCGCCACCGCGCTGACCAGCAGCCCCAGCGCCCAAATCGCGCCGCGGTGGGTATTCACGCCGTCGGTGGCGGCCATCATCTGTTTCTCACCTTCTCGGCCTAGTCGCCCTACGGTTTGTCTCAGCGCAATATCGGCTGGCCGCTGCCAGCTCTGTTGCGCAAGCGCTTGAAACGTGGGGGTCAGGCTGTGCGCGGAGCGCTCCATTAGCGCAAGCGATAAATCGTGGTGCGCGCCGTTACCCCGACTGTCCACCAGACCGGGTTTCGGGCTTAATCGTGCTTCGTCAATCAGACACTGCGTGGCGGTTCGCGCCAGCCATTCGGCACCGCCTTCAACCTGAATCTGGGGCAGAAGTTTCATTACCAGCTCCGGAATTTCGCAGGTGGGTTGTAAAGACCGCCGGACCATTCCACCAGGTCAGCGACGCTACCGGCTGCCAGCAGCGAACGGGTGGCGTCGGTACGACGAATGCCCATATCTTCCGGATAGACTACTTTGCCGCTCTGGCGCAGTTCAGCAACGCGTTTCGCGTCAACGCCCAGACCGATATCGGTGATACCGGCAACCGCAGCAACCATCGCGCGGCGTTCTTCCAGATCTTTGGCGCGGTAGAGGTAGGCGATACCTTCTTCAGTCAGCACGTGGGTCACGTCGTCGCCGTAGATCATTACTGGAGCCAGCGGCATACCGGAGGCTTTCGCCACGTCTACCGCATCCAGTTTCTCAACGAAGGTTGGCTTCACGCCGGCCTGGAAGGTTTCCACCATCTGTACGACCAGTTTTTTACCGCGCTGCATCGGATCCGGTTCGGTGATCATGTTCAGCCAGGCTGGGGTCGCGTGGCGACGACCGTGCGGATCGTGACCCATATTCGGCGCGCCGCCGAAGCCGGAGAGGCGGCCGCGGGTCACCGTTGAGGAATTGGCGTAGCCGTCAACCTGCAGGGTCGAACCGATAAACATATCCACCGCGTACTGACCTGCCAGCTGGCAGAAAGCACGGTTGGAACGCATCGAGCCGTCGGAACCGGTGAAGAAGATATCCGGACGGGCGCGGATGTACTCTTCCATCCCCAGTTCGCCGCCGAAGCAGTGCACGCTTTCTACCCAGCCGCTTTCAATCGCCGGGATCAGCGTCGGATGCGGGTTCAAAGTCCAGTGTTTACAGATTTTGCCCTTCAGCCCCAGCTGTTCGCCGTAGGTCGGCAGCAGCAGTTCGATAGCGGCAGTGTTGAAGCCGATACCGTGGTTCAGCGACTGCACCTGGTGCTCCGCGTAGATGCCTTTAATCGCCATCATCGCCATCAGGATATGTTCCTGTTTAATCAGGCGCGGGTCACGGGTAAACAGCGGTTCGATAAAGAACGGCTTGTCGGCGACAACCACGTAGTCAATCCAGGAACCCGGAATATCCACGCGCGGCAGGTCGCATTCGTCATCCACCAGTTCGTTCACCTGCGCGATGACAATGCCATCGTGGAACGCGGCGGCTTCCACCAGCGCTGGCGTATCTTCGGTGCTCGGCCCGGTGTAGAGGTTGCCTTTACGGTCAGCCTTATAACCGGCAATCAGCGCCACGTTCGGGGCCAGGTCGACGTAAAGACGGGAGTAAAGTTCGATGTAAGTATGGATGGCGCCGATTTCCAGCTGACCATCTTCCAACAGCTGCGAGATACGCAGGCTCTGGGTGCCGGAGAAGGAGAAATCCAGCTTGCGGGCGATGCCTTTTTCAAAGATATCCAGATGCTCGCTGCGCCCGACGCTTGGCATGATCATGTGCAGGTCATGCACAATCTGCGGGTTCACCTCAGCCAGCATACGGGACAAGAAATCTGCCTGCTTTTGGTTATTCCCTTCTAATACCACGCGGTCACCCGGCGCGATCAGTTTTTCCAGCATCGCGGTCAGGTCTGCGGTCGGCAGCACCTTACCCTGCACCGGAACGGAGGCCAGACGGCGCTGTTTTTCCGTGCGGCGGGTGTTCCAGACTCGTGCTGGCGTTTGCCCAGATAACATTATTAACCTCCTGATTCAGCTAATCATTTTGATTGCTTAACACTGGAAAGAGTGTGCACCCTGGTGAGAAAGTCATCAATTAAGCGTAGGAAAGAATCATTAGCTTGAGAGTAATAATTGAAGTAACCATTTGTGACGATGATCAATTTACGCCGGGAGGGAGGAGGAAGCGGGTAATGCTACCCGCTTGCGGGAAATTACCTTTGCGCCGCCAGACGCTGGCGGATTTCGTCGAAATGCTGACGGTTAAACAGCTTGCCGTTGAGAAAACGAGTTTTCAGTTCCCCTTCCTGCTCTTGCTCCCAGGTCTGTTCGTCATGCAGGCATAAATCGCCTGCTTCATTCCTCGTCACACGCAGCAAACCACGGGCAGAGCGTTTTAAGCCATTATCGGTTTTCGGCTCTTTAAAGATCGTCCGCCCTTTACCGTCGACTTCTCCCCACGTAGCCTTCATCGCAAAACCGAAGGTGTCACGCGTGTTGTACTGATAGGTAAAAGAACCGACGCCAAACACCACATTTGAACTGGCAAAACCTTTCGCTTCCAGACGACGCAGGATCTCATTCGCCCGCTCAAGGGTGATGGAATCGCCATAAATCAGCCCCACATGTGGGTCGAGCACCTTGTAGCCTTTGGCGTTAACCGTGCCGCCAAATATCTCCCACAGCACCTCCACAGAGCCTTTCTCCTGTGCCGTACGATCGGCTCGGGTATCCTCATCCGCGCCAGTACCGCACAGGATCTCAACCGGGTTACCGCTGTCCGGACGGAAAACCACCCGTCCCTCCCGCGCCAGAATGATGTTCTTCAGCTCGCGGGTGTACTCCGTCAGTACCTGCCAGTAATCCCACGTATCAGAGACAATCGACACAAATCCCTGCGGGTAGAGATCGGCAATCAGGCGGCGGAAGGTTTCAATCTCATGCTCACGCTCCCCCATACACATCACGCTGTGCTCGGTCGCCGGAATGCTGGCGCCGATAAAATAGGGCTCGCCGTCGGTGTAATAATCGCGGGCGTACAGCAGAGATGGAATACTGTCGGTCCCTTTAAAGCTCAACAAGTGGCCGCTGCCCGCCTGCATGGTGTCCTGCAATCCGGCCATACCGCGAAAGGAAAAGTCATGGCACTGGAAGTCCAGGTGCGTCAGCTCGCTACAGGTTTTCTGTGCCCAGCGCGCGCAGATTTTACGATAGTGATGAGCAATGGTGGCATTTGTTGACGCCTTCCACAGTTCTGCCGACAGCACGGTCTCCAGGTAATTCACCAACCAGAAAAACTCAGGTTGGGTATTGATGATAGTTAAAACGGGCACCGCCATCGGCACTTTGCTGCCTTCATCCAGCGCTTTGATGTGCAGCGGCAAATAGCCCAACTGATGCAGGGCGCGGATATGATCAACTGCTACCGCATCTTTGCCGAGATAGCTGTCCATGACCTGTTTGTATTCCCTGACCACCTCGTCTTCCGGACGGGCAAAGAACGCCTCGTTAAACAGATCAACCAGAAACCACTGCAGAAAACCTTGCAGACCAAAAAACACCAGTTTTCCATCCACCAACGGCGAGGAGAAAAAGCGATCGCTGCGCGGGGTAAAGTTGGAATACACGCGGCTGGTTCCTTGCGGATACTGTACGCGGTGAGAAACTTTGTAGCCGTCGATAGCCAGAATCGGGTTCATTTTCATAATCAGTATCTCCCTCAGGCGCGGTAAATCGCGTCAATATCGATAAGCTCAAGCTGCGGATGTTCCAGCGTCGGGGCAGCGAAAGAGGTGGTGGTGTAGATAGCATCAATACCGTTCGCAAACAGGTGTTCGACGCCCTTAGTGAAAAGACCGTGGGTAACATACAGGCTGACGCTACGGGCGCCAGCATCACGGAGTACCTGCGCAGAGCCGATGAACGTACCGCCGGCATCACACAGGTCATCAACAATCAGCATATCCCTGCCCCTCACGTCTCCAGCCACTAAAGCAAATCCCGTCAGCTTGCCACTTGCTACATCGCGTTTTTTGCTCAGGACGGCGTACTCCGCTACACCGACCGCTCTGGCAACGGCATCAATTTTCTTCAGCGCTCCGGCATCGGGGGCGACCAGCATTAGCGTTTTTTGCTGGAACTGGCGCTGCAAAGTCGCGCTGTGCAGCAGGCAAGTCTCTTGTGAAATCGCCACAAAATTATTGATAGCTGCCGCCGCCGCGTCGCTGTGCGGATCGAGCACCTTCACCTTATCGAATTGCAGCGTATTGAGCTGGCTGGCAAAGACTTTCAGCGCAAAGCTATCACCCGCCACCATATGGCGATCCTGACGTGCCCACGGCAACCAGGGAAGCTCGAGATGACTGACCAGTACATCCGTTTGATGGCGAACCGCCTCCACCAGTTGCGCCAACAGCATAAAGTCGTTCATGTCGCGCATCGCCGTCGCACGAATGCGCATCAGACGAGCAAAGGGAGGTAATACTTCAGTAACCTTCAACCAGACGGCGCCATCAGGAAAAACACCGTGTGTCACTCCGTAGCTCTGGTCGTCCAACGTTAGTGTCAGTTTTATGCTCATCACGCTCACCTTTAATTGTGTCCCTTCGACACAATCAATAATGTCCCTAAGACACATATTAAGCAAGCACAAAATGCATTTTTTTAGACTGCGCCATAATCAACTGATAAATAATAAGAAAAAACGAACCTTGCCCCCCGGTATTGGACTGGTACACTTGTGGGCGTTGCAAATCATCGTGAGTACTTTATGACCACCGAAGCCGACTACCTGAATCAATACGATGCCCGCCGCTTTCCCTCACCTCTGGTGACGGTCGATAGCGTGCTGTTTACCCTGCATCAACAGGCGCTGTGCGTATTACTGGTTGAACGTGCAAACCAGCCGCAAAAAGGGTGTTGGGGATTACCAGGTGGCTTCATTGATATCGAGCACGATGACTCCACTCGCGCCACAGCGCTACGCAAGCTCACTGAAAAAACAGGTGTTTTGCCTTCGTGGCTGGAACAACTGGATACCTTTTCCGGCCCGGATCGCGACCCGCGCGGCTGGAGTCTGACGGTTATCTGGTTTGCGCTAATCGCCTGGGTAGACTGTGCGCCGCACATCGCCAGCGTCAGCAATGCCCGTTGGGTCCCGGTTGATGAGCTGAAAAATTATTCACTCGCGTTCGACCACGGAGATATCATTACGGCGGCCCTGCATCGCTTACGGCAAAAAACGATGTACTCACTCCTGCCTGTATACTGCTTGCCGGAGACATTTACCCATGGGCAACTGCTCGAAGCCACCGAGGTGATCCTCGGTCAGTCGATCCAGCGTAAAAGTCTGATTCGCCGCTTTGAAGCGTCAGGAATGTTTGAAGATACCGGAGAAAGCGTAGCGACAGGGACGCGTAAAGCTCGCCTGTGGCGACGAAAGCCCGACGTCGATTTTCATCTTTTCTCGCGTAACCTGCTGACTGACTAGCGACAAAATCACATATTGGCTAACCCGCAAGCGCTGCGCGCGGTATAGTTATTCTTTCCGATTATTAATTGCTCTGGTGTTATGGTTGAAATCACGTCCACAGAAATGATCCCGCCTACTGATGATTCGCGAGAATTCCGCCCGATGCGCGGTATCAGTAACCGCCATTTGCAGACAATGCTGCCGCGTTTAATTCGCCGCAAGGTGAAGTTCGACGCCCATTGGCAGCGTCTGGAATTACCCGACGGTGACTTTGTCGATCTGGCATGGAGTGAAGATCCGCAACAGGCGAAGCACAAACCGCGCCTGGTGGTTTTTCACGGTCTGGAAGGCAGTCTGAACAGCCCGTACGCACATGGCCTGATTGAAGCAGCGCAAAAGCGTGGCTGGCTGGGCGTGGTTATGCATTTTCGCGGCTGCAGCGGCGAGCCAAATCGTCTCAACCGTATTTATCATTCTGGTGAAACAGAAGATGGCACCTGGTTTTTACATTGGCTGGCGCGCGAGTTTGGTCGTGTGCCGACCGCGGCGGTAGGCTATTCACTCGGCGGGAACATGCTGGCCTGCCTGCTGGCCAAAGAAGGCAACGACATTCCCATTGATGCAGCGGTTATTGTCTCTGCGCCTTTCGTGCTGGAAGCCTGTAGCTACCATATGGAGAAGGGGTTCTCACGCGTCTACCAACGCTATCTGCTCAATCTGTTGAAAGCTAACGCCTCGCGTAAGCTACAGGCCTATCCGGGTTCGCTGCCGGTGAGTCTGACCCAGTTGAAATCCCTGCGTCGCATTCGTGATTTTGACGATCTGATCACCGCCAAAATCCACGGTTTTGCCGATGCTATAGACTATTACCGCCAGTGTAGCGCCATGCCATTGCTTAATCAGATCGCCAAACCGACGCTGATTATCCATGCCAAGGACGATCCGTTTATGGATCATCACGTGATCCCTGAACCGGAAAACCTGCCCTCACAGGTGGAGTACCAGTTAACTGAACACGGTGGACACGTCGGATTTATTGGCGGCACGGTGCGCCGCCCTGAGATGTGGCTGGAATCAAGAATTCCCGACTGGCTGACAACGTATCTGGAGGCGTCATCATGATTATCCCCTGGCAAGACATCTCCCCGGACGCACTGGACAATCTGATTGAAAGCTTTGTCTTGCGCGAAGGCACCGATTATGGTGAACATGAACGCTCGCTCGAACAAAAAGTCGCCGACGTCAAACGCCAACTACAATCAGGTGAAGCCGTCCTGGTGTGGTCCGAACTGCATGAAACGGTCAACATCATGCCGAGGAAGCAGATTCACGAGTAATCCGTAGCCGACGGCTGACTATAATAAAAAATCAACCTATTCATGGAGTTGTTATGTCTGCCAAACATCCGGTGATTGCGGTAACAGGATCCAGCGGCGCGGGGACCACCACCACCAGCCTCGCGTTTCGTAAAATTTTCGCGCAGCTAAATCTGCGCGCCGCCGAGGTGGAAGGTGACAGTTTTCATCGCTATACCCGTCCAGAAATGGACATGGCGATTCGCAAAGCGCGCGATGCCGGGCGGCATATCAGCTATTTCGGTCCCGAAGCCAATGACTTTGGTCTGCTGGAACAAACCTTCATTGAATACGGCCAGACGGGAACAGGTCAGTCGCGTAAATATCTGCACACCTACGATGAAGCCGTACCGTGGAACCAGGTCCCGGGAACGTTTACCCCCTGGCAGCCATTGCCTGAACCGACGGATGTCCTGTTCTATGAAGGGCTACACGGCGGCGTCGTCACTCCACAGCAAAATGTGGCCCGGCATGTCGATCTTCTGGTCGGCGTGGTGCCGATCGTTAACCTGGAATGGATCCAAAAGCTGACCCGCGATACCAGCGAGCGTGGACACTCGCGTGAAGCGGTGATGGACTCGGTTGTGCGCTCAATGGACGATTACATCAATTACATCACGCCGCAGTTTTCCCGTACGCACATTAACTTTCAGCGCGTACCGACCGTCGATACCTCCAACCCCTTTGCCGCTAAGAGCATTCCATCACTGGATGAAAGCTTTGTCGTGATTCATTTTCGTAACCTGGAAGGGATCGACTTCCCGTGGTTACTGGCCATGTTGCAGGGATCATTCATTTCCCATATCAATACGTTAGTCGTACCTGGCGGCAAGATGGGTCTGGCGATGGAATTGATTATGCTGCCGCTGGTACAGCGACTGATGGAAGGTAAGAAGATAGAGTGATGTGGTCTTTTGCCGGATGGCGGCTGATGCCTTATCCGGCCTACGTGTTTATATCCTGTAGGCCTGATAAGTGAAACGCCATCAGGCATGGCATCACGCCGCAGCAACCACTTCATAGGAATGGGTAATATTCACTGCCTTTTCCAGCATCAACGCCACGGAGCAGTATTTTTCCGCTGAAAGATCGACGGCGCGGGAGACTGACGCATCTTTCAGATCGTTACCCGTTACGATGAAATGCAGGTTGATGTGGGTAAACAGGCGCGGCGCTTCATCACGACGCTCTGAAGTCAGTTTCACTTCGCAGTTGGTCACATCCTGACGACCCTTTTGCAGGATCGATACCACATCAATTGCGCTACAACCGCCGGCAGCCATTAATACCATTTCCATCGGGCTCGGCGCTTTATCACCGGAGTTACCGTCCATCAAAATTTGGTGGCCAGAGGCGGACTCACCGAGGAAGGTTAACCCCTCAACCCACTTTACACGCGCTTGCATAATTCGTAACTCCAATGTTTCAATTTTCCTGACAGATTACGCGTACATAACAATTCTCGCAACGGAAGGCGACCTGCGTCATGCTGAAGCGAGACACCAGGAGACACACGGCGAAAGCTATGCTAAAACAGTCGGGATGCTACAGTAATACATTGACGTACTGCATGTATGCAGAGGACATCACATTACAGGCTGCAGTCTATTTTTAGTAGCCCCCTTCCCAGGTAGCGGGAAGCACATTTTTGCAAACCCAGAGGCAGCGTCGTTTTCTGGCTCTGGAGACAGCTTATAACAGAGGATAACCGCGCATGGTGCTTGGCAAACCGCAAACAGACCCGACTCTCGAATGGTTCTTGTCTCATTGCCATATTCATAAGTACCCATCGAAGAGCACGCTGATTCACCAGGGTGAAAAAGCGGAAACGTTGTATTACATCGTTAAAGGCTCAGTGGCAGTGCTGATCAAAGATGAAGAAGGGAAAGAAATGATCCTTTCTTATCTGAATCAGGGCGATTTTATTGGTGAATTAGGCCTCTTCGAAGAAGGCCAGGAACGTAGCGCTTGGGTACGGGCCAAAACCGCATGTGAAGTCGCTGAAATTTCATACAAAAAATTTCGCCAATTAATCCAGGTCAACCCGGATATTCTGATGCGCCTGTCTTCTCAGATGGCTCGTCGCCTGCAGGTCACGTCTGAAAAAGTAGGCAACCTTGCCTTCCTCGACGTCACCGGTCGTATTGCTCAGACTCTGCTGAATCTGGCAAAACAGCCTGACGCGATGACTCACCCGGACGGTATGCAGATTAAAATCACCCGCCAGGAAATCGGCCAGATCGTTGGCTGCTCCCGTGAGACCGTTGGTCGTATTCTGAAGATGCTGGAAGATCAGAACCTGATCTCCGCTCACGGTAAGACCATCGTCGTTTACGGCACACGTTAATCCCATCGAAATGGCGCGTTACCCGGTAGCGCGCCATTTTTGTTTGCTCCGATGTGGCGAAGACTGATTTATCACCCCGAGATCAACTACGCACTACGACAGACCCTGGTGCTGTGTTTACCTGTGGCCGTCGGTCTTATCATTGGTCAGCTTCATCTGGGGCTTCTGTTTTCCCTCGTCCCTGCCTGTTGCAACATTGCCGGTCTTGATACCCCGCATAAACGCTTTTTTAAACGTTTAGTTATTGGCGCATCGCTGTTTGCCGGTTGCAGCCTGATCATGCAGTTACTGCTGGCAAAAGATATACCACTGCCGCTCATCCTCACCGGCCTGACGCTGATTCTTGGCGTAACCGCCGAGCTAAGCCCGTTGCATGCGCGACTGCTGCCAGCCTCACTCATCGCGGCAATTTTCACGCTAAGCCTTGCCGGGAACATGCCCGTCTGGGAGCCATTGCTGATCTATGCACTGGGTACGTTGTGGTACGGTCTGTTCAACTGGTTCTGGTTCTGGATGTGGCGTGAGCAGCCACTGCGTGAATCGCTCAGCCTGTTGTACCGCGAATTAGCCGATTACTGTGAGGCCAAGTACAGTCTGCTGACCCAGCATGCCGATCCAGAAAAAGCGCTGCCTCCGTTGCTGGTTCGTCAACAAAAGGCGGTGGATCTGATTACCCAGTGCTACCAGCAAATGCATATGCTGTCGGCGCATCACAATAATGAATACAAGCGACTGTTGCGTGCCTTTCAGGAAGCGCTCGATTTACAGGAACATATTTCAGTTAGCTTGCATCAGCCGGAAGAGGTGCAAAAGCTGGTCGAGCGAAGCCACGCGGAACAGGTGATTCGCTGGAACGCGCGTACCGTCGCCGCCCGCCTGCGCGTACTGGCCGATGATATCTTGTATCACCGCTTACCGACTCGTTTCTCAATGGAAAAGCAGATTGGCTCGCTGGAGAAAATCGCCAACCAGCATCCGGACAATCCGGTGGGGCAATTTTGCTACTGGCACTTCAGCCGTATTGCTCGTGTGCTGCGGACCCAGCGCCCGCTGTATGCCCGTGATTTAATGGCAGACAAACAGCGGCGGTTGCCGTTGATCCCGGCGCTGAAAAACTATCTGTCGTTGAAATCCCCGGCGCTGCGTAACGCCGGGCGCATAAGCGTCATGCTGAGTATCGCCAGCCTGATGGGTAGCGCCTTACATCTGCCTAAACCTTACTGGATTTTGATGACGATCCTGTTCGTCACGCAAAATGGCTATGGGGCGACCCGGGTGCGTATTTTGCATCGTTCGGTGGGGACGCTCGTCGGACTGGTGATTGCGGGCGTCACATTGCACTTTCATATTCAGGAAGGTTTCACGCTGGCAGGCATGTTGCTGATCACGTTAGGCAGCTATCTGATCATTCGCAAAAACTACGGCTGGGCCACCGTTGGCTTTACGGTTACGGCGGTATACACCCTGCAACTGCTGACGCTTAACGGGGAACAATTTATCGTACCGCGGTTTGTCGACACGGTGATTGGCTGCTTAATCGCCTTTGGCGGCACGCTCTGGCTGTGGCCACAGTGGCAGAGTGGTCTGTTGCGTAAGAACGCCCACGATGCGTTAGAAGCCGATCAGGAAGCCATTCGCCTGATCCTCAGCAACGATCCGCAGGCCACGCCGCTGGCGTATCAACGCATGCGGGTCAACCAGGCGCATAACACGCTGTTTAACTCACTGAATCAGGCAATGCAGGAGCCGGGATTTAACTCGCACTATCTGGCAGATATGAAACTGTGGGTCACGCACAGCCAGTTTATTGTCGAACACATCAACGCGATGACCACGCTGGCGAGGGAACATACGATGCTGACGCCGGATTTGGCACAGCGGTATCTGGAGTCCTGCGAAATCGCGCTCCAGCGCTGTCAGCAGCGGCTGGAATATGACGGACCGGGAAGCTCGGGCGATGTGAATATTCTCGAGGCACCAGAGATGCTGTCCCACGGTCCGTTAAGCACCCTGGAGCAGCATCTGCAGCGGGTTCTGGGGCATCTGAACACCATGCACACCATTTCGTCGGTCGCATGGCGTCAGCGCCCACACCACGGCATCTGGTTGAGCCGCCGACTGCGGGATATGAAAGGTTAAGATCGACTGCCGGATGCGCTACGCTTATCCGGCCTACGAATCAAACCTTACCCTGTAGGCCGGATAAGGCGCTCGCGCCGCCATCAGGCAATCAGCCCACCACCTTCGCGACAGCCTGCGCGAAACGCTGCATCCCTTCCTCGATATCCGCGTCTTCCACCACCAGCGACGGCGCGAAACGCATCACGTCCGGCCCGGCATTCAACACCATCACCCCTTCGTGCGCGGCGGCGTAGAGGAAATCGCGCGCCCGGCCTTTAAACTGCGGCTTCAGCTCGGCGCCAATCAGCAGCCCCATGCCGCGAATATCGCTGAAAATATCGAACTGCTGATTAATCTGCTGCAAATGCTGGACAAACTTCTGACGTTTGCCCTGAATACCTTCCAGCACTTCCGGGGTGTTGATGATATCAAACGCGGCATCTGCAACTGCACAGGCCAGTGGATTACCGCCGTAAGTGGAACCGTGCGAACCCACGTGGAACGCGGAGGCAATTTCCTGGGTGGTCAACATGGCGCTCACCGGGAAGCCGCCGCCGAGCGCCTTAGCACTGGTGAGGATATCCGGCGTCACGCCGTAGTGCATATAGGCAAATAAATCGCCGGTACGCCCCATCCCACACTGCACTTCATCAAATACCAGCAGCGCCTGATGCTGGTCGCAGAGTTCACGTAAACCTTGCAGGAATTCCGGGGTTGCCGCAGTAACGCCGCCTTCCCCCTGAATTGGCTCAACCACCACCGCACAGGTGTGATCGTCCATCACCGCTTTTACCGCATGCAGATCGTTAAACGGCACATGGATGATATCCGCCGGTTTTGGTCCAAAGCCGTCGGAATATTTCGGTTGCCCACCAACAGATACGGTAAACAGCGAACGACCGTGAAACGCATTATGAAAGGCAATGATTTTGGTTTTGAACGGGCTGTGGCGTACGCAGGCATAATGACGCGCCAGCTTAAAGGCGGTTTCGTTGGCTTCGGTACCGGAGTTCATGAACAGCACGCGTTCAGCAAAGGTCGCATCAATGATTTTACGACCTAAGCGCAACGCTGGTTCGTTGGTGAAAACGTTACTGGTGTGCCACAGGGTTTCGCCCTGGGTTTTTAACGCCTCAACCAGCGCCGGATGGCAATGCCCTAACGCGGTAACTGCAATGCCGCCCGCAAAATCAACATACTCTTTGCCCTGTTGATCCCAGACTCGACTCCCTTTTCCTTTTACCGGGATAAACTCAGCCGGTGCATAAATCGGCAGAATTACTTCATCGAATGTCGCGCGCGTAATCGCAGTTTGTTCAGTTGCCATGTCATTACCACCCTGTTAAGCAGAAATGCTAGTGAAATTATAATCACAAAATATGAATAAAAAATCACTAAATAGCAACCATAAATCACCGTTGGAGGAAATTATCCAGCAGCTGATGTCCCTGTTCGCTGAGAATACTCTCCGGGTGAAACTGCACACCTTCCAGATCCCACTCACGGTGGCGAATACCCATGATCTCCTGTGTCTCACTCCAGGCGGTCACTTCAAAGCAGTCAGGAAGCGTTTCGGGGGCAACCACCAGAGAATGGTAGCGTGTCACGGTTAATGGGTTGGCGAGTCCCTGAAAAACGCCCTGCCCGTTATGCGTAATCGGCGAGGTTTTACCGTGCATCACTTTTGCTGCCCGAACCACGGTCGCGCCAAACGCCTGCGCCATCGCCTGGTGGCCGAGACACACGCCCAGCAGCGGGATGTTGCCCGCGAAATGGCGAATTACATCCAGCGAGATACCGGCATCATCCGGCGTGCAGGGGCCTGGGGAAATCACGATTTTTTGCGGATTCAGCGCGTCGATTTGCGACAGCGTCAGCTCGTCGTTACGCCTGACGAGAACATCAGCGCCCAGTTCGCAAAAGTATTGGTACAGGTTCCAGGTAAAAGAATCATAGTTATCGATAAGCAGGATCATGGCGGCTCCGGTACATAAGACCCGCGCTATTCTACTCAGTTTCCGGGGCTTCGCTTACCACTTTACGAAATATCGCCCGCAGGGCGGTCAGGTCGCCCATTGCCCCGCTCTGGTTCGCCTGGTTCCACTCCTCAACCTGAATGTCATCCCAGCTCAGCATATACCCGGCATGAATCGCTAACTGTTCGAAGAAAATACGCTGCGCGAGACCGCTACCAATACGAAACGGATGCAGCACATTAATTTCGCAATAATAGTGCGCGAGGCGATCGACAAATTTGTCTTCCGGCAATCCCACCAGCCAGGACTCCTCTTCCAGGTCCTGCATCAGCGCATTGCCCTCTTTCTCGATATAGGCGAAATGGCAAAAGCGTGTATCGCCCTGGTAGATATCAACTTCCCGCAACTGCCCCGCCCAGTCGAAAATATCCTGGTATAACTGGCGATGAATGGCGCACAGGTGTGGCAAGCCACGCTTTAAAGGCCCCAACTCAATCGTCGCGGCGCGCAGTGCTGTTAATTCGTATGCCGCTTGTGCCAGACGCTGGGCCTGATGAATCCCCAGGCGGTTACGCATCACATTCAGACCGGGGTACAGATAAGGGTCACGTCCATCACCGAATTTATCGCTCATAGTGCCTCCTCAACTCTTCCAGACGCGCCAGGGCGTCTTCCGCGTTCAGAGTAACCTGTGGAATATCCACGCCTTCCAGTCGTCGGCTTCCCTGGAAATTGACATTACGCCGTTGCTCCCAGAGTCTGGACTTTTGTTTATCGGTGAGTTTTTTCACGTGACCTCCCTGAATGTAAGCGGCACTTGCCACAAGTATAAGCAGCAATTTCGGGTTACGCAGAGAAGGGAGAGAACGCGGGCAGGAACTACCCGCGCAAAATACGATTACGGCAGGACTTTAGCTGAAAGGATAACAATCGGTTTTGACGGGACATTCTGGTAAGGACCAACATCATGGGTCTGTACCTGAGAGATCTTATCCGCGACATCCATACCTTTCACAACTTTACCGAATACAGTATAGCCAAAGTCGCGTTGGCCGTGATCGAGGAAAGCGTTGTCTGCGATGTTGATAAAGAACTGGCTGGTCGCGCTGTCTTTATCTGCTGTACGCGCCATCGCAATCGTGCCACGGGTGTTACGCAGCCCGTTATCGGCTTCATTCTTGATTGGCGGGTTAGGTTTCTTCTGCTGCATCTGCTCGGTGAAGCCGCCGCCCTGTACCATAAAGCCCGGGATCACACGGTGGAACGTGGTGTTGTTATAGAAACCACTGTTCACATAATCGACAAAGTTTTGCACTGAAACCGGGGCTTTCTGGCTGTTCAGCTCCAGCTCAATGTTACCCGCAGAGGTGGTCAGCAGGACATGTGGGTCACCTTTTGCTGCCAGTGCTGCAGGGGAGAGAGCGGAAAGAGCGAGAACAGCTGCAACAGCCGCCAGAGTCGATTTGAGCATGAGAATTCCTTAACAAGAGCAGAAATGAAGCAAGTGAATTGATTCTAAAGAGCCTTCAAGGACAAGGCCATCCCTTTACTTAATTTTACGTACTTGAAACAAATGTAACCTCACAGTCGCAATACTCATTGTGATCGAGATCACATACAAAAATGTAACGGAGCAAGTTATTGCCATTAAATATTTAAATGCGTCACTAAAGCGCCTAAAATCTGCCCGCTCACGGCGCAGTCAATGCGCCTTACACTTCTATACAGGCCAGTCATGACTAACAGCAACCGCATTAAGCTCACATGGATTAGCTTTCTCTCCTACGCCCTGACAGGCGCGTTGGTAATTGTCACCGGGATGGTGATGGGAAATATCGCAGATTACTTTCATTTGCCCGTTTCCAGTATGAGTAACACCTTCACTTTCCTGAATGCCGGCATCCTGATCTCTATCTTTCTGAATGCATGGCTGATGGAGATTGTGCCCCTGAAAACCCAGTTGCGCTTTGGCTTTATCCTGATGGTTCTGGCGGTCGCCGGACTGATGCTCAGCCATAGCCTGGCCTTGTTCTCAGCAGCAATGTTTGTCCTTGGGCTGGTGAGCGGTATCACCATGTCGATTGGTACATTCCTGGTCACGCAGATGTATGAAGGTCGCCAGCGCGGTTCTCGCCTGCTGTTTACGGACTCTTTCTTCAGCATGGCTGGCATGATTTTCCCGATGGTGGCAGCATTTCTGCTAGCGCGCAGCATTGAATGGTACTGGGTTTATGCCTGCATCGGCCTGGTCTATGTCGCTATTTTCCTGCTGACCTTCGGTTGCGAATTCCCTGCGCTGGGCAAACACGCGCAGCAGTCAGACGCACCGGTAGTAAAAGAAAAATGGGGCATTGGCGTACTGTTTCTGTCCATTGCGGCTTTATGTTACATCCTCGGCCAGCTTGGTTTTATCTCATGGGTACCGGAATATGCCAAAAGTCTGGGTATGAGCCTGGGTGATGCGGGTAAACTGGTCAGCGACTTCTGGATGTCTTACATGGTTGGCATGTGGGCGTTTAGCTTTATTCTGCGTTTCTTCGATTTGCAGCGCATCCTGACGGTACTGGCGGGTTTGGCCACCGTCCTGATGTATCTGTTTATCACCGGTACGCCGGAGCATATGCCGTGGTTCATTCTGACGCTGGGCTTCTTCTCCAGCGCGATTTATACCACCATTATTACCCTCGGTTCCCAGCAGACGAAGGTCGCCTCACCTAAACTGGTTAACTTCATTCTGACCTGCGGCACCATCGGTACCATGCTTACTTTCGTCGTCACTGGCCCGATCGTCGCTCATAGCGGTCCAATGGCGGCACTGCAAACAGCTAACGGCTTGTATGCCGTTGTGTTCGTAATGTGCTTTATTCTTGGGTTTGTTACGCGCCATCGCCAGCATAACGCGCCGGCCACGCATTAATCTCACGGCCGGATGGTGTTCTCGCCATCCGGCATATCCCTGGCATCCCTTCCTCCATTGGTGATGTAGGCCAATTCATACAAAAACCCCTTAATTTGTGCGCTTTTTATACAAACACTAAAAGCCAGTCAATTCCGTAACTTATAAAAATGTAGGTAAATCAGTTATATACCTCTTAAGGAGTATATGAGGGCGAATTTGATTTGTATCAATAAGCGGGGTAGCTGAATCGTTAAGGTAGGCGGTAATAGAAAAGAAATCGAGGCAAAAATGAGCAAAGTCAGACTCGCTATTATCGGTAATGGTATGGTCGGCCATCGCTTTATTGAGGATCTTCTTGATAAATCCGACGCTGCCAATTTTGATATTACCGTCTTCTGTGAAGAACCCCGCAAAGCGTACGACCGCGTACACCTGTCTTCCTACTTCTCCCACCACACCGCCGAAGAGCTTTCTCTGGTGCGCGAAGGATTCTACGAGAAGCACGGCGTTAAGGTATTAGTCGGCGAGCGCGCAATTACCATCAACCGCCAGGAGAAGGTGATCCACTCCAGCGCGGGTCGTACGGTTTATTACGATAAGCTGATCATGGCGACTGGCTCTTATCCGTGGATCCCGCCGATTAAAGGTTCGGAAACCCAGGACTGCTTCGTTTACCGCACCATTGAAGACCTCAACGCCATTGAGTCTTGCGCGCGCCGTAGCAAACGCGGTGCTGTCGTCGGCGGTGGCCTGCTGGGCCTGGAAGCCGCCGGTGCGCTGAAAAACCTCGGCGTTGAAACCCACGTGATTGAATTCGCTCCGATGCTGATGGCTGAACAGCTGGATCATATGGGTGGCGAGCAGTTACGTCGCAAAATTGAAAGCATGGGCGTGCGAGTGCACACCAGCAAAAACACGAAAGAGATTGTCCAGGAAGGCGTCGAAGCGCGCAAAACCATGCGTTTTGCCGATGGTAGCGAACTGGAGGTCGACTTTATCGTTTTCTCTACCGGTATTCGTCCACGCGACAAACTGGCTACCCAGTGCGGTCTGGACGTCGCTCCGCGCGGTGGGATCGTGATTAACGACACCTGCCAGACTTCTGACCCGGACATCTATGCCATCGGCGAATGCGCCAGCTGGAACAACCGTGTATATGGTCTGGTGGCTCCCGGCTACAAAATGGCGCAGGTCGCCGTTGACCATATCCTCGAAACCGAAAACGCCTTCGAAGGCGCAGATTTAAGCGCCAAGCTGAAGCTACTCGGCGTTGACGTTGGCGGGATTGGCGACGCGCATGGCCGCACACCAGGTGCGCGCAGCTACGTTTACCTCGACGAGAGCAAAGAAGTCTACAAACGCCTCATTGTCAGCAAAGATAACAAAACGCTGCTCGGCGCGGTTCTGGTGGGCGACACCAGCGATTACGGCAATCTGCTGCAACTGGTGCTGAACGCTATCGAACTGCCGGAAAACCCGGACTCATTGATCCTGCCTGCGCACGCGGGCAGCGGCAAACCGTCTATCGGCGTCGATAAACTGCCGGACAGCGCGCAGATTTGTTCCTGCTTCGACGTCACCAAAGGCATGCTGGTTGCTGCTATCAATAAAGGTTGCCACACCGTTGCGGCGCTGAAAGCTGAAACCAAAGCCGGTACCGGTTGCGGTGGGTGTATCCCACTGGTAACGCAGGTCCTGAACGCTGAACTGGCGAAACAGGGTATTGAAGTTAACGACAACCTGTGTGAACACTTCCCGTACTCGCGTCAGGAACTGTTCCATCTCATTCGCGTAGAAGGCATTAAAACCTTCGAAGAGTTGCTGGCAAAACATGGGAAAGGCTACGGCTGTGAAGTGTGTAAACCGACCGTCGGTTCCCTGCTGGCCTCGTGCTGGAATGAGTACATTCTCAAACCTCAGCACACGCCGCTGCAAGACACCAACGACAACTTCCTGGCGAATATCCAGAAAGACGGCACCTACTCTGTAATCCCGCGCTCCGCTGGCGGTGAAATCACCCCTGAAGGTCTGGTGGCCGTGGGGCGTATCGCACGTGAATTTAACCTGTATACCAAAATCACCGGCTCTCAGCGTATTGGCCTGTTCGGCGCGCAGAAAGATGACCTGCCGGAAATCTGGCGCCAGTTGATTGAAGCCGGTTTTGAAACCGGTCACGCCTATGCTAAAGCATTGCGTATGGCGAAAACCTGCGTGGGCAGCACCTGGTGCCGCTACGGCGTGGGCGATAGCGTCGGTTTCGGCGTCGAGCTGGAAAACCGCTACAAAGGCATCCGCACGCCGCACAAGATGAAGTTCGGTGTCTCCGGATGTACCCGTGAATGCGCGGAAGCCCAGGGCAAAGACGTGGGTATCATCGCCACGGAAAAAGGCTGGAACCTGTACGTTTGCGGTAACGGCGGGATGAAACCTCGTCATGCGGATCTGCTGGCTGCGGATATCGATCGCGAAACGCTGCTCAAGTATCTCGACCGCTTCATGATGTTCTACATCCGCACTGCCGACAAACTGACCCGTACCGCACCATGGTTAGACAACCTGGAAGGCGGCATCGAGTATCTGAAATCGGTCATCATCGACGACAAGCTGGGCCTGAACGAACATCTGGAAGAAGAGATGGCCCGTCTGCGTGAAGCGGTGGTCTGCGAGTGGACAGAAACCGTTAACACCCCATCTGCGCAGGTTCGCTTCAAGCACTTCATCAACAGCGACAAACGCGACCCGAACGTCCAGGTTGTGCCTGAACGTGAACAACATCGTCCGGCAACGCCTTATGAGCGTATCCCGGTGACTCTGGTGGAGGAAAACGCATGAGCCAGTGGCAAAACATCTGCAAAATCGATGACATTCTGCCTGCAACAGGCGTCTGTGCCCTGTTAGGTACTGAACAAGTTGCGATTTTCCGCCCGTATCACAGCGACCAGGTGTTTGCGATCAGCAACATCGATCCGTTCTTTGAGTCCAGCGTGCTTTCTCGTGGTTTGATCGCTGAACATCAGGGAGAACTGTGGGTCGCCAGCCCGCTGAAAAAACAGCGCTTTCGTTTAAGCGATGGGCTGTGCATGGAAGACGAACAGTTCTCGGTAAAACATTACGAAGCGCGAGTAAAAGACGGCACGGTGCAGTTGCGCGGTTAATAAATTTTTGGGAGGCGCAACGCCTCCCCTTTTTTGACGTATTTGTAGGCCTGATAAGCGTAGCGCCATCAGGCAATTGCACAAGCACATTGCCGGATGGCGGCATAAATGCCTTATCCGGCCTACGGTTACTTTTTTTTATTTTTTGTACTTCAAGGATAATCAAATGTTTACAGACACTATCAATAAGTGTGCGGCTAATGCTGCGCGCATCGCACGCCTGTCGGCTAATAACCCGCTCGGATTCTGGGTCAGTTCAGCAATGGCAGGGGCTTATGTCGGTCTTGGCATCATTCTTATTTTCACCCTCGGCAATCTGCTCGACCCATCCGTACGTCCTCTGGTGATGGGTGCAACCTTTGGTATCGCCTTAACGCTGGTCATCATCGCGGGTTCTGAACTGTTTACCGGTCACACCATGTTCCTGACGCTCGGCGTTAAAGCGGGCACCATCAGCCACGGTCAAATGTGGGCAATTTTGCCGCAAACCTGGCTGGGTAATCTGGTCGGATCCGTGTTTGTCGCCCTGCTTTATAGCTGGGGCGGCGGCAGCCTGTTGCCGGTCGATACCAGCATCGTGCATTCGGTTGCACTGGCGAAAACCACAGCGCCTGCAACGGTGCTGTTCTTCAAAGGCGCGCTGTGTAACTGGTTGGTTTGTCTGGCAATCTGGATGGCAATTCGTACCGAAGGCGCAGCGAAATTCCTCGCTATCTGGTGGTGTTTACTGGCATTTATTGCTTCCGGCTACGAACACTCGGTTGCCAACATGACGCTGTTTGCCCTCTCCTGGTTCGGTCATCATAGCGAAGCCTATACCCTGGCCGGAATTGGTCATAACCTGTTGTGGGTGACACTCGGTAATACTTTGTCCGGTGTCGTATTCATGGGATTGGGTTATTGGTATGCTACGCCAAAATCGGAGCGTCCGGCTCCGGCAAAAATCAATCAGCCAGAGGCTGCTGCCAATAATTAAGGGGTAATGTCGTGGACCATTTGCCTATATTTTGTCAACTACGTGACCGCGACTGCTTGATCGTCGGCGGTGGTGATGTCGCAGAACGCAAAGCGCGGTTACTGCTGGAAGCGGGCGCCCGTATAACGGTTAATGCGCTGGCGTTTATTCCGCAGTTCACCGTATGGGCAAATGAAGGCATGCTGACGCTGGTTGAGGGGCCGTTTGATGAGTCCCTGCTCGATCCTTGCTGGCTGGTTATCGCCGCCACCGATGACGATGCCGTTAACCAAAGCGTCAGCACCGCAGCAGAATCACGCCGTATCTTCTGCAACGTGGTCGATGCGCCAAAAGCAGCCAGTTTTATCATGCCCTCCATTATCGACCGCTCGCCGCTGATGGTGGCGGTCTCCTCTGGCGGCACTTCACCGGTGCTGGCCCGTCTGCTGCGTGAAAGACTCGAATCCATGCTGCCTCAGCATCTTGGCCAGGTCGCACAGTATGCGGGCAAGCTGCGTTCCCGGGTTAAAAACCAGTTTGCCAGTATGGGTGAACGTCGCCGCTTCTGGGAAAAATTGTTCATTAATGACCGCCTGGCGCAGTCGCTGGCAAACAACGATCGTAAAGCTGTCGAGGAAACCACCGAGCAGTTGCTCAGCGAACCACTGGATCACCGTGGTGAAGTGGTGCTGGTTGGCGCCGGTCCTGGCGATGCCGGGTTACTAACGTTGAAAGGGCTGCAGCAGATCCAGCAAGCCGACGTAGTGGTTTATGACCGTCTGGTTTCCGACGATATTATGAACCTCGTGCGCCGCGATGCGGACCGGGTATTCGTCGGTAAACGCGCGGGTTACCACTGCGTACCGCAGGAAGAGATTAACCAGATCCTGCTGCGTGAAGCGCAACAGGGTAAACGCGTCGTGAGACTGAAAGGTGGCGACCCGTTCATCTTTGGTCGCGGTGGCGAAGAGCTGGAAACGCTTTGCCACGCCGGTATTCCATTCTCTGTCGTACCGGGTATTACCGCAGCCTCCGGTTGTTCCGCCTATTCCGGCATTCCACTGACCCATCGTGATTACGCCCAGAGCGTTCGTCTGGTTACCGGGCACCTGAAAACCGGCGGCGAGCTGGACTGGGAAAATCTGGCGGCAGAGAAACAGACGCTGGTGTTCTACATGGGGCTGAACCAGGCGGCCACGATTCAGGAAAAACTGATCGAATTTGGCATGCAGCCCGATATGCCGGTTGCACTTGTAGAAAACGGCACCTCCGTGAAACAACGCGTCGTCAACGGTGTGCTGACGCAGCTCGGGGAATTAGCGCAACAGGTTGAAAGCCCAGCGCTAATTATTGTTGGTCGTGTGGTAGGCCTTCGCGATAAGCTGAACTGGTTTTCGAACCATTAATTCAAATTATGCCCTGTTATTCAGGGCATTTATCATTCCTGTCATTCATTCTTTATTCTCAAATTTAAATTAAGAAAAACTAAATTCATTCACCAAGGAGATGATTTTTCGCTCTAATTTATGAATTCATTGCAAAACATCCCATTTATATTCGTATAATCCATAAATAAATTCACATCCTAAATAATATAGTCATTTAGTAGTTTGACTAAGTACGGCTGTTCAGTGGCAAAATAATAATCGAAATAAATTTATGCCTTCTATGGCATATTTTGTGCGTATTTATTTAAGGATATCGATTATGCAAAGGAAAAAACTCATTGCGGTGGGTATTGCTCTTGCGTTGCAAACTTACTATCTCCCGGCGATAGCCGCAGATAGCAGCGACGATGACAACGATTGCCCCACTGATGTATCCGTATTATCAAAAGACGAGCGTAACAAACTCTCCGCACGCTGCGTGGCGGGTTATACAGAGCAAGACAATCACTGGGGATGGGTCGCAGGTGGTATCGCTGCGCTAACAGCCGGTGTAGCGATAGGTATCGATAACAATGGCGGCGGTCATTCCCACTATAATGATACACCTACAACCCCATCAGATAACGGCAGCGATGTAACACCCACACCTCCCGATGACGATGGCGGCGATGTCACGCCCACACCTCCCGACGACGATGGCGGCGATGTCACGCCCACACCTCCCGATGATACCTCAGTCATTACCTTCAGTAATGGCATCACCATCGATAAGGGATTGAATACACTGACATTTGACGACATCAGGCTGGATAGTGGCACAGACCTCGGCGGCGCGATGTGGAATTATTCCGAACAGGACGATCAGTGGCAGATCGCGTTAGAAGACGGTAAAACTCTGCTGGTTTCAGACTGGAAAGTCACTGACAGCAACGCTGCCGTAATCGAAGGTACAGTGCAGGGAAGCGGCCTGTACTGGAAATATGACAGCCAGGGATACCTGATTGTTGCCGATGATCAAACCACAGTCGCAACGGGCGACGACGAGTCACACGCCGCCGATCGCGGTGTTGATACCCACGGTGCAGGTAAAACCGGCGTCATCATCTCCGGCGATCGGACAAACAACGCGTTAAGCGGTGATTCCTCTGTCAGCGATGGCGCGGTTGGCATCGTCATTACTGGTGACAACACTACCAATACGATTTCAGGACAAAGCACCGTCGATGGCGCAACCGGCGCACTGATTTCAGGTGACGACACCACCACCCGCATTTCCGGTGGCATTGACGTCACGGGCGGCGGCACAGGCATGGTGATCGATGGCGACAGAACCACGGTGGATAATACCGGTATATCTAACATCAGCGGTCAGGGTTCTACCGGCTCCATCGTCAATGGCGACAACTCGCACGTTATCAACGATGGTGAACTCAATGTGGCCGACGGCGCTACCGGGGCAAAAATTACCGGTGATGATGTCTTCATCGACAACAAAGGCGATACTACCGCCAGCGGCGCCGGATCTTTCGGGCTGAATATTGACGGCGACAACGCAACCATTAACAACGAAGGGAAACAGGATATTTCCGACGGCGCAACGGGCATCTTTGTTAACGGCAACAGCACTACCTTCAATAATACCGGTACCACTGAGGTAAGCGGCGCTGATTCAACCGGTATCATTATTACTGGCGACAAGACGCGCATTACTAACGATGGCGAGTTAAACGTTACCGACGGAGCGACCGGAACCCAAATTAACGGTGACGGCGCCGTGATTGATAACACCGGCGACACAACAGTCACCGGCGCGGGCTCCACCGGCCAGTACATCAAAGGCGATAACGCGCGAATCGCGAATACGGGTGATATCACCGTGGATGGCGCGGGCTCTACTGCCGCAGTCATTGATGGTAATGATAATAATCTGACCCAGGCAGGTGACATGCTGGTCACCAACGGCGCGACGGGTATCGTCGCCAACGGTACCGGCGATGAGGTGAAAAATACCGGCAACGCCACCGTCCGCGATCGGGACTCTGTGGGGTTTGTGGTTGCAGGCGAACAAAACACCTTTAGCAATAAAGGGGATATTAACGTTAGCCTAAATGGTACAGGCGCGCTGGTAAACGGCAATACGTCGCAGATTACGCTGGACGGCGATATTAACGTGAACTCAGCACAGGACAGCAGCGGCATATTTCGCGGCGCAACGGGCGTGAACGTGAGCGGCGACAGCAACGCCGTTGATATCACCGGCGACGTTAATTTGAGCGCAGATTACGCAAAAGAAGATAAAATTGACAGTGGCTCCCCGCTAACCGGCGTTTCCGTCAGCGGTAACAACAACGATATTACCCTGGACGGCGCGCTGAATTTTGACGTTAACGCCCAGACCTCGGCTACCGAGCAGATTGTGGGGCTGAACGTTAACGGTGACAACAACAGCGTCAAGATAGACGGTGGTATCAACGTCAGCCACAATTCATCTGAGGATTCCAATGTATCCATCACGGCCATTAATATTGACGGCGACAGCCAGGTCGTATTAAGCGGCCAATCTTCCATAGATACGACAACCATAGTGGGCGGAATGGTTACGCTGGCGCAAGTCAATAACGGCGGCTCGTTAATTCTGACTGACGCCTCCAGCATTGATATCAGTGCCCATTATGTGAGTAATTACTATTTCACCGACAACGCCCTATTACTCGCCAGTGGCGAAGGTTCCTCAATTGAGAACAACGGTAGTATTACCAGCCACGGCGTCTATTCCATAATAAAAGCCAGCAACGGAGCTGAAGCCAGCAACAGCGGTGATATTCTGGTCTATGCCACCGACAACAGCAGCAATGATGACGATCGTACCGCCATTGTCCGCGCTGAGGGCGAAGGCTCCATGGTTCACAATCAGTCCGGCGGCGATATCTCCCTTATTTCCGACCAAAAGCCATCAGAAAACAATGGTATCGCTGAATTTCCGCTGATGTGGTATAACCATACCTTCTACGCGATGGCAGCTACAAGAAAAGATAGTAGCGTCATTAATGATGAAGGTGCCACCATCCATTTGCAGGGAGCAGGCGTGTATGGTGTTTCCGCCAGCAAAGGGACAGCGCGGAACGAAGGTGATATCTACCTGGACGGCTTAGTCCCGACGCTGGATGATGAAGGCAACATCACCGGCACAAGTTACTGGCATCCGTCATCGCTCTATCTCACCAGCACGGGTATGGTCGCTGGCTCAACCGACAGCGGTCAGGGCGATGCAACCGCCACCAATACGGGCACCATTACCGTCAATAATGCGGGCTTCGGTATGATGGCGCTCAATGGCGGCACAGCCATTAACCAGGGCACCATTAACCTGACTGCCGATGAAGGCGTTACACAAACCGACGAAAATCAACTGGTCGGTATGGCCGCGTTAAACGGCGGTTTGGTAATTAACGACACCAGCGGCACGATCAATATTGAAGCTGCCTACGGTAAACCCTTCCTGACCGACAGCAGCAGTAACATCGTTAACTACGGCACGGTCTGCTTTGGCGACGATTGCCAGGACAGCGACGAATACAACCCGACCGACAGCAATGTTTCCCTTTCTCTCCTCGATGGTGGCGTTATTACCGCTGAAGGCGAAACGCTGACGGATAAAACCATCATCACCGATCCGGCCGCAACGGGAACCGTGCATGTCACCAACGCTGGCACCGTCAGCGGCGGCAAGGTTATCGTTAAAAATTATGGCGACGTGACCAACGAATCCACCGGTAGCATCAGCAGCGTGAGTATCGACACTGGCGGGGTTTATACCAACGATGGGACAACGGCGGCGGTATCCGTAGACGGCGGCGTCTTCAACAATACTGGTACCGTAACCGGGAAAACCGGAACCACGGTAGCTGGTTCCGTTATTAACAACAGCGGTTCCATGAACACGGTTGAGCAATGGTCCAGCACCATGAACAATACCGGTACGGTGACAGCCTGGACTGGCGCATCGGGCGGTGCGGTACTGAACAACAACGCAGGCGGCGAAGTTGATAAGCTGAACTTTACCGCCGCCGCAACCGTCAACAACGCGGGGGTAATTAAAAACGGCTCTGTCGATAAAAGCGGGACGCTTAATAACCTCGAAGGTGGCGTGATGACGCTGGCGGATAACGGCCTGTGGTCCGGTACCTTCAATAACTGGGGGACGGTAAACAGCGATGCCGATATCGCCACCGGCGGGAGCGGACACACGCTGTACAACGGCAGCACTGGCGTCATTAACGGACAGGTCACTACCTCGAAAAATAATGGCGGCAGTAAAGCCATTAACGACGGCACCATTAACATTGATAAAACTAACAATGTGGCGATGTCCGCGCACGGCAGCGCGAAGATGGTCAATAACGGCACTATCAATGTGGGGACAGTAGGCACCACGCAAACCGGCATGGTCGGGATGCAGCTGGAATCAGATGCCAAATCCGATGCAGTGATCGAAAATAACGGCACCATCAATATTTACGCCAGCAACTCCTACGCCTTCAGCCAGTTGGGCAGTAACGGTCATATCGTCAATAACGGCACAGTCTACATTGATGACAACGTGACCGGCTCCGGCTTTATCAAGCAGGATGGTAAAACCATTGAAGGCAGCGGCGAAAACGGCGACGGTACGGAAGTGCATTATGTTGACTTCACGGCACCCACGGAACCCACCATTACCGATGGCACGACAACCGTTACCACCAGCGACAGTGCAGATTCATCTGCCACCAACAACCTGTCGGGCTACGTAGTCGGCACCAGCGCTGATGGCAGCGCCGGTAAATTGATGGTCAGCAACGCCAGCATGAACGGTGTGGAAATTAACACCGGGTTCACCGCAGGCACCGCCGACACCAGCGTCAGCTTTGACAACGTGGTTGAGGGTAGTAACCTGTACGACGCAAGCGCCATCCAGTCCACCAGCGTGGTGTGGAACGCCCAGGGTAGCCAGGACAGCAACGGCAACGTTGACGTCACCATGACCAAAAACGCCTATGCCGACGTGGCCACCGACGCCAGCGTTTCTGGCGTGGCGAGTGCGCTGGACGCTGGTTACACCAACAACGAGCTGTACACCAGCCTTAACGTGGGTACTACCGCCGAGCTGAACAGCGCACTCAAGCAGGTGAGCGGTGCTCAAGCCACCACGGTATTCCGTGAAGCGCGTGTACTCAGCAACCGCTTTACCATGTTGGCCGACGCCGCGCCGCAAATTAAAGATGGCCTGGCGTTCAACGTGGTGGCGAAAGGCGACCCGCGTGCGGAGCTGGGCAACGACACCCAGTACGACATGCTGGCATTACGCCAGACGTTGGATCTCACCGCCAGCCAGAATCTGACGCTGGAGTACGGTATTGCGCGTCTGGATGGCGACGGTTCGAAAACTGCGGGCGATAACGGCCTGACCGGCGGCTACAGTCAGTTCTTTGGTCTGAAGCACAGCATGGCATTTGATGAAGGTCTGGCGTGGAACAACAGCCTGCGTTATGACGTGCACAACCTCGACAGTAGCCGTTCTGTCTCTTATGGCGACACCAACAAGGTGGCGGATTCCGACGCACGTCAGCAGTATCTTGAGTTTCGCAGCGAAGGAGCGAAAACCTTCACCATGATGGGCGATGCGCTGAAAGTCACACCTTACGTCGGGGTGAAATTCCGTCACACGCTGGAAGGCAGCTACAAAGAGCGCAGCGCAGGGGATTTCAACCTGTCGATGAACGCTGGCAGCGAAACCGCCGTAGATTCCATAGTCGGAATGAAGCTCGACTACACCGGTGAAAATGGCTGGAGCGCCAGCGCCACGCTGGAAGGCGGCCCGAATCTAAGCTACAGCAAAAGCCAGCGTACCGCGTCGCTACAAGGTGCCGCAGGCCAGTCCTTTAGCGTAGACGACGACCAAAAAGGCGGCGGCGTCAACGGTCTGGCGACTGTTGGCGTGAAGTACAGCGCCAAAGACGCCAGCCTGAATCTGGATGCTTACCAGTGGAAAGAGGATGGTATCAGCGATAAAGGCTTCATGTTGAATTTCAGAAAAACATTTCGCTAATTAATTATACTCGGCAGCCTGGCATTCTTTATTAATACCAGGCTTTTTTATTTAAAAATAATTCATTGGCTGTATATTTTATATAAAAGCCGTTAAGTCCTTTTCTGGACTATTTTAATTATATTTTAGTTGATATCTTAACCGCCGAGAAATGGACTTCATCCATTTTAAAATAGATATCTTACAAGGATTTTAACATGCTGAAATTTGCAAAAATCACCTTAGTTGCTGGTGTTCTGGCTACGCTGACCGCGTGTACTGGTCATATCGAAAACACAAAAAATAACTGCAGCTACGATTACTTCCTGCATCCAGCAATTTCGATTTCTAAAATTATTGGTGGCTGTGGTCCGGCTGCAAATCAGTAATAAAAGCGATTGCGCAGATACAAAAAAACCGGGAATCACCCGGTTTTTGCATTTATAGATTCGATGCTCATTCACATGTTATCGCACTCACACTCTCGCGCAAAATACGCAGCACGGTCTGTTCTCCACTTCTGTTTGGGTTAATACGGATCGCATAATCTCCCAGCGACGGATTTGCTTCGCGAAACGTCCCCGAAAGACGATAGAACAATGGAGGGATCTCATACTTTGACTCTGCTCCCACCGGGTATGGCAGCGCACCACTCTCTTGCGCCGCCTTCAGCACGCGGGCTGCAATCGGCTGGTGAAACTCCACGATTAGCACCTTCGACTGGGCATTGGCGATGACGGCTTTTTTCACCTCGGGCAGCGCTCCGCTATTGAGCATCGCCAGCAACCGTTCGGAAACGCCAGCCTGTACCGCATGCATCACCGGGGCGAAAACCAGTCCACGAAGTACCTCCAGCGCCTGCCCTCCCTGAATCTGGCTGCCGCCGGAATAAAGTGTCGCACGAATTTTAGCGATAACCTCCGCCTTGCCGACAACCGCCCCTACGCCTTCCGGGCCGAAGAGTTTAAAGCACGAAAAGGTAGACAGTGTAGCCCCACATTCACAGCCAATACCGTCAACTTTCATCACCGCGTAGTTATCGTCGGTTAACGTCGGTACGCCGCACTGCGCAATTTCCGCCAACACCTCGGCTAACACGTAACGATCCTGCGGTTGCTGGCGCGTGTGCTGCACCAGCGCGGCATCAGGGCGATGCTGCGTAATCGCCTGCGTGATTGTCGGGAGGCAGTTGAAATCCGCCCTGACCAGGGTAATACCCATCTGCTCAACGAGTACCTGCGTTGTGGGATACACAGGCGCATCATGAACCAGCAGACGCTGGCCGGGTTTGAGCAGCGCAGCCAGCCCGACGCGAATAGCCCCGGTGCCTGCCCCCTGAACCAGCGCTGCGGCCTCAGCATGAAACGCCTCGGCCAACACCTTTTCCACACGCTGCGTGACCCGAGGCTGATTCAGCCCCGGCACCAGTCCCAAGTCACCTCCGGTCAGAAAATCAGCGCCGGGAAAGTGACGGCAGAGCGTATCCACCAGCGCAAACTGCTTCTGCTGCGCTTCTGCGAGCGTCAGGCTTTGCAGAGGGAATGTTTTCATTTTTTACGCCTCCTCAAGCCGGAACAAACAGACCAAACCAGTAGAGAATATTCAGCACAATACCGGTGATCATCACCGCCACGACCGGGGCCGCCATCTTCTGAACCGGACGCCCTATCGATTCGTTGAGGAAGTAAATCGCCACCGCAATCGAGAAGCCGGTGTAGCCCGCCATCTTGATTGCGGCAAAAATCGAGCCGACCAACAGCGCCATTTCCATCAGCATATTCATGGCATTACGAATATTGTCCGACGCATTACGCACTGACGGATACCGTCCCAGCCATTTGCCAATCGAACGCAGCAGCAGCACTTCCGCTGAAATCACGATAGCGCCAAGGATTGCCGCAATCCACGGGTTCGGCGCCAGGTAGCCAACGGAATAGACGAACGTGAAGCCCGCTACCGCATAAACACCCGTCGCCAGCGCGGTTGTCGCAATCATTGGCACAAAACCCAGCCCGCGCATAAACTCCGCCAGGGCAGCCTGGTTCACCAGCGTCTGCGACTGCTCCGGTGTAATCCCTGCCGAATAAGCTTTTTCCAGCGTAAAAATTGAGACTTCGCTGCCAGCGAAAATCTTCATACTGGCGACGGCCGCGATCAGTGCGCCGACAATGGCGATGTACGGCAGGTTTTTAATAATCCGCGAGGTTCGTTCCTCAAAGACCGATAACCCGCTGGCATCCATCTCTTCATCGCCACGGTGGCGAATATCATGCGTAATGGCGATAGCCAACAGCATCATCATCCCGACGAAGATCTCAATGGATTCCGGATTCAGATGCGGGAAGTAACGCACGACCACCACACGGGTCATCAGTACCACCACCGCCGCGATAATGCTGTGCTTCCAGCCGAACTGGTAGAAAATCGCCACCAGCGGGAAAAGTGCGAATGCGGAAACCACCGGAGAACTCAGCTCGCCGAGGCTACCCAGCACATCAACCGGCAACGCCGTGAGCAGATGGTTTACCGGCAGCAGGCAGGTCAGAATCAATACGCCCCAGATAGCGCCCAGACCGAACGCCAGCAGGCTGTTCATCGCCAGCACACCGAGAATGTCCGTTGGCAGGAACAGCAGCCAGGCGTTGAGCAAGCCGGTTTTCAGGGTAAAGGAGATCCCAACCGACGCCACAAAGCCAATACTCAGACCAAACGCGATACTTCCCGCCTCACGGCGGTTCATGTATCCCTCGATCAGCTGCGGCAGAATCGGACGGATACCGTCATGAAAGACAGCCGCCGAGCGATGCGCCAGAAGTGACGTCATGCCGGTCAGGCAGGCCACCAGCACAATCTGAATGTACAGATCCATAGTCATGCCTTTTATTTCAGATGGTTAACCAGCATCGGTATCGCATGTTCAACATGTTCGACGGAGAGGCCAAAAGCCACTTTCCCTTCCGCAACCATTTTTGCGATATGTTCGTCTTTCGCCTTAATACCCGGCCTGGCGATAGTGCAGCTTTTGTTGTAGCCAATCACCGCAATGGCAATCGAAAGCGCTGCGCCCGCACCGGTGTTACAAGCGCCAATGTAGTAATCCAGTTGCCCGGATTTCACCTTCATCGCCGCTTCCATATCGTTATGAATGGACACCTCAAAGCAGCCAGGAGCGGCGGTTTCGATGGTCTTTTTAATCTGCTCACGTTGTAAGCCAGCAACGCCAATCTTTTTCATGATTCTGTCCTTATTGGAAAAATTGTGAGGGGTTATCACGTAACATCGTGTCCACATCGGCCTGGCTGAATCCTGACTGGCGCAACTGTGGGATAAAAGTGGTTAACAGATAGTCATAGCCATTGCCGCCATTGGCTTTTAAATGCGAGCGGCGAGTAATGTCCATAGAGAGCATCACGCGATTTAGCAGCCCACGATTGCGTAGCGCGTGCAGCATGCCAATGCGTTTCTCGTCCGGGTAATAGTTGTTTTTACCGATGGTATCGAACTGCACATACGCGCCGAGATCGATCATGCGTAAAATATTGTCGAGGTTATCTTTCAAATCGCAGTGACCAACGGTTACGCGAGAAAGGTCAACGCCGTACGTCCTCAGCAGGGTCAGTTGTTCCAGTCCCATGGTGCTAAAAGAGGTATGGGTCGAAATGGGGCGTCCGGTTTCGTTATGCGCGCGCGCTGCGGCGATAAACACCTTCTCTTCAAGCGGCGTAATCACTCCTTCACTGGAGCCGATTTCCGCGATAATTCCAGCCTGCAACTCGGTGCCATCGATACCGATGATAATCTCATCGATCATCTCTTGCGCGAGCTGTTCCACGCTACGGGTCGCAACATGCTCGGGGAAAAAAGCATCCTGATAATAGCCTGTGCAGGCCATCACGTTGATGCCGGTATCGCGCATCAGGTCGAGCATGAATTGCGGATTACGCCCCATATAGCGGTTGGTCATCTCAATAATGTTGCTGACACCTAACGCCCGGAGATCCTTCATCTCCTGGCAAATGAGGTCGTACTGATCTAACCGGCAATCAAGGTTATTCTTGAACCCGGAGAGATCGATATGCAGATGTTCGTGAACCCAGGTGTAACCCGTCGGATCAAAACTCATAAGATGTCCTCTTTAAGCCGTAATGCCGAAAGAAAAGAGCTGCCGTTTTGTGGTAACGACGCGCCGAAAAATTCGCACACCGTAGCGCCAACATCGGATAACGTCGCCCTAATACCTAATTGTGCTGGCTCCAGCCCCTGCCGATACACCAGAACCGGTACAACCTCCCGGGTATGATGACTGTGCCCAATGGTCGGATCGTTGCCATGATCGGCCATGACCACCAGACAATCATTTGGATCCATAGCGGCCAGAAGGCGCGAAAGATTAAGGTCAACAACCTGCAACCGTTCGGCATAACGCGCCGTGTCTTCAGCGTGTCCAGCAAGATCGGTTTCCTGAATGTTGGTACAGATAAATACCGTCGGCTCCGCGTTAAATTCGTTAAGGGTGATATCCATGATCTGCTGACTATCCACCAGGTTTTGCCAGCTGCGCCCGTGCGGATTGCCAACGATATCCGCCACCTTACCGACCAGCACGGTAGGGATTCCGGCTTCATGAAGTTTTTGCGGAACCTGCACCTGCTCATCGACGCCAAAGCCCATATGTCTGACCTGAAAACCGTTTTCATAGGCACCAGAGCGTGGGGCGTTAATGCCGATAAAGCGTCCTTCTTTGGTTTCGACGGCATCCAGAATGCGCTGGCTGTCTGCAAGCTGACCGCCAAACGCGATCACGCGCCCAACCTGAACCTGCTCACGCACCACGCGGCCTATCTTTAGCACCTCATCAAACGGCATAACGGCAAGATTGGCGGTAATGTTGTAGACCTGACCTAAATCCGCTTCGAGGTTATCGCCCACCGCAACCGCATCGTTGACCCAAAGAAACGCCAGGTCGCCGCCGCGGCGTTCCACCTGCCAGCTTGCGGCTTTCAGCGCCTTCTCAACGCTATTAATAACCTCGTTAAATGGCATCCGCAGCGGAGCTTGAGGTTGCGTGCCTAAAATCTCCTGATGGCCCATAAAGGTATCTCCCCCTTCATGCTGTAGCTCTGCAACGCCCCAGACTGCCGATGCTGAAGGTTTCATCACCCCCGGCGCAAAGCCCAGGGCGTTAATCAGTCCCAACTTTTCCAGCGTTGGCAGCTGTAGCTGCGGGAACTCGCTCAGGATATGACCACAGGTATTCGCTCCGGCATCCTGCGGCCTGACCAGCGTGACGTCTTTCATTGCGCCAACGCCAAAGCTATCAATAACCAACACCACGAATCGGGCCATTAGTCCTCCAGAATATTGCCGAGACTGTCGTAGCGGGCGACGATTTCAGCCGCGTTACGCTGAATACCGGACACCAGCACGACGTCGCTACGCGTCACGAAGATCTGTGTGCGAAAACAGAAGATCACCGCGCTGCTCACCGGAAACTCACCGGCCACAGGCAGGTAGTAGTCAATGCTGCTGTCATCCACGGGTTTCAGCGTTGCGGCGATCGGCGCACCGCTTTCTGGCGTAAAGACCAGCGCGTTTTGCGCATGGCCGCGACGGTAATACCCCCCGCCGTAGCAATAACTGTCTCCACGAAAATTGTGCGAAACCTCGCTCAACCACAGCATCGCGATGCGTTCAGGCTGGTCGCCTTTTTGGTTGGAAGGGATAGTGCCGGTCAACGCATGGCCCGGCTCGGCGTGGGTGACGCCATATTCCGCCAACAGGGGTAACGACGTGCAACTACTGGCTGACGGCGCATTAAGTTGCTCAATGGCAATTCCGGCTTCCGCCAGCTGGTGTCGGGCACTCACCAGGGTATGCAGGTTAGGTGTCGGCACCGTCTGCGCTGTTTTTTCATCCCATAGCAGGCAGGGAAAATGGGTTAACCCGCTCAGGCGCAGACCCGGCAGTCTGCGGATTTCATTGACCACATCCGTCAGATACGCCAACGGAAAACCACTTTCCTGCCCCGGATAGAGAAAATCATCCTTGTCATACACCTTCAACATCACGTTCTGTTCACAGCCTGCTTTCACCGCGGCAGCCGAGACTTCGCGCGCTTTTTCTAACGAGAACAGCGTGATAACCTCGGTCCCCTGCGCCACAGCCTCATTGACCAGTCGCGACGGGATCTGCACCAGATGTCCCTGATGCGCAACCGGTAACCCGGCACGGCGCATGACGCGACTCTCTTTGTAATCCACAACCACAATGCCTTCATAGCCAAGCTGCAACAGCTTGTCCGCCAGCCAGGGGTTGCGTCCAACCTGTTTGGTCATCAGATACAGCGAGATACCATGCTGCCTGGCGACATCCAGCAGACGTTTGCCATTCTCAATGACCTGATCGACATCAATGACCCAACTGTCAGGTGCGATTTTTCCCTGCTGCCACAAAGCGATAGCGGCCGAGATCAGCGCGGGGTTCTGGCGTTTCAATGCCTCTATAAACATTTCTCTGCCTCGTTTCTAATCCTTCAGTTAAATATTCATTTTTTTGAATATTTAGGATGCGCTAAGCTAATTCTTCATTGATTTCAGACGCCTTCGTTCACCGCCATCCACAATCCATACAGGTTTGCCAGCATGTAACCTTCTTCATTAACATGCGGCGTCACCGTAAACTCTTTCAGCAGCGCCTGATGAACCAGCAAAATAGTTGGCCAGAGAGGCGATTGCGCCATCTCCGCCAAAATCTCACCGTCCAGCGCTTCAATCACTTCGCCCTGGCGGCTGCGCATCAACGCGCTCGCCATATGGGTCATCGCCATAATCCCTTGCTCGCTATGAACCGGCAAACGCCACTCTTCATCCAGCCGTCTGATCACCTGCAGCATGCCGCTACAAATATCCTTGTCGATAACGCCCGCTTCACACAGCAGGTTAAGCCTGTTTTCCATGTCGTTCGCCTTTACTTAATAGCTGGGTTCCTGTTCACCGTTCGCCACACGTTGTTGGTGGGCAAGCAGTGCCTCTTTATTCACAACGGCTCGCAGAAGCTGCTGCATCGGATAATCCTCCGCCCGGGTTAGTATCACGGCCTCTGTGGCCCGAAGAAACCGCGCATCGTTGGTGAGCGGCGTGGCTTCTAACCCCAGTACAGCCAGCTCAGCCTCCGCAACCACGTTCCAGATAACCGCATCGACATCGCCTTTCGCAATGCGCTGCAAGCTCTCGTGATAAGGCATATCGATCAATTCAACGTTGCGGTCGCCAAAACAGGCCTCGGTCATGATTTTCTGATCCGCCGAGCGGTTATCGAGTCCGACTCGTTTTACCGCTGCGGATTCACCCTTGCGGCAAATCAGTTGGTGCTCGCCAACGTAGGTATGCGGTCCCAGCGCCAACGTGATGCGCAATCCATCCTGAGCGAGATAACTTTCCGCAGCCAGCCGGGAAACCACCGCCATGTCGTAGACGCCGTTCAACAGGCATTCCACACGAATATCAGCCCCGCGCATATGCGCGTAATAAAACGGGATCCCCTCGAACTGCGCCTTTAGCCCACTCGCCAGCCCTTCATATAAACGGGTATAGGGCAGCGGCATTGCGCAGACGACGTTATTAATATCCACATGCTTGAGCAGCGCACGATTATCCATCTCCACCAGATAGCTACCGTTCCGCCCACGACGCTCGATACGGATCGCCCCCGAGGATTCCAGGGTTTTCAACGCAGCTTGGGTTAATCCTACCGATGAGTGACACTCAGCGGCCAGTTCATCTATCGTTTTCAGTCGGTTACCGCACTTCTCACCGAGCAGGTAACGGGCCAGGGTTGTCAGCACAACCCCCTCTTTCTTAATAAATGTCCGACGCATTTTATATTTTCAGTAAATTGAATATTTATATCTTCATTAAAATGAAGATATAGCGCAATGGGGAAATATGCAAACGGCGAGACGGTTCACATTTTTTGAGATTTACCAACGAGCAGGCGAAAAAAAACCGGGCGAAACCCGGTTTCTTCAACAACGCAGAGAACATTACGGCCTGGCGACAAAACCAATCGCTTCGTAAACGGCTTTCAGCGTAACAGACGCGCGTGCGCTGGCTTTTTCCGCACCTTCTTTCATCACTTTCTGCAGGAATGCTTCATCGTTACGGAAACGGTGATAACGTTCCTGAAGCTCGGTCAGCATACCGGAAACGGCCTCTGCGACTTCGCCTTTCAGATGACCATACATTTTGCCTTCGAAGTGCTGTTCCAGCTCCGGAATACTCTGGCCAGTGACAGCAGAGAGGATATCCAGCAGGTTAGAAACGCCCGCTTTTTCTTTCACGTCGTAACGCACAACAGGCGGCTCTTCCGAGTCGGTCATCGCGCGTTTGATTTTCTTAACCACAGATTTCGGATCTTCCAGCAGGCCGATCACGTTGTTGCGGTTGTCATCCGACTTGGACATTTTCTTCGTCGGCTCCAGCAGCGACATCACGCGTGCGCCGGATTTAGGAATGAACGGTTCCGGTACTTTGAAGATGTCGCCATACAGCGCGTTGAAGCGCTGGGCGATATCGCGGCTCAGTTCCAGATGCTGTTTCTGATCTTCGCCAACCGGTACCTGGTTGGTCTGATACAGCAGAATGTCCGCCGCCATCAGTACCGGATAATCAAACAGACCGGCGTTGATGTTCTCTGCATAACGCGCGGATTTATCTTTGAACTGAGTCATACGGCTCAGCTCGCCGAAATAGGTGTAGCAGTTCAGCGCCCAGCCTAACTGTGCGTGTTCCGGTACGTGAGACTGAACAAAAATGGTGCTTTTTTCAGGATCGATCCCGCATGCCAGGTACAGCGCCAGCGTATCCAGCGTTGCTTTACGCAGTTGCTGAGCATCCTGACGAACGGTAATGGCATGTTGGTCAACGATGCAGTAGATGCAATGGTAGTCATCCTGCATGTTCACCCACTGACGCAGCGCACCCATATAGTTGCCAATGGTCAATTCACCTGAGGGCTGTGCGCCACTAAAAACGATGGGCTTAGTCATTTTTCGATTCCTGATTTTCGCTATGCGGAAGCCCGAGAGCGGGCAGTAGTTCATTAATGCGGTCGGACATGACATCGGGCTCGCTCAAGGCGATAGACTCACCATAGTTGTAACCATACGTCAGACCAACGGACGGACAACCAGCAGCCTTAGCCGCCTGAATATCATTACGAGAATCCCCAACGAAGAGCATTTGCTCGGGCTTAATGCCAAGCTTGCTTGCCACCAGCAGTAGTGGATCCGGGTGTGGTTTTTTATTCTGCACGTCGTCACCACCGATGACCACGCTGAAGTATTTGGCGATATCTAACGCCTCGAGCAATGGCGCGACAAACGGGGTTGGTTTGTTGGTCACCAGACCCAGCGGCAAACCTTTAGCATGCAACGCGCCCAGCGTGTCGGCAACATCAGGGAACAGGAATGTCCCCTCTTCTGCGACATCGCCGTAGTACCTGTCGAACAGCTTACGCAAAATACGTACCTGTTCCTCGGCGGGAATATCATCATCAACGGGGGGCTTACCCATCGTTTTACGTAATGTCGCGCGCTCCTGACGAGACCACGCCAGCGCGCGCTCCATCAGTACATCTGCACCATTACCAATCCAGGTGATAACACGTTCTTCACCAGCAACCGGCAATTCCAGCGCATACAGCGCCATATCCACCGCTGCGGCTAATCCCGGCGCGCTGTCGACCAGCGTACCGTCGAGGTCAAAGGCTACGCCCCGAATATCCTGAAACTTATCCATGGCTTACCTTCGCCAGTTCATTGCGCATTTCATCAATGACTTTTTTGTAGTCTGGTTGGTCGAAAATAGCGGAACCTGCAACAAACATATCTGCACCCGCCGCTGCGATTTCACCAATATTGTTCACCTTGACGCCACCATCAACTTCCAGGCGGATGTCATAGCCAGATTCATCAATACGACGACGCACTTCACGCAGCTTATCCAGCGTTTGCGGGATGAAAGACTGTCCACCAAAGCCTGGGTTAACGGACATCAGCAGGATCACATCCAGCTTATCCATGACGTAGTCCAGGTAACTCAAAGGTGTTGCCGGGTTAAACACCAGGCCCGCTTTACAGCCATGCTCTTTGATCAGTTGCAAGGTACGATCAACGTGCTCGGAGGCTTCCGGATGAAAAGTAATGATGCTGGCGCCAGCGGCGGCGAAGTCCGGGACAATACGATCGACCGGTTTCACCATCAGGTGAACATCAATCGGGGCGGTGATGCCATATTTACGCAGCGATTTCAGCACCATCGGTCCGATGGTCAGGTTCGGTACGTAGTGATTGTCCATAACGTCGAAGTGTACTACATCGGCACCGGCAGTCAGCGCTCTCGCGGTGTCTTCACCCAGGCGGGCAAAATCAGCCGACAGAATTGAGGGGGCGATCAAATACTGTTTCATCCGCTTCTCCTTGAGAATTATTTTTTCGCAGGCGTTGCGACTCCTGGTTTATACAGCGCCAGCAGTTCGTTCACCTTTTTACGCGTGCCGCCATTGCTGCTGATGCTGCGCCGCACTTTGACCTGAAAATGTTTCGCTGCCCGGTACCACTCACGGGTATCGGGCGTGTCATGGTTCGAAATTAACACCGGGATCTGCTTACTGACCAGCTTTTCTGCCATCTCGGCCAAATGCGCCTGCTCTTTCGGACTAAAGCTGTTGGTATGATACGCGGTGAAATTTGCCGTCGCCGAAAGCGGTGCATAAGGCGGGTCACAATAGACTACGGAGTTGGTATCCGCACGGTCCATGCACTCTTCATAGGAGAGGCAATGGAACTCCGCATTCTGCGCTTTTTCAGCAAAATGGTACAACTCGGCTTCCGGGAAGTAAGGTTTTTTATAACGACCAAACGGTACGTTAAACTCACCGCGCAGGTTATAACGGCACAACCCGTTGTAACCAAAGCGGTTCAGATACAGGAATAGCACTGCGCGGCGGAATGGATCCTGGCAGGCATTAAATTCTTCCCGAAACTGGTAGTACACCTCAGCCTGATTAGTTTCTGGCATAAACAGCTCGCGCGAAGCCTGCACGTACTCATCGGTGCGGGTCTTCACGATGTTATAGAGACTGATGAGGTCGCTGTTGATATCGGCAAGAATATAACGAGAAAAGTCGGTGTTGAGAAACACCGACCCGGCCCCGACGAAGGGTTCAATCAGACACTCACCCTGAGGTAAATGCCGTTTGATATCATCAAGCAGGGGGTATTTTCCCCCTGCCCATTTCAAAAAAGCGCGATTTTTTTTCATGCTGACTAACTAATTACACCTTCTCCGGCTGTGGAGAAAGCTCCGACAGCATCCTGCGCTTTAGTCTTTGTCCCGCAATTGGGCGAAACAGCAAACCATTGCAGAACATATCCTATCTTACTTCAAATCGGCCTGAACCTGGTGCAGCGGTTTTGCCCACGGGTTTTTCGCCTGAATATCGGCGGGTAACGTAGACACTGCACGTTTCGCATCTTCTTTAGACGCATACACGCCCGTCACCAGAACATACCACGGTTGACCGTTGCGCGTCGTCTGATACACCACGTAGTTCTTCAGGTTTTCTTTCTTCGCCCAACCGTTCAGGTTGTCGTAGTTAGAAGAACTGCTGAGCTGCAACGTGTAATGACTGGACGGCGCAGATTTTAACGCGCCAACATTCCCTGTGCTTTTCGCTCCGCCAGCAACAGGCGTTGCCGTCGCGGTTGGCGCAGGAGTTGCGGTCTGTGCAGGTGTCGTCGTCGCGGTTGCTTTCGGTTCTGCTGTCGCTTTTGGCGCAGCGGTTACCACAGGCGCTTTGGTTGTGGTCGTCGGCGCAGTCGCGGTTGGTTTTGCCTGAGCAACAGGTTTTGGCTCTGTCGTCGTCGCTTTCACCGTGGTCTGCGGTTTGCTCTTCGGCTCAATGACGGCCTGTTTACGTTCCTGGTGCGTAGCAGCAGGACGTTCAACCGTTTCCGTTTTCGCAGTCTGGCGCGCAGCAGTACCATTACGAACTGGTGCGACGGTCGCAGGTTCGGTCGGCAGCGTAGAGTTCACCACAACGTTGTTAACCTGCTCCTGACCTTGCGGTTGCGTCAGCGCATTGTTCAGATCGCCCTGCACTTCAACACGCTGCTGGCCTTCAGTTGCCGCAGGCGTCTGCCCTTGAGTTGGGGTAGAGGAAATCGGCGGCAAGGAAACATCCTGCTGGGTATTGCCCGCAGTCTGCTCTGCGCCCGTTGCAGGCGTATTCGTGTTCGCCTGATCCGTCGCATTGCTGCCAGAAAGATCGATGCTCTTCTCGCCAGACGCAGTCTGTTCACTGGAAGAAGATGAGGGGGCTTTCAGCGCAGAACCAATACCGATGATCAGAAGCAGCAGCACCAGAACACCGACACCCATCATCATATACTGACGAGAGGCAGGTTTACTGACCGCTTTCTTACGCTTGCGCGGACGACGTTCTACACGCTCTTCATCCACCGCATCGTCATCAGATTCATAGTCTTCCTCGATGTCCCGCTCTTCTTCACGCTCTTTACGTGCGCGCGCAGGACGGCGATCGTCAGCATCCAGATCAACATCATCAAAATTGATTTGCGGCTCATTATCGCGTTCAGACGATTGACGAGAACGACCAGTACGACGATCGCTGGGATCGGGTTTCAGCTCGTCTTCTGGTTTGAATTCATCCATTTAACACCCCACTCAAAGGTTAATGCTTACAACTTTGCACGTAACCTGAAGCTAAAAGACCTACGTTTTGCAACGTACGTCGGACCTTTCTTGTTGTTACGCCTGCTGGCAATCAGCAATAGCGTTAAGAACCACCTCGTGCGACACTCCGCCGCGCACTTCACTCTTCCCTATTGCCCGCGGAAGCACTAAACGAATCTCTCCCGCTAACACTTTTTTATCTCGCAGCATGTGCGGCAAATAAGCCTCGGTAGACATTTCACGCGGACCATTAACCGGTAAGCCTGCTCGCTGTAGCAGCGTAATAATGCGCTGCGTATCCGCGGAGGTAAACTGACCCAAACGTTCTGACGTACGAGCAGCCATTACCATACCTGCTGCGACGGCTTCACCATGTAACCAATTGCCATAACCCATTTCAGCTTCGATCGCATGGCCGAACGTGTGTCCCAGATTCAGTAAAGCACGTAAGCCCATTTCGCGCTCGTCTGCTGCGACAACTTCTGCTTTCAGCTCACAACAACGGCGAATACAGTACGCCATTGCCGGACCGTCCAGACGCAATAACGCGTCCAGATTGTCTTCCAGCCAGTTGAAAAACTTACCGTCAAGAATGATGCCGTATTTGATGACTTCCGCCAGCCCCGATGCCAGCTCACGCGCAGGAAGCGTTTTCAGGCAATCGAGATCCACCACCACGGAGGCTGGTTGGTAAAACGCGCCAATCATGTTTTTACCGAGGGGATGGTTTACGGCAGTTTTGCCGCCAACGGAGGAGTCGACCTGCGACAAGAGGGTTGTCGGGACTTGAATGAAACGAACACCGCGCTGATAGCTGGCTGCCGCAAAACCGGTCAGATCGCCAATCACGCCGCCGCCAAGTGCGACTAACGTGGTATCACGACCGTGCGGTTTTTGCAGTAACGCGGTGAAGACCGTGTCCAGAACCGTCAGGCTTTTATACTGTTCGCCATCGGGAAGGATAACGCTATCAACGTTAACACCCGCCTGTTCAAGTACGCCGCGAACCTTATCGAGATACAGGGGAGCCAGGGTTTCGTTGGTCACCAACATAACCTGATCGCCCGATTTCAGCGGTAAGAATGAAGCTGGCTCATTGAACAAACCAGCCGCGATGGTGATAGGGTAACTACGTTCCCCGAGAGTGACTGTGATCCTCTCCATTACGCGACATCCACCTTAGTTACTTGTACCCGCAGACGAGTGTGTATTCGGCCAGAATTAGTTGCTTTCCAACATATGAATAATCTGGTTTGCTACGACTTTTGCGCTCTGATCGTCAGTGCGAATGGTCACGTCTGCAATCTCTTCGTACAGAGGATTGCGTTCGTCAGCCAACGCTTCCAGAACTTCACGAGGCGGTGATTCTACCTGCAGCAGCGGGCGTTTCTTGTCACGTTGAGTACGCGCAAGTTGTTTTTCAATTGTCGTTTCAAGATAGACCACGACGCCACGCGCGGAGAGACGGTTACGTGTTTCACGTGATTTTACAGAGCCACCGCCAGTTGCCAGCACAATACCCTGTTTTTCCGTCAACTCGTTGATGACTTTTTCTTCGCGATCACGGAAGCCGTCTTCACCTTCTACATCGAAGACCCAGCCCACATCAGCTCCGGTTCGTTTCTCAATCTCTTGATCAGAATCGTAAAATTCCATATTGAGTTGTTGAGCTAACTGCCGCCCAATAGTGCTTTTTCCGGCACCCATAGGCCCAACCAGAAAGATATTGCGTTTCTCTGCCATTTTTTCGGTACTACTAAGACTATTCGTTAATGGTAAACCCGCTTCGCAGACACCCAGCGCAGCAGGACATGAACTGAAACCTCATAAGATATTGCGAGAGTCAGACTGAAAATTATCTCAATACTCAAGCGGGTTTGGCAACTGAATAAATCACCAAACCCTACGCATTTCTGGTCGTGACAGGCATGCAGCCCTGCAAACATCAGACCTGGCGACATATCGCGCAGTCAAATGACGGCTAAATAAGCCTATGACACACCACCAGAAAGGCAAAGCGTATTCATTGCCGCACAAGTAAAGAAAAGTACCGACGCTCAAATCGGTACTCCTTGTATGCTAAATACACCCCCACGTCAAATCCCTGAAACGTGTTCAGTGCAAAAACAACGGTTTTTCATGCATAAGTTATTCCGTTGACACCAGTCTGGGCGTAATAAAGACCACTAACTCCCGACGTTCATCTTCTTTTCCATCGTGACGAAAAAGAGAGCCAAGCCAGGGGATGTCGCCTAACAACGGCACGCTGTCAGCCGCAGATTTATTTTTATGTGAAAAAATGCCGCCCAGCGCGATCGTCTCTCCACTTTTTACCTCAACCTGTGTTTCAATTTCCTGCTTATCGATAGCCAGAACTTCACCATCAGCTTGTTGTAGCACCTGCCCGGGAACATTCTGGCTAATATGCAGTTTCAACCTGATTCGACCTTTCTGCAAAACAGTGGGCGTAACCTCCATCCCCAGGACTGCTTCTTTAAACTCGACGGATGTCGCCCCGCTTTCTCCGCTGGAGACCTGATACGGGATCTCGCTGCCCTGCTTAATACTGGCAGGTTGCAGATGAGAAGCCAGTAATCGCGGGCTGGCGATGATATCAAGCTGCTGTTTTTGCTCCAGTGCCGACAACTCCAGTTCCAGTAACCGACCGTTAATACGACCAATATTAAATCCCACACGGGATGTCGCCGCGGGCACCGAAAGATCGCTGGCAAGCGTGGTGACATTCCCCACCGCCCCCGGTTGTTGCGCGTCAGCCAGCGACCATTTAACCCCCAGCTCGCGCAAACTTTTTTCATTAATCGTGACGATATGCGCTGCCAGTTCGACCTGTTCAACGGGTAGATCCATTTGCGCCACCCATTTTTCCAGCGCGTTAAGCACCACGCTATTATCACGCAGCAGTAAGCGGTTGGTTCGTTTGTCAACCGTCATGCTGCCTTTGCCGCTCAGCAGCTTCTCTCCAGCTTTTGCCAACTCGGCGGCGTCAGCGTATTGCAAAATGATGTTGCGTTGTTCCAAAGGCAGGCTGGCCTGAATCCGCGCCTGTTCATTTTCCTGGCGGGCCGCATTTTCACTCTGCCATTGCACAGAATGCACATGCAGAATGTTGCCCTCCTGACGTAGCACCAATCCGGCGCTTTTCACGACCGTTTGCAACGCCTGCTTCCAGGGCACATCGGTCAGATGAAGTGACAGCACCCCGCCAACATCCGGTGAAACCACCAGGTTTTTCTTTTCTTGTTCCGCCAGGGCCTGCAAAACCTGCACAACAGGCACATCATCCACCACCAGCGTTACGTTTTGCGGTTTTCCCGCCAGCTCGCCGGGCACCACGACCAGCAGCATCATGGCTATCCATCTCATCCATCGATTCATTTATCGCTCCCTGTCGTTGCCACTGCCATTGAGCAGGCTCGCAGCTTTTCTCTGTGTTGAGAGTTAAGCTTTCAGCCGTTATCTGCGAAATCGTCCAGCCGTTTTTCAGGACGTCGTTTCGCTCAACTCGCCGCCATTTGTGCTGCCCATCCTGCACGATGCCGATCGGTCGCTCACCCACGCTCACCATGCCCTGATAGCGCCACGTCGACAGCTCGGCTATCTGGCAAGGGTCTTCCGGCGGTAAGAAGGGATTGCGCAAACCGGTCAGGATCAGCACGCTAATGCACGCCAACAGCCAGCGTTCAACCGTCATTCAGATGTTCCAGCTGTAGCGTTAACAGCAGTTCAGCGCCTTCTACACTGAGAGAAAACCGGCTGACGTTCATCCCTTGTTCCGCCAGTTGGGCAAACATCGGCGGGATAGCATCCCACGCTGGCCTCAGCGTCATCTCCCCGCCCTTAATGGTGGGTTGCCAGTGAACAAGACGTGCAAGGGGTGTCTGAAACAGCAACGGAGAGAAAGGAATAAACGTCTCTTCAGACTCTTCAATCGATGACGCCAGCAGATACACGTTTCGCCATTGCGTCTGAATGGCGGCACGTTGCTGGTTTAGCGCCTGTTGTCGCATACCCCGCTGCCTGGTGGCGGGGTGAAGACATAGCGCTACCATCATAAGCAGCCCTAAAATCCAGCCGCATGCGCACATAAATCGAAAGCGCGGCGACTGCGCCAGCCAGGCATCACAGAGCGTTATCATGCGTGTCACTCCGCGTCAGACGATAGTGGAATTGCCAGCGCCCTTGGGCATCCTGCTGCGTTTCGCCGGGGCGATTTAACGTAAACCACGGCTGTTGGCGTAATTGCGTTTCCAGTGACTTAAGGGCGGCAAAGTTCAACGTATTTCCGGTCAGCTCCAGCGTCCCTTGCTGCCAAGTCATTTTGGTTAACCACGCCTGTTCCGGGAGTAATTCCGCCAGTTGTTGCAGAATCTGTTGCCAGCTTTGGGTCTGGTCACGCTGTTTGTTTCGCGCTTGTACCTGTTGCCATTGTTGCAGACGCTGCTGCAAACGAGGCTTTAGCGCCGTCAGCGCCGCTATCCGCTTATTTTCAGCCTCTACCAGCAGGAGTTCGACCCGGTTTTCCATGCTAAAAACACTGTAATAGATTAACGTCACGCCAATGCTCAATAGTAGCGAAGCGCTAAAGAAGACACCCCAGAAGCGCAAACAGGCATACCGCCGTGTCTGACGCCAGGGCAGAAGATTGATGGTCGCTATCATCAATACGTTCCTCCCATAGCCAGTCCCAATGCAATGGCAAAGCGGTGACTTTGCGGTGGAATTGGCGGCTGGCGAACGGACACGACATTTAAAGGATCGAATCCGCTGGGGTCGCATAGCGCAATGGCTGCCGGGGAAAGAGATAACGTAGCGGCGAGTTCGTCGAGACGGCTAATATCGCTCGTCAATTTTCGCCCCCATGACGAGCGGGTCGCCCATAGCCACTGGGTATCATCACGCCATACCAGACACTGTTGATCTTCGGGTAAATAAGGAATAAATCGTTGTAAGGCGCTGGCGTCCGGCGTAATCGCTTTAACCTGTACTTTCAGCGTTTGTATTAACGTCAGCAGCGTTGAAATCTCTTTGCTTTGCGCGGCGGTGACGTTAAACGCCGGGCTCAACGTGTCTTCGCTATAATCAAAATGCAGCGCATCCGGCGACATATCCAGTTCACGCGCCATCGAACCGGACAACCATGCGGTTTGCGCTGGCTCTCGCAAGGCCATTGCCGGGAGAGGGAACTTTTTTTGTAACGTCCTGTTGGCGGGAAAGGAGAGGTGAATATGATGTCGGCGAGGAAGCTCACGGCTCCATGGCAGTAGCGTTGCGACAAGCTGTTCAGGCTCGCGAATGTGGCCATCAACGATAACCTGAGGTGCCAGCGGCATACGCCACCAGCGCTGTAGAAACCAACCGGTCGCGTCGCGAACGACAGCGGCAGCCAGCGCTTCATGTTGCTGAATATGCAGACCAATTTTCCAGATATTGAAAGCCATTGCTGATGATCTCCTTATCACCCGTTGCTTTAACGGGTATATCAATGCGTCTGGCTTGCCTTTATACTACCGCGCGTTTGTTTATAAACTGCCCAAATGCCACTAAATGGGAAATCTCCAGTGAAGTTCGTAAAGTATTTATTAATCCTTGCAGTATGTTGCATCCTGCTGGGAGCAGGCTCGATTTATGGCCTCTATCGCTATATTGAGCCGCAATTACCTGACGTCGCGACGCTCAAAGATGTGCGTTTACAGATCCCGATGCAGGTTTACAGCGCTGACGGCGAGCTGATCGCGCAATATGGCGAGAAACGTCGAATCCCCGTCACGCTGGATCAGATGCCGCCAGTGATGGTCAAAGCTTTTATCGCCACAGAAGACAGCCGCTTTTATGAGCACCACGGGGTAGACCCGGTGGGGATCTTCCGTGCAGCCAGCGTCGCATTGTTCTCCGGTCACGCTTCACAAGGGGCGAGTACTATTACCCAGCAGTTGGCGAGAAACTTCTTCCTGAGCCCGGAACGTACGCTGATGCGTAAGATCAAAGAAGTGTTTCTGGCGATCCGCATTGAACAATTGTTGAGTAAAGATGAGATCCTCGAGCTGTATCTGAACAAGATCTACCTGGGGTATCGCGCCTATGGCGTGGGTGCTGCCGCACAGGTCTATTTCGGTAAGACGGTCGATCAGCTCAGCTTAAGTGAGATTGCAGTGATTGCCGGTCTGCCAAAAGCACCGTCAACCTTCAACCCTCTCTATTCGATGGACCGGGCCACCGCGCGACGTAACGTCGTGCTGTCGCGTATGCTGAGTGAAAACTACATTACGCAGGCCCAGTACGATCAGGCGCGTAATGAAGCCATTGACGCCAACTACCACGCGCCGGAAATCGCCTTCTCTGCGCCGTATCTGTCTGAGATGGTGCGCCAGGAGATGTATAACCGCTATGGCGAGAAAGCCTATGAAGACGGATATCGCATCACCACCACCATTACGCGCAAAGTGCAGCAGGCGGCTCAGCAGGCAGTACGTAACAACGTGATGGATTACGACATGCGCCACGGCTACCGCGGCCCGTCAAACGTGCTGTGGAAAGTGGGCGAAGGCAGTTGGGACAGCAAAAAAATTACCGATACGCTGAAAGCGCTGCCAACATATGGGCCACTGTTGCCGGCGGTTGTCACCAGCGCCAATCCGCAGGAAGCCATTGCCGCGCTGGCGGATGGTACGTCAGTGTCATTACGGATGGATGGCATGCGCTGGGCGCGTCCTTACCGCTCGGATACCCAGCAAGGTCCGACACCGCGTAAAGTGACAGATGTGGTACAGGCCGGTCAGCAAATCTGGGTACGCCAGGTTGGCGATGCCTGGTGGCTGGCGCAAGTGCCGGACGTTAACTCCGCCCTGGTTTCTATTAATCCGCAAAACGGCGCGGTGCTGGCGTTAGTGGGTGGTTTTGACTTCAACCAGAGCAAGTTTAACCGTGCAACCCAGGCGCTACGCCAGGTGGGTTCCAACATCAAACCATTCCTCTATACCGCCGCGATGGATAAAGGTCTGACGCTGGCGAGCATGCTCAACGACGTGCCGATCTCCCGCTGGGATGCTGGTGCCGGTTCCGACTGGCAGCCGAAGAACTCACCGCCGCAGTATGCTGGTCCTATCCGTTTACGTCAGGGTCTGGGCCAGTCGAAAAACGTGGTGATGGTCCGCGCCATGCGCGCCATGGGCGTGGATTACGCGGCAGAGTATCTGCAACGTTTCGGCTTCCCGGCACAGAACATTGTGCACACCGAGTCGCTGGCGCTGGGTTCCGCCTCGTTCACGCCAATGCAGGTGGCGCGCGGTTACGCGGTGATGGCGAACGGAGGTTTCCTGGTCGATCCGTATTTCATCAGTAAGATCGAAAGCGATATGGGCGGCGTTATCTTCGAAGCGAAGCCAAAAATTGCCTGCCCGGATTGTGATATCCCGGTGATTTATGGCGATACCCAGAAATCTAACGTGCTGGAAAACAGCAATGTAGAAGATGTCGCTGTCTCGCAGGAACAGCAGAATGCTGCCGTGCCTATGCCGCAGCTTGAGCAGGCGAATCAGGCGTTGGTCGCGCAAAGTGGAACGCAGGAGTACGCTCCGCACGTGATCAACACGCCGCTGGCCTTCCTGATTAAAAGCGCGCTGAACACCAATATCTTTGGTGAACCAGGCTGGATGGGAACTGGTTGGCGTGCCGGTCGCGATTTACAGCGTCATGATATCGGCGGGAAAACCGGGACCACCAACAGTTCTAAAGATGCGTGGTTCTCCGGTTACGGGCCAGGCGTGGTGACGTCAGTATGGATCGGCTTTGATGATCATCGCCGCAATCTGGGTCACACGACAGCTTCCGGGGCGATCAAAGATCAAATCTCCGGCTATGAAGGCGGCGCGAAGAGCGCACAGCCGGCGTGGGATGCTTACATGAAATCCGTGCTGGAAGGAGTGCCTGAGCAGCCGTTGACGCCGCCGCCGGGTATTGTGACAGTCAATATCGATCGCAGTACCGGTCAACTGGCGAGCGGCGGTAACAGCCGTGCAGAGTATTTCATTGAAGGTACTCAGCCAACGCAGCAGGCGGTACACGAGGTAGGGACAACCATTATCGATAATGGTGAGACACACGAACTGTTCTGATCAAAAAAGGCGCTTCGGCGCCTTTTTTATTGTTTGTGTATTTAGCGGGATAGATATTAAAGCCGTCCCTGCCCTTTCAGCCATTCGCGTACGAGGAACAACGCGCTCACATTGCGAGCTTCGTGGAAATCAGGATCCTCCAGCAAATCCATCATATGCGCGAGTGGCCAGCGTACCTGCGGTAATGGCTCAGGTTCATCCCCCTCCAGCGATTCAGGATAAAGATCCTCCGCCACCACAATGTTCATCTTGCTGGAGAAATAAGACGGCGCCATGCTGAGTTTCTTCAAAAACGTCAGATCTTTCGCGCCAAATCCCACCTCTTCTTTCAGTTCCCGATTCGCCGCCTCAAATACGCTTTCGCCGGGATCGATTAATCCTTTGGAAAAACCCAGTTCGTAGGACTCGGTCCCGACCGCGTATTCGCGGATAAGGATCAGGTGGTCGTCCACAATCGGCACAATCATTACCGCTTCACGCGTGGAGGGCCGCATACGTTCATAAACGCGGCGTACGCCATTGCTGAACTCAAGGTCCACGCTTTCGACCTTAAACAGCCGGGATTGGGCGACGGTTTCCACTTTCAAAATCGTGGGTTTTTGTAATGATTTGCTCATTGTGAGGATCTTTGCTGTGAAATCTGAGGTCATTGTGCGATATACCGCACGGTTTCGGCAACGTGAATTGCCGTTTATTTACATTTATGTAACGTACTAAAAGTTAATCCCTATTTCAAATTAAAAGTCAATAGGTTGAAATAACTCCAGGAATTTGCTGATATTCCATTTTTAGTGATTTTGCTATGATTCGCATTTACTGGGCTGCGCTTTAAGATGCTCAAGTTCAACTCCACACTTGCCGATAGCCAACTAAAGAATCACGAATATTGAACAGGGTGCGACTGACCACGCCTGACAGACTAAGTAAGATGGGGAAAGCATGAGCACCATTCTGATTTTTTTAGCTGCTTTGCTGGCCTGCTCATTGCTTGCAGGGTGGCGACTCAGAACGAAATCCAGACGGAAAAATTTACCCTTGAGCAACGTCTTTTCAGACGCCGCGAAGCGTAAACTTACGCCTGAAGAACGCAGCGCTGTCGAAAACTATCTCGAAAACCTGAGTCAAATTCAGCAAGTACCAGGTCCAACGGGCGCCAGCTCTGCGCCGGTATCGTTAACGCTGAATGCCCAAAGTAACAGCGTCATTGTGCTTACGCACGCGATTACACGTTACGGCATTACCACCGACGATCCTAACAAATGGCGCTATTATCTTGATTCCGTTGAGGTGCATTTGCCGCCTTTTTGGGAACAATACATCAATGACGAAAACAGCGTTGAGCTGATCCACACCAATACGTTGCCGCTGGTTATTTCGCTAAACGGCCACACGCTGCAGGAATATATGCAGGAAGCGCGTGGCTATGCGTTGCAGCATACCGCCTCTACCCAGGCGTCCATTCGCGGTGAAGAAAGTGAACAAATCGAACTACTGAATATTCGTCAGGAAACCCATGAAGAATATGCGCTCAGCCGCCCTTCTGGATTACGCGAAGCGTTACTGATCGCCGCATCATTCCTGCTGTTCTTTTTATGTTTAATCATCCCGGATACGTTTGTGCCGTGGGCAGTCGGTGGCGCGGTGCTGTTGCTGGGTGCAGGTCTGTGGGGGCTGTTCGCTCCGCCATCTAAAACTGCCCTGCGAGAAATTCATTGTCTGCGCGGGACACCGCGTCGCTGGGGATTGTTTGGCGAGAACGACCAGGAGCAAATTAACAATATCTCTCTGGGTATTATTGATCTGATCTACCCCCCTCACTGGCAGCCATACATTGCGCAGGATCTCGGTCAGCAAACGGATATCGATATTTATCTCGATCGCCACGTTGTTCGCCAGGGGCGTTTTTTATCCCTGCACGACGAAGTTAAAAATTTCCCGTTGCAACACTGGCTACGCAATGCCGTTATCGCAGGCGGTTCGCTGCTGGTGCTGCTGATGCTACTGTTCTGGATCCCGTTAGATATGCCGATAAAATTCACGCTTTCGTGGATGAAAGGTGCACAGACTATCGAAGCCACCAGCGTGAAACAACTTGAGAACGCGGGCGTCCGCGTGGGGGACACACTACACCTGAGCGGCACAGGTATGTGTAACATTCATACCCAGGGGAGCTGGAATACACAGCCCGCCACGCCGTTCATGCCTTTTGATTGCACGCAAATTATCTGGAATGACGCGCGCACGCTACCACTTCCAGAATCCGATCTGGTGAATAAAGCCACCGCGCTCACGCAGGCCGTAAACCGCCAGTTGCACCCCAAACCGGATGATGATTCCCGCGTCAGCGCGTCGTTACGTTCGGCAATCCAAAAGTCCGGCATGGTGTTACTGGACGATTTTGGTGAAATTGTCCTGAAAACAGCCGATTTGTGCGCAGCCAAAGATGAATGCGTACGCTTAAAAAATGCGCTGGTTAACCTCGGTAACAGTAAAGACTGGGCTGCGCTGGTGAAACGCGCTAACGCCGGAAAACTGGATGGCGTAAACGTGTTGTTGCGTCCAGTAAGCGCAGAGTCGCTGGATAATCTGGTGAATACCTCTACGGCGCCGTTTATTGCTCGCGAGACAGCGCGTGCGGCCCAGGCGCTGAATAGCCCTGCCCCTGGCGGTTTTTTGATTATCAGCGACGAAGGCAGCGATCTGGTGGATCAGCCCTGGCCGTCGACCTCTCTGTATGACTACCCGCCGCAAGAACAATGGAACGCCTTCCAGCGTCTGGCTCAGATGCTAATGCAAACACCATTTCGCGCGGAGGGGATTGTCACCAATATCTCTACCGACGCTAACGGTACTCAGCACATTGGCCTGCACCGAATCCCGGATCGTTCAGGATTATGGCGCTACCTTGGCACGACACTGCTGATGCTCTCCATGCTCGGATGCACTATCTATAACAGCGTTCAGGCATTCAGACGCTACCAGCGCCATCGTTCGCGCATCGCGGAAATTCAGAGCTACTACGAAAGTTGCCTCAACCCAACGCTGATTGATGACCCGGAAAGCCTGATTCGATAACACGCTCGCGCGCCAGGATATGCTACCCTGTCGCGCATCATGTTTTCTTCTGGGGAGTTTCCATGCATATCAATATTGCCTGGCAGGATGTCGACACTGTGTTGCTGGATATGGACGGCACGCTACTCGATCTGGCATTCGACAATTATTTCTGGCAAAAACTGGTGCCGGAAACCTACGGCGCGAAGCAGGGCATCTCTCCCCAGGAAGCCCAGGACTATATTCGCCAGCAGTATCATGCCGTGCAGCATACGCTAAACTGGTACTGCCTGGATTACTGGAGCGAGTGCCTGGATCTGGATATTTGCGCCATGACAACGGAACAAGGACCACGCGCCGTTTTGCGTGAAGATACCGTACCGTTTCTTGATGCTTTGAAAGCCAGCGGCAAGCGCCGTATTTTGCTCACCAACGCGCATCCGCATAACCTCGCGGTCAAGCTGGAGCATACCGGTCTGGCCTCGCACCTTGATTTATTACTTTCCACCCACACATTTGGTTATCCCAAAGAGGATCAGCGGTTATGGCACGCTGTGGCTGAAGAAACGGGAATGAGTGCAGAGAAGACGCTGTTTATTGACGATAGCGAACCCATTCTCGACGCCGCTGCTCTGTTCGGCATTCGTTACTGCCTCGGCGTAACCAATCCCGACTCAGGTATTGCGGAAAAACAGTACGCACGCCATCCGTCATTGAATGACTACCGCCGACTGATCCCCTCACTGATGTGAAGGAGACGCCATGAAAGAAAAGCCCTCTGCTGAAGTCAGGCTGGATAAATGGCTATGGGCCGCACGCTTTTATAAAACGCGTGCGCTGGCCCGTGAAATGGTTGAAGGCGGTAAGGTGCATTACAACGGCCAGCGCAGTAAGCCGAGCAAGATTGTCGAGCTGAACGCCACCCTCACCCTGCGCCAGGGAAATGACGAGCGAACGGTCATTATCAAGACCATTACCGAGCAGCGTCGCCCGGCCACGGAAGCCGTTACGCTGTATGAAGAAACCGCGGAAAGCGTGGAAAAACGCGAAAAAATGGCGCTGGCGCGTAAACTTAACGCGTTAACCATGCCGCACCCGGACAGACGACCGGACAAGAAAGAACGCCGCGACCTGTTACGATTTAAACACGGCGACAGCGAGTGACTGTCACCTGCAAGAGAGATGATTATGCCGCAACATGACCAATTACATCGTTATCTGTTTGAAAACTTTGCCGTGCGCGGCGAGCTGGTGACCGTTTCGGAAACCCTGCAACAGATCCTCGAAAACCATACTTACCCGCAGCCGGTCAAAAACGTGCTGGCTGAACTGCTGGTCGCCACCAGCCTGCTCACCGCTACGCTGAAGTTTGCTGGTGATATCACCGTACAACTGCAGGGCGATGGCCCGCTGAGCCTGGCCGTCATCAACGGCAACAACAATCAGCAGATGCGCGGCGTGGCCCGCATGCAGGGCGATATCCCTGAAGGCGCGGATCTGAAAACGCTGGTAGGCAACGGCTACCTGGTGATCACCATTACGCCGGAAGAAGGCGAGCGTTATCAGGGTGTGGTCGGTCTGGAAGGCGACACGCTGGCCGCCTGTCTGGAAGATTACTTCATGCGTTCTGAACAGCTGCCAACACGTCTGTTTATCCGTACTGGCGACGTCGATGGCAAACCCGCAGCTGGCGGAATGCTGCTGCAGGTGATGCCGGCGCAAAACGCGCAGGCAGATGATTTCGATCACCTGACCGCGCTGACCGAAACCATCAAAACGGAAGAGCTGTTGACGCTGCCAGCCAACGAAGTACTGTGGCGTTTGTACCACGAAGAGGAAGTCACCCTCTACGATCCGCAGGACGTTGAGTTCAAATGCACCTGTTCACGCGAACGCTGTGCAGGCGCACTGAAAACGCTGCCGGACGAAGAAGTGGACAGCATTCTGGCGGAAGAAGGCGAGATCGATATGCACTGCGATTACTGCGGTAGCCACTATCTGTTTAACGCCATGGATATTGCTGAGATCCGCAGCAACGCTTCTCCAGCAGACCCACAGGTCCATTAAGTTATTAGCCCGGTAGTGTACTCTGCCGGGCTAAATCCACTTGCTCATTCGCCCCCACCTGCCGCAGACCAATAGATCTCATACTTCAGCTAGTCGTGCGTGAAAGTTCAACGCTATCCATGTCGTCATCCAGCATCACGAGAAAGCCCCATAATCGCATCAACTTCACAATTTTGAGTATTGACTGACCTTTTTCGAACCATGACGACGGGAAGTGAATCGATATTGTTTATGTATGAGTTACGTATTTTTCTTACGTGAATGCGATTACACTCACAAGATTCCCGCCAAAAACACTCTCTATTAACGTTTTAAGAACATTTTCCACAACAAAAAAGGGTTTCCTGCCATAATATCTGCCTCTTTGTGACAGGAGTCGCAGCGCATTCGGTCGCCCGTGGTTTTTCCGGATGCGTAAATCTATGAGCCTTGTCGCGGTTAGCAATCCCAAAAAAACCTTACTATTCCAGGTAATACATATTGGCTAAGGAGCAGTGAAATGCGTGTGAACAACAGTTTAACCCCGCAAGATCTCAAGGCTTATGGTATCAATGACGTTCAGGATATCGTTTACAATCCCAGCTACGACCTGTTGTATCAGGAAGAACTTGATCCAAATCTGGAAGGTTATGAGCGTGGCGTGTTAACGGATCTGGGCGCCGTTGCTGTTGATACCGGTATCTTTACCGGGCGTTCGCCGAAGGATAAGTACATTGTCCGCGACGACACCACGCGAGATACGCTGTGGTGGTCAGACAAAGGTAAAGGCAAGAACGACAACAAACCGCTCTCCCCGGAAACCTGGCAACATCTGAAAGGGTTAGTCACCCAGCAACTCTCTGGCAAACGCCTGTTTATCGTTGACGCGTTCTGCGGCGCAAACGCCGATACCCGTCTTTCCGTGCGCTTCATTACCGAAGTTGCCTGGCAGGCGCATTTTGTCAAAAACATGTTCATCCGCCCAAGCGACGAAGAACTGGTTGATTTTAAACCTGATTTTATCGTAATGAACGGCGCTAAATGCACCAACCCGCAATGGAAAGAGCAGGGTCTGAACTCAGAAAACTTCGTGGCATTCAACCTGACTGAACGCATTCAGTTAATTGGTGGTACCTGGTACGGCGGCGAGATGAAAAAAGGGATGTTCTCCGTCATGAACTACCTGCTGCCGCTGAAGGGCATCGCCTCTATGCACTGCTCGGCAAACGTCGGGGAAAAAGGTGATGTGGCGGTCTTCTTTGGCCTGTCCGGCACCGGTAAAACCACGCTGTCCACCGACCCCAAACGCCGCCTGATCGGCGATGATGAACACGGTTGGGATGACGATGGCGTGTTTAACTTCGAAGGCGGTTGCTACGCCAAGACCATCAAACTGTCTAAAGAGGCCGAGCCGGAAATCTACAACGCGATCCGTCGTGACGCGCTGTTGGAAAACGTTACCGTGCGCGGAGATGGTTCCATCGATTTCGACGACGGTTCCAAAACCGAGAACACCCGTGTTTCCTACCCGATTTATCACATCGAGAATATTGTTAAGCCGGTGTCAAAAGCGGGTCATGCCACTAAGGTTATCTTCCTGACCGCCGACGCGTTTGGCGTGCTGCCGCCGGTTTCTCGCCTGACCGCCGATCAAACGCAGTACCACTTCCTGTCTGGCTTTACCGCTAAACTGGCCGGTACCGAGCGTGGCGTCACTGAACCGACCCCAACCTTCTCTGCTTGCTTTGGCGCAGCATTTTTGACGCTGCACCCAACGCAGTACGCAGAGGTGCTGGTGAAACGTATGCAGGCGGCAGGTGCGCAGGCGTATCTGGTTAACACCGGCTGGAACGGTACCGGTAAGCGTATCTCCATCAAAGATACTCGCGCGATTATCGACGCCATTCTGAACGGTTCACTGGACGACGCAGAAACATTCCGTCTGCCGATGTTTGACCTGGCTATCCCAACCGAACTGCCGGGCGTGGATACTCGCATTCTCGATCCGCGTAATACCTACGCATCACCGGAGCAGTGGCAGGAAAAAGCCAACGCACTGGCGAAACTGTTTATCGAGAACTTCGAGAAGTACACCGACACTCCAGCAGGTGAAGCACTGGTTAGCGCCGGGCCGAAGCTGTAATTGACGTTGCCGGATGGCGGTTTCGCCTTATCCGGCCTACAACAAAAGGGGAGGCATTTCGCCTCCCCTTTTTTATGCGTCTTTCGTGGTGCCCTGCGCACGAGTGAAGGGCACCGGAAGCCAGGCGCGAATCGACAACCCACCCCGCTCGCTGGTGCCAATTTCCAACATACCGTTATGGTTATCGATAATACGCTGCACAATCGCCAGCCCCAGACCGGTACCGCTGGTACTACGCGCGCTGTCCCCGCGGACAAACGGTTGGAACAGATGTTTACGCTGCTCCGGCTTGATACCCGGACCATCATCTTCCACCTGGAACCAGGCGCGATGCGGCTCCATACCGCTACTGACCTTAATCCAGCCGTTACCATAGCGGGCGGCATTAACCACCATATTGGCAACCGCACGCTTGATCGACAGCGGATGCATCTTCACCTGAATGTTGCCCGGCAGCAGCGCAGTCTCAATTTCACGCTCATAGCCGCTTTCCGCCGCGACCACTTCGCCTAACACCGAGTTCAGATCTGCCATCTCCATCGGCATCTCCTGACCGGTACGCAGATAATCGATAAACTGCTCGATGATGGCGTTACACTCCTCGATGTCCTTATTGATGGACTCCGCAAGATAACCGTCCTCTTCGCCCATCATTTCCGTCGCCAGACGAATACGCGTCAGCGGGGTACGTAAATCGTGGCTCACGCCCGCCATTAACAGCGTACGGTCATCGGCCAGTTGCTTCACACCTGCGGCCATATGGTTAAAGGCTCGGGTTACGGAGCGCACCTCTGAGGCGCCATACTCACGCAACGGCGGCGGAATGATACCTTTCCCTACCTGCAACGCCGCATGTTCAAGATCCACCAGCGGTCGGTTCTGAATACGAATAAATAGCCATGCGCCGCCAATGGCCAGCAGCATGATCGCCAACGTATAGCGGAACAGCGGCGAGAAATCACCCTGATGGATTTCAGTGAGCGGCACACGTACCCAGATATTGGGCGACAGCCAGGTTTTCAGCCACACGACCGGCGAGCTTTTGTTGACCTCAACGCGGACTTCGGTCGGGCCACCCAACTGCTGCGCCATCTGATGGCTTAAGAATTCATAGTGTTGCGCCCAACGCAGTCCGGCCTCTTCAGCGGCCTCGTTGGAATAGAGGGAAATACCCAACTCACGATAAATTTCCCGACGAAACGCGGGAGGCACCACCAGTTGTGTACCGTCCTCCAGCTGCAGTTTATCGGTCATCAGCATACGAACTTCGTAGGCCAGGACCTTATTAAACTGCTGGAGGCTCGGCAAAATCGCGAAGTTCAGCACGACCAGATAAGTCGTCACCAGGCTGGCAAACAGCAAGGTGACGATGAGCAATAATGTGCGGGCAAACGAACTTCGTGGCGAGAAGCGCATTCGCCTCATGCTTTAGAACCGTCCGGAACAAAAACGTAGCCCAGGCCCCATACGGTCTGAATATAACGCGGATGCGCCGGATCTTCTTCCACCATACGGCGCAGACGAGAAATCTGTACGTCGATAGAACGTTCCATCGCCGAGTATTCACGACCACGGGCCAGGTTCATCAGCTTGTCGCGAGAGAGCGGCTCACGCGGGTGGCTTACCAGCGCTTTCAGTACCGCAAACTCCCCGCTGGTGAGCGGCATCGGCTCATCTTCGCGGAACATTTCACGCGTACCGAGGTTCAGTTTGAACTTACCAAAGGCAATAACCGCCTCTTCCTGAGAAGGTGCGCCCGGCAGTTCGTTCGCCTGACGACGCAGTACGGCACGAATACGCGCCAGCAGTTCACGCGGGTTAAACGGTTTCGGAATGTAATCGTCAGCGCCGATTTCCAGCCCTACGATACGATCAACTTCTTCACCCTTCGCGGTCACCATAATGATCGGCATCGGGTTGCTTTGGCTGCGCAGGCGACGGCAAATAGACAGGCCGTCTTCACCCGGCAGCATTAAATCCAGCACCATCAGGTGGAAGGACTCACGGGTCAGCAGACGATCCATCTGCTCAGCGTTTGCGACGCTTCGAACCTGGAAGCCCTGCTCGGTCAGATAACGTTCCAGAAGCGCACGTAAGCGCATGTCGTCATCGACCACCAGAATCTTATAGTTCTCTTGCATTGTTATTACTCCCAAAGGTTCGCAACAATTAAGTGTATATTCTTAAGAAAGCTCACGTGAGTCACCAGCGAATTCTGGTATGAATTCCAGGCTAAATTGTTACAAAGCATATTAAACAGCAGCTTAAGTATACAATGTTTCTCGCAATACATTATTTATTCTGTTGATATGCTCACGTAATACTAATTGTGCGCATCATCACAGAGTCGAAGGTAAAACAATAAGATGAAAACGCCCCTGATAACCCGTGAAGGGTATGAAAAACTCAAACAAGAGCTGAATTATCTCTGGCGTGAAGAGCGCCCGGAAGTCACCAAAAAGGTCACCTGGGCCGCAAGTCTGGGCGACCGCAGCGAAAATGCCGACTACCAGTATAATAAAAAGCGCCTGCGCGAGATCGACCGCCGCGTTCGTTATTTGACCAAGTGCATGGAAAATCTGAAAATCGTCGATTACTCCCCGCAACAGGAAGGCAAAGTCTTCTTCGGCGCATGGGTCGAGATTGAAAATGACGATGGCGACATCCGCAAATTCCGCATTGTCGGCTACGATGAGATCTTCGGTCGTAAAGATTACATCTCTATCGATTCGCCAATGGCGCGGGCGCTGCTGAAAAAAGAGGTCGGCGATCTCGCGGTAGTCAACACCCCTGGCGGCGAAGCCAGTTGGTATGTAAACGAGATCGAATACGTGAAGTGAGACCGGAACAATCCGAAGCCCCCGTAGATGACTGGCATTTTTGCCAGTCAATCCGTATAACTATCCCCTGATTTTTTATCCTATAGACGAAGCTATCCATGATGAATGATTCTTTCTGCCGCATTATCGCAGGTGAAATTCAGGCTCGTGCTGAACAGGTAGAAGCTGCCGTTCGCCTGCTTGATGAAGGGAACACCGTGCCGTTTATCGCACGTTATCGTAAGGAAATCACCGGCGGTCTGGACGATACGCAATTGCGTAATCTGGAGACCCGTCTGGGATATCTGCGTGAACTGGAAGACCGCCGTCAGGCGATCCTGAAATCTATCGGCGAGCAAGGCAAACTGACCGATGATCTGGCGAATGCGATCAACGGTACGTTAAGTAAGACCGAACTCGAAGATCTCTATCTGCCGTACAAACCCAAGCGCCGCACCCGTGGGCAAATCGCCATTGAAGCCGGGCTGGAGCCGCTGGCTGACCTGCTGTGGAACGACCCCTCACACGACCCGGAAACGGAAGCCGCAAAATACCTTAACGCCGAAAACGGCGTGGCGGATACCAAAGCCGCCCTCGACGGCGCACGCTACATTCTGATGGAGCGATTCGCAGAAGACGCCGCGCTGCTGGCGAAAGTGCGTGATTATCTGTGGAAAAACGCCCACCTGGTCGCCACCGTGGTAAGCGGTAAAGAAGAGGAAGGCGCTAAGTTCCGCGACTACTTCGATCACCACGAGCCGATTTCTACAGTACCATCCCACCGTGCGCTGGCCATGTTCCGTGGTCGTAACGAAGGCGTGTTGCAACTTTCACTGAATGCCGATCCGCAATTCGATGAGCCACCAAAAGAGAGCCACGGCGAGCAGATTATCCAGGATCACCTGGGACTGCGTCTGAACAACGCCCCAGCAGACAGCTGGCGTAAAGGCGTGGTTAGCTGGACCTGGCGCATCAAAGTGCTGATGCACCTTGAAACCGAGCTGATGGGTACCGTGCGCGAACGTGCGGAAGACGAAGCAATTAACGTATTTGCTCGTAACCTGCATGACCTGCTGATGGCCGCTCCGGCCGGACTGCGCGCCACTATGGGCCTCGATCCTGGTCTGCGTACCGGTGTGAAAGTGGCTGTGGTTGACGGTACCGGCAAACTGGTCGCTACCGATACCATTTATCCGCATACCGGTCAGGCCGCCAAAGCCGCCGTCGCCGTTGCGGCGTTGTGTGAAAAATACAACGTTGAGCTGGTGGCGATTGGTAACGGTACGGCGTCGCGCGAAACCGAGCGTTTCTTCCTAGACGTACAGAAACAGTTCCCGAAAGTTACCGCGCAGAAAGTGATCGTCAGCGAAGCCGGCGCGTCAGTGTACTCCGCTTCAGAGCTGGCGGCGCTGGAGTTCCCGGACCTCGATGTTTCGCTGCGTGGGGCGGTGTCTATCGCCCGTCGTCTACAGGATCCGCTGGCTGAGCTGGTGAAAATCGATCCGAAATCTATCGGCGTGGGCCAGTATCAGCACGACGTCAGCCAGACGCAGCTGGCACGTAAGCTGGATGCGGTAGTGGAAGACTGTGTAAACGCCGTCGGCGTGGATCTGAACACCGCCTCCGTACCGCTGCTGACCCGCGTGGCGGGCCTGACGCGCATGATGGCGCAGAACATCGTGGCCTGGCGTGACGAGAACGGCCAGTTCCAGAACCGTCAGCAACTGCTCAAAGTCAGCCGTCTGGGCCCTAAAGCCTTTGAACAGTGCGCGGGTTTCCTGCGTATCAACCACGGCGATAATCCGCTGGATGCCTCCACCGTTCACCCGGAAGCGTATCCGATTGTGGAACGCATTCTGGCCGCCACCGAGCAATCGCTGCGCGATCTGATGGGCAACAGCAGCGAACTGCGCAATCTGAAAGCTGCTGATTTTACCGACGAACGTTTCGGGGTACCAACCGTCACCGACATTATCAAAGAGCTGGAAAAACCGGGCCGCGACCCGCGTCCTGAATTCAAAACCGCACAGTTTGCTGATGGCGTAGAAACCATGAACGATCTACAACCGGGGATGATTCTGGAAGGGGCTGTCACCAACGTCACTAACTTCGGCGCATTTGTCGATATCGGCGTACACCAGGATGGTCTGGTGCATATCTCTTCACTGTCGAATAAGTTTGTCGAAGATCCACACACCGTGGTGAAAGCGGGTGATATTGTGAAGGTAAAAGTGCTGGAAGTAGACCTGCAGCGTAAGCGTATCGCGCTGACTATGCGTCTGGATGAGCAGCCAGGCGAAACCAACGCGCGTCGCAGCAGCGGAAATAGCGATCGTACTCAGGGCAATCGTCCGGCACCAAAAGCCGCGAAACCTCGTGGCCGTGACGCTCAGCCTGCGGGCAACAGCGCGATGATGGATGCGCTGGCAGCGGCAATGGGTAAAAAGCGCTAAGTTTGGATCATGTGCCGGATAGCGGTGTAAATACCGTATCCGGCATATTTACTATATTATCTTCTCTCTTCCTCATTATATTTATCACTTCATTAACAGATGAAACCTTAATTAAACATTAAGGATTTCAATAATTGCTGCCGCAAATCATTCGCCCCCAACCAGAATAAATATTGAGGAATATCAAAATTGGCTCAAATTATTATCTAATTGTACATTCCGTCACACTTATTCTATTGATGATAGAAACCATTCTCATTATCATTGGTTTGTTGATTATTTACTCTTTCCTTACGTTGGCTAATCATCTGGTCTCATGCCGCCCTGTCGCCCCATGAGGTAATCACCCAGTTAGCGAGATATAAGTAGGTCCCTATGCAATTCACTCCTGACAGTGCGTGGAAAATTACCGGTTTTGCCCGTGAAATCAGCCCGGCTTATCGTCAGAAATTGTTGTCACTTGGCATGCTACCCGGCTCATCCTTCAACGTGGTTCGCGTCGCCCCGCTCGGCGATCCTATCCATATTGAAACGCGTCGCGTAAGTCTGGTATTGCGTAAAAAGGATTTGGCGTTATTAGAAGTGGAAGCGGTGTCCTGTTAATACAGTGAGTCTATAAAAATGAAAAAACTAACCATTGGTTTAATTGGTAATCCTAATTCCGGCAAGACAACCTTATTCAACCAGCTCACCGGCGCGCGTCAGCGTGTAGGCAACTGGGCTGGCGTTACCGTTGAACGCAAAGAAGGTCATTTCGCCACGACGGACCATCAGGTCACGCTGGTCGACTTACCCGGCACCTATTCACTGACGACAATCTCATCACAGACCTCTCTCGATGAGCAAATCGCCTGTCACTACATTTTAAGCGGCGACGCGGATCTGTTGATCAACGTGGTCGATGCCTCAAACCTTGAGCGCAACCTCTACCTGACGTTGCAACTGCTTGAGCTGGGTATTCCCTGTATCGTCGCCCTGAACATGCTGGATATTGCTGAGAAACAGCAAATCCGTATTGATATCGACGCTCTCTCCGCCCGTCTTGGCTGCCCGGTGGTTCCGCTGGTCTCCACCCGCGCCCGCGGCATTGAAGCGCTGAAACTGGCGATCGATCGCTATAAAGAAAACGACACCGTCGAACTGGTGCATTATGCCCAGCCGCTGCTACAGGAAGCCGATTCCCTCGCTGACGCGATGGCCAAAGATAAGCCGCTAAAACAGCGCCGCTGGCTGGGCCTGCAAATGCTGGAAGGCGATATCTACAGCCGTGCCTACGCCGGTGACGCCGCGCAAAACCTCGATGCCGCTATTGCGCGCCTGAGCGAAACAATGGACGATCCCGCGCTGCATATCGCCGATGCGCGTTACCAATGCATCGCCGCAATCTGCGATACCGTCAGTAATACCCTGACGGCAGAGCCGAGCCGTTTCACCACCGCGGTGGATAAAATTGTCCTCAACCGCTTCCTCGGGCTGCCGATTTTCCTGTTCGTGATGTACCTGATGTTCCTGCTCGCCATTAACATTGGCGGCGCACTGCAGCCGTTATTCGATGTGGGTTCCGTGGCGCTCTTTATTCATGGTATTCAATGGATTGGCTATACGCTGCACTTCCCGGATTGGCTGACCATCTTCCTGGCGCAAGGACTTGGCGGCGGGATCAACACCGTGCTGCCGTTGGTGCCGCAAATCGGCATGATGTACCTGTTCCTCTCCTTCCTTGAAGACTCCGGTTACATGGCGCGCGCTGCGTTTGTAATGGACCGTCTGATGCAGGCGCTGGGACTGCCGGGCAAATCGTTTGTCCCGCTGATCGTCGGCTTTGGCTGCAACGTACCGTCGGTGATGGGTGCCCGTACGCTGGATGCCCCACGTGAACGTCTGATGACCATTATGATGGCACCGTTTATGTCCTGTGGCGCACGTCTGGCGATTTTCGCCGTCTTTGCCGCGGCTTTCTTTGGTCAGAACGGTGCGCTGGCGGTCTTCTCGTTGTACGTACTGGGTATCATCATGGCGGTGCTGACCGGTCTGATGCTCAAACATACCATCATGCGTGGCGAAGCAACGCCGTTCGTGATGGAGCTGCCGGTGTACCATGTGCCGCACATCAAGAGCCTGATTATTCAGACCTGGCAACGTCTGAAAGGCTTCGTGCTGCGTGCCGGTAAAGTCATTATCATCGTCAGTATTTTCCTCAGCGCGTTTAACAGCTTCTCGCTGAGCGGGAAAATCGTCGATAACATCAACGACTCTGCTCTGGCTTCCGTCAGCCGCGTCATCACCCCCGTCTTCAAGCCGATCGGCGTTCACGAAGATAACTGGCAGGCAACCGTAGGTCTGTTCACCGGTGCGATGGCAAAAGAGGTGGTTGTCGGTACGCTGAACACGCTCTATACCGCAGAAAATATTCAGGAAGAAGAGTTCAATCCGGCAGATTTCCACCTCGGTGACGAGCTGTTCAGTGCGGTGGATGAAACCTGGCAAAGCCTGAAAGACACCTTCAGCCTGAGCGTTCTGGCCAACCCTATCGAAGCCAGCAAAGGCGACGGCGAGATGGCTACAGGCGCAATGGGCGTGATGGGCGAGAAATTTGGCAGCGCCGCCGCCGCATACAGCTACCTGATTTTCGTTCTGCTGTATGTCCCGTGCATTTCAGTGATGGGGGCTATCGCACGTGAATCCAGCCGTGGCTGGATGGGCTTCTCGATCCTGTGGGGCCTGAACATCGCTTATTCACTGTCAACGCTGTTTTATCAGACCGTCAGCTACAAAGAGCATCCGACTTACAGTCTTGTGTGCATCTTAGCCGTCATTCTGTTTAACATCGTATTGCTGGGTCTGCTACGCCGTGCCCGCAGCCGGGTGGATCTCTCACTGCTGTCAACCAACAGAACGGCTAGCTCCTGCTGTTCCAGCACCACTGGCGATTGCCACTAAGGTTGTCAACAATGGCATCGCTTATTCAGGTTCGTGATTTACTGGCGCTGCGGGGGCGTATGGAGGCAAAGCAAATTAGCCACACGCTGCATACCCCGCAGCCAATGATTGACGCCATGCTGAATCAGTTAGAAAAGATGGGCAAAGCGGTGCGGATTCAGGAAGATGCCGATGGGTGTCTGTCCGGAAGCTGCAAGAGTTGCCCGGAAGGTAAAGCCTGCCTGCGCGAGTGGTGGGCGTTGCGCTAGTTTGCCGCTTCTGCCGGATACAGTGTTTATGCTGATATCCGGCTTTTTGCGTAACGGCTCCCACAACCATTTCACTGTTTCAGCAAAACAGATCTATCCCTCAGCCTTTCGCGCAGAACTATCAACTCGTGGATGATTACCGTCGATCGGGCAAGTAGAGTCTCGTCATCTTATTTCTCCGGTGACGGATCGCCATGAATACTGACTCGACAGCTACGCCGCATGACGCGATTTTCAAAACGTTTTTGAACCACCCCTCGACCGCCCGCGATTTCCTGCAACTTCATCTACCCGACTCTTTGCGCGCACTTTGCGATCTGAACACACTGCAACTGGAATCGGGCAGCTTTATTGAAGACGATTTGCGCGCGTACTATTCCGATGTATTGTGGTCGTTGAAAACTCGCGAAGGCGATGGCTACATTTACACCATCATTGAACATCAGAGTACCGCAGATGCTCATATGGCATTTCGCCTCATGCGCTACGCCATTGCCGTAATGCAACGTCATCTGGACGCGGGCCATAAGAAACTACCGTTGGTAATCCCCATACTTTTTTATCATGGTACCGTCAGCCCATATCCATATTCACTCTGCTGGCTGGACGAATTTGCCGACCCGAAGTCTGCCAGACCACTTTATGCCACAGCATTTCCACTGGTCGATATCACCGTTGTGCCCGATGACGAGATCATGCAGCATCGCCGGATGGCGTTGCTGGAACTCATCCAAAAACATATTCGTAAACGCGATTTGATGGGGTTAGTAGAAAAGCTCGCCATCCTGCTTGTTAAAGGACACGCTAATGACAACCAATTGAAAGCACTGTTTAATTACCTGATGCAGGCTGGGAACACCGCGCATTTTAGCGAATTTATTCACCAGGTCGCCGAACGTTTACCTCAACACAAGGAAAAGTTGATGACTATTGCCGAAAGATTACGTCAGGAAGGGCACCTTAATGGTCTACAGGAAGGTCATAGGAAAGGGTTACAAGAGGGGCTACAAACGGGCTTGCAACAAGGCAAACGTGAGGAAGCTTTACGCATTGCAACAACCATGCTGGCTGATGGCATAGACCCGCTAACCATCTGCAGAATCACCGGCCTGACCGCTGAGGATCTGCCTACGTACAGCCATTAATCACCAGCCCGGCAGAATGGCTCCCCGGGTAACACAACGGATTTATAGCCGCTGTTTTAATGCTACGAGTGCAGCACAGAACTCCCCAGGATGTGAGATAAACGGCGCATGTGCGGCTTTGGCAAACACTAAAGATTCGCTCAGTGGCCACTGCGCATCAAGCATCGGGACGACTTTGCGCGGAACCAAACCATCAAGATAACCGTACATCCGCAGGAAAGGCATTCCCACAGAGCATAACGGCTCACGCAGATCGACCGTTTTCAGGATCTCCAGCCCGCCATTAAGCACCGCGACGTCCGGCATGGGTAAAGCCAGCACCGTTTTCTTCAGCGCTCGCGCATCCTGACGCGCGGTTTCCGTGCCCATCGTTTGTAGCGCCAGAAAACGTTCCACCGTACGCTGGAAATCTTCGCTCAACTGCTGTTGGAAGCCTGCCAGCACTTCCGGCTTAATGCCCGGCCATTCAGCGCGCGCGCTAAAGCAAGGTGAAGACGCGACGGTCACCAACGCCTGAACACGCTCAGGGTGCGTTAACGCCACCTGACTTGCGACCAGCCCGCCAAGACTCCAGCCGAGCCAGATAGCGTTCTCCGGCGCCTGTCTTAATACCCGTTCAGCCATCTCTTCCAGCGACATTGCGCCGAAACCCTGACTGCGACCAAATCCCGGCAAGTCGACAAGGTGCAGCGTAAAATGCGAGCTCAGTTCCTCACTTATGCAATGCCATACTTCCGCATTCAGTCCCCATCCGTGCAGCAGCACAAGATGGCAATTTCCCGAACCCTGGGTCTGCCACCAGATGTCATTCATCAGTTATTGTTCTCTTTTAGCCTGAAAGGATGCATCTATGCTAACAGTACCAGGATTGTGCTGGCTATGCCGAATGCCGTTGACGTTGGGGCACTGGGGGATCTGTTCGGTTTGCTCGCGGGCAACGCGTCCCCCCCTCAGCCGATGTCCTCAATGCGGACTACCTGCCGCGCATCCTTCGCTTCCCTGCGGCCGTTGCCTGCAAAAACCCCCGCCGTGGCAGCGTCTGATCGCCGTCAGTGACTATATTCCTCCGCTGAGCGGACTTATCCACCAGTTTAAGTTTTCACGCCGCAGCGAAATGGCCATTGCCCTTTCACGTTTACTGTTGCTGGAGGTATTACAGGCCCGGCGCGTCAGCGGTCTTCCTCTGCCGGACAGGATCGTTAGCGTCCCGCTCTGGCAACGTCGACACTGGCGCAGAGGATTTAATCAGAGCGACTTACTGTGTCGCCCTTTGGCACACTGGCTTGGCTGCGACTGGGACAGGCAGGCCATCACACGGGTTCGGGCCACCGCTACACAACACCATCTCAGCGCCAGATTACGCAAACGTAACCTGAAAAATGCCTTTCGCCTTGAATTGCCAGTGCAGGGACTCCATATGGTTATTGTGGATGATGTCGTCACTACCGGAAGTACCGTCGCGGAAATCGCGCAGCTGCTTTTGCGCAACGGCGCGGCGACTGTCCAGGTATGGTGCCTGTGTCGAACCTTGTAGAGCCTCGATGATGGGCGTATTATAACCAAGTAAAATAGTCAACTATTAGGCCATTACTATGATCCATATTTCCGATGCTGCACAAGCGCACTTTGCCAAACTGCTGGCAAATCAGGAAGAAGGGACACAAATTCGCGTATTTGTGATTAATCCCGGCACGCCTAACGCTGAATGCGGCGTTTCTTATTGTCCGCCAGACGCCGTGGAAGCAACCGACACCGCCATTAAATTTGACCTGCTGACCGCATATGTTGATGAACTGAGCGCACCGTATCTGGAAGATGCAGAAATCGATTTCGTTACCGACCAGTTAGGCTCCCAGCTGACGCTGAAAGCGCCAAACGCCAAAATGCGTAAAGTTGCCGATGATGCGCCGCTGATGGAACGCGTAGAGTACATGCTGCAATCGCAGATCAACCCACAGCTGGCAGGCCATGGCGGCCGTGTCTCTCTGATGGAGATCACCGATGAAGGCTACGCCATTCTGCAATTTGGCGGCGGCTGTAACGGCTGTTCAATGGTAGATGTAACGCTGAAAGAAGGTATCGAGAAACAGCTGCTGGCTGAATTCCCTGAACTGAAAGGCGTTCGCGATTTAACCGAACACCAGCGCGGTGAGCACTCTTACTACTAAGCCCTAAGCTGTAGCGTTGCCGTAGGCCCGATAAGACGCACCCGCGTCGCTATCGGGCATTGCTGCCGAATGGCAGCGTAACGGCCTACAACCCTGCATTTCTCTGCCTATGCCCTGCAACAATCCCCTGCATAATTTGACCAGCCTCTCATAATTTAAATTTTGCCTGCCCAGGTGATTTTCAAGCGCTGCATGTTACCCGTATCATTCGTATCAGCACCTAACACACACATAATAGCCAGCTAAACTGATTAGTTTTGAAGGTAATCAGCATTGGTGCTGTAAATACTCTGTTCCCGGTCGGGACAATCGGAATTTGTCATCTAAACACTGACGTTACCCATAACAAAGTAAAGGCCAGGTAAATCATGCCATTAGTCATCGTTGCTATCGGTGTAATCTTGTTACTCCTCCTGATGATCCGTTTCAAAATGAACGGCTTCATCGCTCTCGTCCTGGTGGCGCTTGCTGTCGGATTGATGCAAGGGATGCCACTGGATAAAGTCATCGGTTCGATTAAAGCCGGCGTCGGCGGAACCCTTGGCAGCCTCGCCCTGATTATGGGTTTTGGCGCCATGCTGGGCAAAATGCTGGCGGACTGCGGTGGCGCACAGCGCATCGCTACCACGCTGATTGCTAAATTCGGCAAAAAACACATTCAGTGGGCGGTGGTATTAACCGGTTTCACCGTCGGTTTCGCCCTGTTCTACGAAGTCGGCTTCGTACTGATGCTGCCGCTGGTGTTCACGATTGCCGCAGCCGCAAATATCCCGCTGCTGTACGTCGGCGTACCGATGGCTGCTGCGCTGTCCGTCACGCACGGCTTCCTGCCGCCGCACCCGGGTCCGACTGCTATCGCCACCATTTTCCACGCAGATATGGGCAAAACCCTGCTGTTTGGTACGATTCTGGCCATCCCGACTGTGATTCTCGCCGGTCCGGTGTACGCGCGCTTCCTGAAAGGCATCGATAAGCCAATCCCGGAAGGTTTATACAGCGCAAAAACCTTCACTGAAGAAGAGATGCCAGGCTTTGGCGTCAGCGTCTGGACCTCTCTGGTTCCGGTTATCCTGATGGCGATGCGCGCCGTCGCGGAGATGATTCTGCCAAAAGGTCATGCTTTCCTGACGGTGGCAGAATTCCTTGGCGACCCGGTCATGGCTACGCTTATCGCGGTGCTGATTGCGATGTTCACTTTTGGTCTGAACCGTGGACGTTCGATGGATCAGATTAACGACACGCTGGTGTCCTCAATCAAAATCATCGCGATGATGCTGTTAATCATCGGTGGTGGCGGTGCTTTCAAACAGGTTCTGGTTGATAGCGGCGTGGACAAATACATCGCTTCAATGATGCACGGTTCGAACGTTTCTCCGCTGCTGATGGCATGGTCTATCGCTGCGGTACTGCGTATCGCGCTGGGTTCCGCGACCGTTGCAGCTATCACCGCAGGTGGGATTGTGGCGCCGCTGATTGCGACAACCGGCGTAAGCCCTGAGCTGATGGTTATTGCAGTCGGTTCCGGTTCCGTCATTTTCTCCCACGTGAACGATCCTGGCTTCTGGCTGTTCAAGGAGTACTTCAACCTGACTATCGGTGAGACCATCAAGTCATGGTCAATGCTGGAGACCATTATCTCCGTCTGCGGTCTGGTGGGTTGTCTGCTACTGGGTATGGTGGTTTAACCCCTACATATCCCAGACAAAAAAGCCGGGGAAATCCCCGGCTTTTTTACTTCTTCTTCGCAGCGGCTTTGCGGCGCTTATCCAAATCCTTAATCAGCTTGTTCACCCCGTCATCGGCAAACATCTGCTCCAACGTGGCGGTGAGCTTACGCCGCCAGTTTTTGTACTGGTCGCTGGTCCCCGGGATGTTGACCGGATCCGCCATTCCTAACCAGTCCTCCGGTTGCAGGCCCAGCAGCGCACTATTGCTGTCAGCGATGTAGCGTTGCATGCCACGATTAAGAATCGGCGTCATCGACATCAATGAGGCCTTGTGACCCGCACGTTTTGGCAGACAACCATATTTGTGCAGCGCGTCCAGCAGCCCCTGTTTGGCCAGTTCTCTGTCCTGATACAAGCCACGCAGTACGACTTCATCAGGATATAGCCCCAGCGCTTTACCCAGCGTCAGATCGCCGCTATCCCAATAACCTTTAAGTGTAGGAAGGTCATGCGTCGCCGCGACTGCCATTGATTGTTCCGGGTACGCTTTCGGCGCACGGAAGTTTTTCTCATGGTCATTCTCAAAATAAAGCACTTTGTAGGAGTACACGCCGCTATCGCGCAGCTTGCTGACGATCTCCACCGGCACCGTACCCAAATCTTCACCAATCACCATGCAGTGATGACGTTTACTTTCCAGTGCCAGAATTGAAAGCAGGTCGTCGACCGGATAATGCACGTAGGCACCGTGATCGGCCGTTTCACCGTAAGGGATCCACCACAGACGCAGCATCGACATAACATGGTCGATACGCAGCGCACCGCAGTTCTGCATATTGGCGCGCAGCAGTTCGATAAACGGTTCGTAAGCACGTGCCGTGATGATGTGCGGATCCATCGGCGGCAGCCCCCAGTTTTGCCCCAGCGGACCGAGAATATCCGGCGGCGCGCCAACCGAGGCTTTCAGGCAGTACAGCTCGCGGTCGCACCAGGTTTCCGCCCCGCCTTCAGCCACGCCAACCGCCAGGTCGCGATACAGCCCGACAGGCATCGCAAAGCCCTGGCTGGTTTTCCAGCAGTCAGCGAACTGGGTATACGCCAGCCACTGAAGCCACAGGTAGAAGTCCACGTCATCACGATGCGCTTCGCAGAACTGTTTGACCTCTGGCGAGTCCACCGACTGGAAAGCCTCTGGCCACACCGGCCAGCCCCAGCGCAAGGCGTCTTCTTTCACCTGATGTGCATGCAGAGCGTCAAAGGCCGCCTGCCAGTACAGGCTATCGCCTTCCTGAGCCACAAACTGGCGAAATGCCGCCATCTGCTCATCATCGCGCGCAGAGAAGCTTTTCCACGCCATACGTAGCGCGGTCATCTTTAGTGCGGTAACGGTAGAGTAATCAACCCATACGGCGTCGCGCGCGCGTTGCAGGGCTTGCTGAGTCGCCGGCTTCTGCCACCAGGCCTGCGCCTCTTTGCTGTGGTGGAAATCGTCTACTGCATTGACATCAATATAAATAATATTCAGCCAGCGGCGTGACGACGGACTGTATGGACTTGCACTTTCCGGGTTCGCCGGATACAGCGCATGAATAGGATTCAGGCCGATAAACGCGCCGCCGCGTTGTGCCACATCCACCAACATGGCGCGGAGATCGCCAAAGTCGCCAATCCCCCAGTTTTTTTCTGAACGTAGGGTGTAAAGCTGAACGCATGCCCCCCACAGCTTCTGCCCGGCCAACAATGCCTGCGGTTCATAACAGCGTTTCGGCGCCACGATGATGCGGCAATGGGCACGCAACTCCCCCTGAGTCAGGGTAAGCGTGTGATACCCCTCCGGCAGCTTCGCCGGAAGGTTGAAAGATTTACCGCCGACGGCATGCCCTTTGTGCTGTACACCCTCTTCGGTAGTTAGCAGCCAGTTAAACTCTCCACTTCCCTCAACCGCCAACGGCATTTTTTTACCAGCGGTATAAACCATGACGTTCGGCACCGGAGTCACCGCCACCTTCGTGGCGGCGGTGGTGCGATGCATGGCGTCAAGCAAACGCCGCTTGGTTTCGGCGCCAATAGACTGCGGTTTACCGTGGGCATTAATGTAATTAGGGCTGATCCCCGCCGCCAGCGCGGCATTATCCAGACGTTTGCTTTCCATCGCGCTTCCTTAACGTTTCGCCTGCCAGATACGAGCCTGATAATCGCGAATAGAGCGATCTGAACTGAACATGCCGCAACGCGCGGTATTCAGAATCGCCGCCCGGGTCCAGGCTTCCTGGTCACGGTACAACACGTCAACCTGCTTCTGGGCTTCAACGTAGGCCGCGAAGTCCGCCATGACCAGATACGGATCACCGCCCTGCTTGCCAATACTGTACAGCATCTGGTCAAAGGCATGTTTATCGCCGTCGCTGTATTTCCCGCTTTCCAATTCTTTCAGAACAGCATCCAGCACCTTATCTTTCTTACGCCATTTCACCGGGTCATAGCCTTTCGCTTTCAGCGCTTTCACCTCTTCCACGGTATGACCAAAGATAAAGATATTCTCGTCACCCACCTTCTCGGCGATTTCGACGTTGGCACCATCCAGCGTACCAACGGTTAACGCGCCGTTCAGCGCCAGTTTCATATTACCGGTGCCGGAAGCTTCTTTCCCGGCGGTTGAGATCTGCTCAGAGATATCCGCCGCCGGAATCAGCATTTCCGCCGCCGAGACACAATAATCAGGCAGGAAGACAACTTTCAGCTTGTCGCCAACTTTCGGGTCGTTATTGATGGTTTCCGCCACCTTGTTGATAGCGAAGATAATATTTTTCGCCAGGTAGTAACCCGGAGCGGCTTTTGCGCCAAACAGGAATACGCGCGGCACGCGTTCCGCCTGCGGGTTTTCACGAATTTCTTTATACAGCGCCAGAATATGCAGCAAGTTCAGATGCTGACGCTTGTACTCATGCAGGCGTTTGATCTGAATATCAAAGATTGCCTGCGGATTGATTTCGATACCAGTCCGTACCTTCACAAACTCTGCCAGGCGCTTTTTATTCGCCAGCTTAATGTCACGATAAGTCTGACGGAACTTCGCGTCGTCGGCGTATTTTTCCAGGTTAATCAACTGGTCGAGATCGTTGGCCCACTCTTTTTTCAGCGATTTATCCAGCAGTGCGGCAAGCGCCGGGTTGCACTGCTTAATCCAGCGACGCGGAGTAATCCCGTTGGTGACGTTATGAAATTTGTTCGGCCAGAGCTGGTGATATTCCGGGAATAGATCTTTCACCACCAGATCAGAGTGCAGCGCCGCCACGCCGTTAACCGCAAAACCGCTGACCACACACATATTGGCCATACGTACCTGTTTATTATGCACCACCGCCAGTTTCGCCCACACTTCAGCATTACCCGGCCAGGTTTTATCGACCAGTTTCTTAAAGCGGTCATTAATCTCTTTGATGATTTGCATGTGGCGCGGCAGTAGCGCTTTCACCAACTTCTCATCCCAGCACTCTAACGCTTCCGGCATCAGGGTATGGTTGGTGTAAGCGAAGGTTTTGCTGGTAATGGCCCACGCATCGTCCCAGCTCATCTGGTGCTCATCAATCAGCACACGCAACAGCTCAGGGATCGCGATAGTCGGGTGAGTATCATTAAGCTGAATCACTTCGTAATCAGCCAGTTCGTGCAGCTTACGCCCGGCCAGATGATGACGACGCAAAATGTCGGCTACGGAGCAGGCGCACTGGAAGTACTGCTGCATCAGGCGCAGCTTTTTACCCGCGGTGTGGTTATCGTTCGGGTACAGCACTTTGGTCAGTTTTTCGGCGTCGATGCCCTGCTGCTCAGCACGCAGGAAATCGCCGTCATTAAATTTGGTCAGGTTAAACGGATGCGCGTGGCTGGCCTGCCACAGACGCAGCGGTTGCGCCACGCCGTTACGGTAGCCGAGAACCGGCAGATCCCAGGCCTGGCCGGTGATGGTAAACCCAGGCTCCCAACGTCCCTCTTTGGTGACTTTACCGCCAATGCCGACCTGCACGTCCAACGCCTCGTTGTGACGGAACCACGGGTAGCTACCGCGATGCCAGTCATCCGGGGCTTCCATCTGCTGACCGTCGGCAAAAGACTGGCGGAACAGGCCGTACTGGTAGTTGAGACCATAGCCCGTCGCCGACTGGCCGACCGTCGCCATCGAATCAAGGAAGCAGGCCGCCAGGCGCCCCAACCCACCGTTACCTAACGCCGGATCGATCTCTTCTTCCAGCAGATCGGTCAGGTTGATGTCGTGCGCTTTCAGCTCATCGCTCACCCCCTGATACCAGCCCAGATTGAGTAAGTTGTTGCCGGTCAGACGACCAATCAAAAACTCCATCGAGATATAGTTAACATGGCGCTGATTTTTTGCCGGTTTCACCGCTGGCTGGGCGCTGAGTAACTCAGCCAACGCCCCACTCACTGCCTGCCACCACTGGCGCGACGTCATTTCGTGAGCCGACAGTAAACCGAAACGCTGCCACTGACGCGTCAGGGCTGCCTGAAATTGATCTTTGTTGAAGGTTGGCTGTGACATAGGGATTCCAGGTCCTTAGGTAATAAAACAACGTTATCGCTAGTTTGCCAGGCTCGTTGTTGACCTTCCTCATCCTGGCACGGATTAGGGAGGGAGGAGGGGCGGGGATGAGCATAAAAGTGTGATCGCCGCCACTTAAAGAAGAGAGGCATTGCCGGTCAATACGTAGGTTTCCCCCGCATTCCCCTGAAATGCATCACGGTTTTCGCATTAACCTAAAGAGATTAGCCAGACAATATCAAACAGTAAGATGATATTTAGAAAAAATATGTAAACAGAGAAATAGTTTCTCACCTGAAATACGCATTCTGCTTGAGTTATTTCACATGAAAGTTTTAAGTCGAGCACAAAACTCATCGTCTTTTTATTAAACGATACAGTAACAACATAAAAAAGTGGAATCTTTCCGCTGGGTGAAAGTCACGCTGGATCCAGTCACCACGCCTGTTGCGACTCTTTAAAGAAATTATTGCAATAGATGTATAGATTTGTGACATAGTGCAAAATCAGACACACAAAAAGCCCGCTTAGCTTGCATAAAATACCAATCTGGCCGACCTTATATCTATTAATTACGAAGCGCAAAAAAAATCATTCTTCCCCATTTTCACACAGTGAAGTGACTAACTTATGCTGATTCCGTCTAAATTAAGTCGTCCGGTTCGTCTCGACCATACGGTGGTTCGTGAGCGCCTGTTGGCTAAACTTTCCGGCGCGAACAATTTCAGGCTCGCCCTGATCACAAGTCCTGCTGGTTATGGAAAAACAACGCTTGTTTCACAATGGGCGGCGGGGAAGACCGAGTTAGGTTGGTACTCTCTGGATGAAGGCGATAACCAGCAGGAGCGCTTTGCCAGCTATCTGATTGCCGCGATCCAGCAGGCGACCGGTGGACATTGCACCACCAGCGAAGCGCTGGTGCAAAAACGCCAGTATGCCAGCCTGACGTCACTGTTTGCGCAGCTATTTATTGAACTGGCCGAGTGGCATCGTCCACTTTATCTGGTGGTGGATGATTATCACCTGATCTCCAATCCGGCCATTCACGAGGCAATGCGCTTTTTCCTGCGTCACCAGCCTGAAAATCTCACACTGGTCGTTCTGTCGCGTAATCTGCCGCAGTTGGGCATTGCCAACCTGCGGGTGCGCGATCAGTTGCTGGAAATAGGCAGCCAACAGCTGGCCTTTAACCATCAGGAAGCGAAACAATTTTTCGATCGTCGTTTATCCTCCCCTATTGAAGCAGCTGAAAGCAGCCGGATGTGCGATGACGTTGCTGGCTGGGCTACTGCGTTACAACTGATTGCTCTTTCCGCTCGCCAGAACAATAACTCTGCGCACCAGTCGGCACGACGCCTCGCCGGAATCAACGCCAGCCATTTATCCGACTACCTGGTGGATGAAGTGCTGGACAGCGTTGACCTCGGCACCCGTCACTTTCTGCTAAAAAGCGCCATCCTGCGTTCGATGAACGATGCGCTGATCGTTCGGGTGACCGGCGAAGAAAACGGGCAAATGCGACTTGAGGAAATTGAGCGGCAGGGGTTATTTCTGCAGCGGATGGATGACGTCGGCGAGTGGTTCAGTTATCACCCACTGTTTGGCAGCTTTTTACGCCAGCGTTGCCAGTGGGAACTGGCGAGCGAGCTGCCTGAAATACACCGCGCCGCCGCAGAAAGCTGGATGGCGCAGGGTTTCCCTAGCGAAGCTATCCACCACGCGTTGGCGGCAGGCGATGCCCACATGCTACGCGATATCCTGCTTAACCATGCGTGGGGCCTGTTTAACCACAGCGAACTGGCGCTATTGGAAGAGTCGCTGAAAGCCCTGCCGTGGGAAAGCCTACTGGAAAATCCGCGTCTGGTTCTGCTGCAAGCCTGGCTGATGCAAAGCCAGCACCGCTACAGCGAGGTTAATACCCTGCTGGCCCGTGCGGAACAAGAGATGAAAGGCGACATGGAGCCGACGCTGTACGCTGAATTTAACGCGCTGCGGGCACAGGTAGCGATTAACGACGGTAACCCTGACGAAGCAGAACGTCTGGCAAAACTGGCGCTGGATGAATTACCCATCGCCTGGTTCTATAGCCGTATCGTCGCCACCTCGGTGCATGGTGAAGTCCTGCATTGTAAGGGTGATCTCACGCGTTCACTGGCGTTGATGCAGCAAACCGAGCAAATGGCGCGCCATCATGATGTCTGGCATTACGCGCTGTGGAGTCTGATCCAGCAAAGCGAAATTTTATTTGCCCAGGGTTTTTTACAGGCGGCCTGGGAGACGCAGGAAAAGGCGTTCCAACTGATCAAAGAGCAGCACCTGGAACAGTTGCCGATGCACGAGTTCCTGGTGCGCATTCGCGCGCAACTCCTGTGGGCATGGGCACGTCTGGACGAAGCCGAAGCGTCTGCCCGCGCGGGCATTGAGTTACTTTCCACATTCCAGCCACAGCAACAGCTACAGTGCCTGGCGCTGCTGATTCAGTGTTCGCTGGCCCGGGGCGATTTAGACAACGCGCGTAGCCTACTCAACCGTTTGGAAAACTTATTGGGCAATGGCCGCTATCATAGCGACTGGATCTCGAACGCCGATAAGGTACGGGTGATTTACTGGCAAATGGTAGGCGATAAAAAATCAGCCGCCAACTGGCTGCGCCACACGCCGAAGCCGGAGTTCGCCAATAACCACTTCCTGCAAAGTCAGTGGCGCAACATCGCTCGTGCGCAGATCCTGCTGGGTGAGTTTGAACCGGCGGAAATCGTGCTGGAAGAGTTAAATGAAAATGCGCGTAACCTGCGCCTGATGAGCGATCTGAACCGTAACCTGTTGCTGCTTAATCAGCTGTACTGGCAGGCCGGACGCAAAAATGACGCGCAGCGCGTCTTACTGGAAGCGCTGCAATTGGCCAACCGCACCGGATTTATCAGCCACTTTGTTATCGAAGGTGAGGCGATGGCGCAGCAGTTGCGCCAACTGATTCAGCTCAATACGCTGCCAGAACTCGACCAGCACCGCGCCCAGCGCGTTTTGCGGGAGATTAACCAGCACCACCGCCATAAATTCGCCCACTTTGATGAAGGATTCGTTGAGCGTCTGCTTACCCATCCGGAAGTGCCGGAGCTTATCCGCACCAGCCCGCTGACCCAGCGCGAATGGCAGGTTCTGGGACTCATTTATTCGGGCTACAGCAACGAGCAGATCGCCGGTGAGCTGGCCGTTGCGGCCACGACCATTAAGACGCACATCCGCAATTTGTACCAAAAGCTCGGCGTCGCCCACCGCCAGGATGCGGTGCAGCATGCGCAGAAACTGCTGAAGATGATGGGCTATGGGGTATAGTTAATGCCTGATGCGCTACGCTTATCAGGCCTGGAATTAACTTAACACAGCTCTAACTGAATATGGTGGTCGGCAATAACCTGCATCACACTGGCTGGCGGTAGCGTGTCGGTATACACAGCATCCACCATGCTGATACTGCCCATATTCACCATCGCGTTACGTCCGAACTTCGAGTGATCCACCACCAGCATGACGTGACGTGAATTCTCAATGATCGCGCGTTTGGTGCGCACTTCGTGATAATCAAACTCCAGCAGGGAGCCATCGCTGTCGATGCCGCTGATCCCCAGGATGCCGAAGTCCAGACGGAACTGGGAAATAAAGTCGAGAGTCGCTTCGCCCATAATGCCGCCGTCACGACTACGCAGTTCGCCCCCGGCCAGAATAATGCGAAAATCCTCTTTCGCCATCAGCGTGTTTGCCACATTGAGGTTATTGGTCACGATGCGTAAGTTGCTGTGATTAAGCAGCGCATGCGCCACCGCTTCCGGTGTGGTGCCAATATCAATAAACAGCGTTGAACCGTTAGGGATCTGCGTGGCAACTTTGCGCGCAATGCGCTCTTTTTCCGCCGTCTGCGTCGCTTTACGATCATGCCATGGGGTATTGACCGAGCTGGATGGCAACGCCGCGCCGCCGTGGTGACGCAAAATCATGTTTTGATCGGCCAGGTCATTCAGATCCCGGCGAATCGTCTGCGGACTGACGGAGAAATGCTCCACCAGCTCCTCGGTACTGACGTATCCCTGTTTTTTTACCAGCTCAATGATCGCGTCATGTCGTTGTGTTTGCTTCATTATTGTTCCCTGGAATTTTTCCGGATGCGCTGACGCTTATCCGGCCTACAAATTGGTCCAAACGCACACCGCCTTCCGGCACCACAAAACTTGCATCAAGTTCGTTTTCGCACATTAAGTGTATCGGCAAACGCCATTGCCAGACCCACGGCCAGCCCGGCGATATGTGCGCCGTTCGCCATCGACATGCCGAACAGATCAAACCAGCCGGCAACAATCCAGATCAAGGCAAAGATAATCAAACCACGCTGCAGGAAAATACCGCTTTGCGGATCGCGCTCGCCGCGCAACCACACGTAGCCCATCAGCGCATATACCACGCCAGACAGCCCGCCAAACCACGGGCCGCTAAATTTCTGCTGCACATAACCGCTCAGCAAGGCGCTGATCACAGTAATGACAATCAGCTTTCCGCTGCCCAGGCGCTTTTCAACCGCACCGCCGAGATACCACCACCACAGCAGGTTGAACAAAATGTGCATCAGCGAGAAGTGCATAAAAGCGTGGGTGAAATAACGCCAAAACTCAAATTTCAGCGAAGGATCGAACGGCCAGGCCAGCCAGAGCATTACCGCCTGGTCGCCCAGCACATTCATCGCGATAAACACCAACACACACGCCGCCATTACCGCCCAGGTTACCGGGCCGGCACGTTCGCGCAATGTGGCCAGAAACGGATAACGTTGATAGCGCAGACCGCTGTCGGTATGACCTGACTGCCAACTGGCCGCGAGGTAACGCGGATCGCCCGGGTTATCGAGAAATCGCGCCAGTTCAGCACGCACGCGTTCAGCCTGGGACTCATCCGCCAGCCAGACATCCGTTTGCTGATGTTGTTGAATCGTCAGGATAACGCCCTGTGTCGCCATATAATCAACAAATGCCTGCGCCACGCGGGGGTTAGCAAAAGAGGTAATCATCAACATTATTGCTGTCGCTTATTCCACACAAAAGAGGACAGTATATATATCCTGTCCGTTTCAGGCTGCATCTTTGTTAGCTTACGAACCGTATGTCACTTCTGCAGGAAAATGTCGATGCCAGGCGTCGAAGCCGCCGTCAACGCTGTAAACCGCGTCATAGCCCTGCTGGAGGAGATACTGCGCCGCGCCTTTACTGCTGTTGCCGTGGTAACACATCACCATTACGGCAGTATCAAAATCATGGTCACGCATAAACGTCCCCAACGTGTCGTTCGTCAGATGAAAGGCCTGCGGCGCGTGGCCCATCGCATAGCTTTGCGGATCGCGGATGTCCACCAGCACCGCCATTCCGTGCAGTAGTTTCTGATGGGCTTCTTCGACATTAATACACTCAAACTGATCCATGGCGTTCTCTTGTTAAGTTCTACTTATATTCTGGCAGGTAACCAATATTACCCTCCAGTGTACGTTGCCTGAGCAGGTAAACGCCATAATGTTATATGTATCACTGTAAATTGTTTATCCGATGTTACCAATGGCGCGATTCTTTGCTATTATGCTCGATAACGAACATTAATGAGCTATAACGAAAGTGCGAGAGGCCAGCATGGAAACCAAAGATCTGATTGTGATAGGTGGAGGCATTAACGGTGCCGGTATCGCGGCAGATGCCGCTGGACGCGGTTTATCCGTGCTGATGCTGGAAGCTCAGGATTTAGCCTGCGCCACCTCCTCCGCCAGCTCCAAACTCATCCACGGAGGCCTGCGCTACCTGGAACACTACGAATTCCGCCTGGTGAGCGAGGCGCTGGCAGAACGTGAAGTGCTGTTGAAAATGGCACCGCATATCGCCTTCCCGATGCGCTTCCGTCTGCCCCATCGCCCGCACCTGCGTCCGGCATGGATGATCCGTATTGGTTTGTTTATGTACGATCATCTGGGCAAACGCACCAGTTTGCCGAGCTCTACCGGTTTGCGTTTTGGCGCGGATTCCGTAATGAAACCTGAGATTGTGCGCGGTTTCGAATATTCTGACTGCTGGGTAGACGATGCGCGTCTGGTTTTGGCAAACGCCCAAATGGTCGTACGCAAAGGCGGTGAAGTATTAACCCGCACCCGTGCCACCTCCGCTCGCCGTGAGAATGGCCTGTGGATAGTTGAAGCCGAAGATATCGATACCGGTAAAAAGCACACCTGGCAGGCGCGTGGTCTGGTCAACGCCACCGGACCGTGGGTGAAAGAGTTCTTCGACGACGGCATGCATCTGCCTTCGCCGTACGGTATTCGCCTGATTAAAGGTAGCCACATCGTGGTGCCGCGCGTACATACCCAGAAACAAGCTTATATTCTGCAAAACGAAGATAAACGTATTGTGTTTGTCATCCCATGGATGGACGAATTCTCGATCATCGGGACGACTGACGTCGAATACAAAGGCGACCCGAAAGCGGTGAAAATTGATGAGAGCGAAATCAATTACCTGCTGAAGGTCTACAACGCGCACTTTAAGAAACAGCTTGGCCGGGACGATATCGTCTGGACCTACTCGGGCGTGCGTCCGCTATGTGATGACGAGTCCGACTCGCCGCAGGCTATTACTCGTGATTACACGCTGGACATCCACGACGAAAACGGCAAAGCTCCGCTGTTGTCGGTGTTTGGCGGTAAGCTGACAACCTATCGTAAGCTGGCCGAGCACGCGATGGAAAAACTGTCGTCATACTATCAGGGCATTGGCCCGGCATGGACCAAAGAGTGCATCCTGCCTGGCGGTGATATTGGCGGCGATCGCGAAGATTACGCAGCAAAACTGCGCCGTCGCTATCCATTCCTGACCGAATCGCTGGCACGCCATTATTCACGTACCTACGGCAGCAATACTGAATGGATTATCGGCGACGCCACGTCAATTGCTGAGTTAGGCGAAGACTTCGGCCATGAGTTCTATGAAGCCGAGCTGAAGTATCTGGTCGAGCACGAATGGGTGCGCCGCGCGGAAGATGCGCTGTGGCGTCGTACGAAAGAAGGCATGTGGCTGAATGCAGAACAGCAGTCCCGCATGACCCAGTGGCTGACGGAGTATGTCGAGAAGCACCAGCTGTCGCTGGCCTCCTGATAAAAATGCCGGATGACGGCTAACGCCTTATCCGGCCTTCAAAAGTGCATAAACGTAGGCCGGGCAAGCGCAGCGCCCCCGGCCTCGTGTTTTACAACCGCACCGAATCAATATGCCAGATGTTTTCGGCATACTCTTTGATCGTCCTGTCCGATGAGAAGTACCCCATATTGGCGATGTTTATCATCGACTTCGTGGTCCACTCTTCCGGATGGCGATACAGCTCATCAACCTTATCCTGGCAATCGACATAGCTGCGATAATCCGCCAGCACCTGATAGTGGTCGCCAAAGTTGATCAATGAATCGACCAAATCACGGTAGCGTCCCGGCTCTTCAGGGCTGAACACGCCGCTGCCGATCTGCGTCAATACCTGATGCAGCTCTTCGTCTTTCTCGTAATACTCACGCGGCTTGTAGCCCTGGCTACGTAAAGCCTCGACCTCTTCCGCCGTATTACCAAAGATAAAGATATTCTCCGCTCCCACATGTTCCAGCATCTCAACGTTGGCGCCATCCAGCGTCCCGATAGTCAGCGCGCCGTTGAGCGCAAATTTCATATTACTGGTTCCGGAGGCTTCGGTCCCGGCCAGCGAAATCTGCTCAGACAGGTCGGCGGCAGGAATAATCACCTGCGCCAGACTGACGCTGTAGTTGGGGATAAACACCACCTTCAATTTATCGCCAATTTGCGGATCGTTGTTGATCACCTTCGCGACATCGTTGATCAAATGAATGATGTGCTTCGCCATGTAATAGGCTGAAGCCGCTTTACCCGCGAAGATATTTACGCGCGGCACCCACTCGGCGTCCGGATCGGCCTTAATACGGTTGTAGCGAGTGATCACATGCAGCACATTCATTAGCTGACGTTTGTACTCGTGAATACGCTTAATCTGCACATCAAACAGCGATTTCGGGTTCACTACCACGTTCAGCTGCTGGGCAATGAGCGTTGCCAGTCGCTTTTTGTTGTCCAGCTTCGCACGCCGCACAGCCTGATTCACTAACGGGAAATCACAGTGCTGCTCAAGCTCGCTGAGCTGGCTGAGATCGGTACGCCAGGTGCGGCCAATGTTCTCATCCAGTACGTCAGAAAGCGATGGGTTCGCCAACGCCAGCCAGCGACGCGGCGTCACGCCGTTGGTCACGTTACAAAAACGCGTCGGGAAAATCTTCGCAAAGTCAGCAAACAGCGACTGCACCATCAGGTTGGAGTGCAGTTCAGACACACCATTAACTTTGTGGCTCACCACGACCGCCAGCCATGCCATACGCACACGACGACCGTTAGATTCATCGATAATCGACGTCCGTCCCAGCAGACCGGTATCGTTCGGATACTGCTCCTGCAGCGTCTTCAGGAAGTAGTCGTTAATCTCAAAAATGATTTGCAGATGGCGCGGCAGAATTTTGCCCAGCATATCCACCGGCCAGGTCTCCAGCGCTTCGCTCATCAAAGTGTGGTTGGTATACGAGAAAACCTGACAGCACACCTCAAACGCATCGTCCCAACTGAATTTGTGTTCATCGATCAGCAGGCGCATCAACTCTGGGATCGACAGCACCGGGTGGGTGTCGTTAAGGTGAATGGCGATTTTATCGGCCAGGTTGTCGTAGGTTTTATGCAGTTGATAATGACGGTTCAGGATGTCCTGCACCGTTGACGAGACGAGGAAATACTCCTGGCGCAACCGCAGCTCGCGTCCCGAATAGGTAGAGTCATCCGGATACAGTACACGGGAGACGTTCTCGGAGTGGTTTTTATCTTCCACCGCCGCAAAGTAGTCGCCCTGGTTAAATTTACCGAGGTTGATTTCGCTACTGGCCTGGGCATTCCACAGGCGCAGCGTGTTGGTGGCGTCAGTGTCATAACCGGGGATAATCTGGTCGTAGGCCACTGCGAGGATCTCTTCGGTCTCAATCCAACGCGTTTTCTTGCCTTCCATCTGCACGCGGCCGCCAAAGCGCACTTTGTAGCGCGTGTTGTGGCGTTTGAATTCCCACGGGTTACCGTATTCCAGCCAATAGTCCGGGGACTCTTTTTGTCGACCATCGACAATGTTCTGTTTAAACATGCCATAGTCATAACGGATACCGTAACCACGTCCGGGCAGACCCAGCGTTGCCAGTGAGTCGAGGAAGCAGGCTGCCAGGCGTCCGAGGCCACCGTTACCGAGACCGGGGTCATTCTCTTCGTCGATCAGATCTTCCAGATCTAATCCCATACCTTCCAGCGCACTTTTAACATCGTCGTAAATCCCCAACGATAACAGCGCATTGGAAAGCGTGCGCCCAATCAGAAACTCCATTGACAGATAATAAACCTGACGGGTTTCCTGGGATAATTGCGCACGGTTAGAACGCAGCCAGCGCTCCACGAGACGATCGCGCACCGCGAATAACGTGGCGTTCAGCCACTCATGTTTGTTGGCAATGACCGGGTCCTTACCAATCGTGAACATCAGCTTGTAGGCAATAGAATGCTTAAGTGCCTCGACGCTGAGTGTGGGCGATGCATAAGTAAATGGAGCGTTCATATAGGTGATTCCTGGATATCTATTTCAAGCGGTAGTAAAGCTCGCGGTAAGACTTCGCCGCGACTTGCCAGCTAAAATCCATGGTCATGGCCTGGCGTTGTACAAACCGCCAAAGCGAAGGCCGGGACCACAATACGAAAGCACGCCGGATCGCGCGTAGCAGCGACCAGGCATTACTGTCTTCAAAGACAAACCCACTGGCGATACCGTCCGCCAGGTTTTCCAGCGAACTGTCAGAGACCGTATCCGCCAGCCCACCGGTACGCCGCACCAGCGGCAGCGTGCCATACTTCAGTCCATACAACTGCGTTAAGCCGCACGGTTCAAAGCGGCTGGGCACCAGAATAACGTCTGCCCCGCCCATGATGCGGTGCGAAAAGGCTTCGTGATAACCAATTTGTACCCCTACCTGTCCTGGATGTTCCGCCGCAGCGGCCAGGAAGCCTTCCTGTAATACTGGGTCGCCCGCGCCAAGCAGCGCCAGTTGCCCCCCCTGTTCTAACAGACCCGGCAGAGCCTCCAACACCAGATCTAACCCTTTCTGACTGGTCAGACGGCTCACGACAGCAAACAGCGGCACTTTATCGTTGACCTTAAGTCCCATCGCAATTTGTAGCTGACGTTTGTTCTCCGCCTTCTCGTCCAGCGTGTCGCGCGTATAGCGCGAGGCCAGTAGCAGATCGGTTTCCGGGCTCCAGATTTTTTCATCCACGCCGTTCAGCACGCCGGAAAGCCGTCCTTCCCGATGACGCTGTTGCAACAGACCTTCCATGCCGTAGGCAAACTGCGGCTCGGTAATCTCCCGAGCGTAAGTCGGACTCACCGCCGTAATGTGGTCTGCGTAGTACAACCCGGCCTTCAGGAACGAAATCTGCCCATTAAACTCCAGCCCGTGCACATTAAAGAACGACCATGGCAATTGGATGTCATCCATATGCTTTGCATAAAACATGCCTTGATACGCCAGATTGTGTACGGTGAACACCGATTTCGCCGGATGGCCGCGCGCCGCCAGATACGCCGGGGCCAGACCGGCATGCCAGTCGTGCGCATGCACCACATCCGGGCGCCAGAATGGGTCAAGGCCGCAGGCCATTTCACATCCGGCCCAGCCGAGTAACGCAAAACGCAGGACGTTATCGGTATAAGCGAACAGGTTGGTGTCGTGATACGGACTACCCGGACGGTCATAGAGATGCGGCGCGTCAACGAGGTAAATGCCGACACCGTTGTAATGCCCGAACAGCAGCGTGATTCTGCCTGCAAAGGTATCGCGACGCGTCACTACCTGAGCATCAGGAATGCCGCGACGGATATCCGGAAACGCCGGGAGCAGCACGCGGGCATCTACACCGTCGGCAATTTGCGCGGCCGGTAACGCCCCAAGCACATCCGCCAGTCCCCCGGTTTTTAGCAGGGGGAACATCTCTGAACATACGTGTAAAACCTGCATTATCGCTCCTGTTTGATTTGCAGTTTGCGCAGCATTTCACGCGTGACCAGCACAATGCCTTCTTCTGAGCGGTAGAAGCGACGTGCATCCTCTTCCGCATTTTCACCAATCACCATGCCTTCAGGGATAACGCAGGCGCGGTCAATGATACAGCGACGTAAACGGCATGAACGTCCTACCCATACTTCAGGCAACAACACTGCCGAATCAATGTTACAGAATGAATTCACCCGCACTCGCGGGAACAGAACGGACTGCACTACCACCGAACCAGAAATGATACAGCCGCCGGAAACCAGCGAGTTCAGCGTCATTCCGTGGCTACCGGAACGGTCCTGCACAAATTTCGCCGGCGGCAGAGATTCCATATGCGTACGGATTGGCCAGTTCTGGTCATACATATCCAGTTCAGGCGTCACCGAGGCCAGATCGAGGTTGGCCTTCCAGTAAGCTTCCAGCGTTCCCACATCGCGCCAGTACGGCTCGGATTCCGGGTCAGACTGTACGCAGGACAACGGGAAGGGATGTGCATACGCCATGCCAGCTTCAGTGATTTTTGGAATGATGTCTTTACCAAAATCGTGACTGGAGCTTTCATCGAGATCATCTTCCGCCAGCAATTCATACAGGTAGTCGGCGTTAAAAACGTAGATCCCCATACTGGCAAGAGATTTGGTCGGATCGCCTGGCATGGCCGGCGGGTTAGCGGGTTTTTCAACAAACTCGATAATTTTGTCGCTGTCGTCCACGTCCATTACGCCAAACGCGCTGGCCTCTTCGATAGGCACCGGCATACAAGCCACGGTGCAACGCGCGCCCTTCTCGACGTGGTCGATCAGCATACGCGAGTAGTCCTGCTTATAAATATGATCGCCTGCGAGGATCACCACATATTCCGCTTTGTAACGGCGAATGATGTCCAGGTTTTGAGTTACCGCATCCGCCGTGCCGCGATACCAGTTTTCACCCTGCATTCTCTGCTGGGCAGGCAGCAGATCGACAAACTCGTTCATCTCTTCGCTAAAGAACGACCAGCCGCGCTGAATATGCTGTACCAGCGTGTGCGACTGGTATTGCGTGATCACGCCGATACGGCGGATGCCGGAGTTAATACAGTTGGATAAAGCAAAATCGATAATGCGGAATTTACCGCCAAAGTGCACGGCCGGCTTGGCACGTTTGTTGGTCAAATCTTTCAGGCGGGTACCGCGGCCACCGGCCAGGATCAGGGCAACAGATTTTAATGGCAGCTGGCGCGCCAACATAACACGATCGTTCTTCTCTAAACTCACCATGACTAACTCCTTTTTTATCCTCTATGGAACACACACAGTCCGTGCGCAGGTCCCTGCCAGACAGCCGTAAGCACCGGATTGTCCTCTCCGGCAAATGGGGGAATAGCTCGCCATTCCCCTTCAGGTAAAACGATATCTGTCACCTCAAGCGTGGCGTTAATTGCAATCAGGAAACGGCCAGAAAGCAGGATTTGCATCTGCCTAGGGCCGTTTTGCCACTCATCCGCACTTAAGGGTTGTGCGTACTTATTCAGCCAATGAACATTGCCATCACCCTCTTCCCACCAGCAATCGCCTGTTAATGCGGGAATTTGCTGGCGAAGATGAATCAACGCGGCGGTAAATGTGGTTAGCCCACCGTTTGCCTGCTGCCAGTCCAGCCAGGTTAAGGCGTTATCCTGACAGTAAGCGTTATTGTTGCCGTGCTGGCTATGACCATGCTCGTCACCGGCCAGCAGCATCGGCGTTCCCTGTGAGAGCAACAGCGTGGTCAACAGCGCATGAATGCTGTCGCGCCGCCGTTCAATCAGGTCCAGCGTGCCGCCTAACCCTTCTTTACCATGATTATCACTGTAGTTATTGCTAGTGCCGTCGCGATTTTCCTCACCATTCGCTTCATTGTGCTTATTTGTGAAGCACACACAGTCACGTAGGGTAAAACCGTCATGCGCTGTCACCAGATTGACCGTGGCGCTGGGTTTGCGGCCATTGCGTTTAAACACGTCGCTGGAGGCGGCAAAACGCCCGGCAAATTCTCCCAAAGAGAGATTACGCTGGAGCCAGAAACGTCGCGTCGCATCGCGAAAATGGTCATTCCACTCGGCAAACGGCGGTGGAAAATTCCCCACCTGATACCCGCCTTCACCGATATCCCACGGTTCCGCAATCAGTTTGACGCGTGAGAGCAGCGGACAGTTTTTAATTGCAGTAAACAACGGCGCATCCTGACGAAACGTAGGCGTACGCCCCATAACGGACGCTAAATCAAAACGAAAACCATCCACGTGGCAAGTTTCAACCCAGTAACGCAGGCATTCACACGCGTACTCCACAACGCCGGGATGGCTCAGATTGAGGGTGTTCCCACAACCGGTCCAGTTGTAGTAATCGCCATCATCCCTGATCCAATAATAGCTACGGTTATCAATTCCGCGCAGCGAGAAGACGGGGCCTTCGAGATCCAGCTCGGCGCTGTGGTTCAAAACGATGTCGAGAATGACCTCAATCCCCGCTTTGTGTAGCGCTTTCACCGCATCACGGAACTCATCCAACGCGCTCTCCGGCGAGCAGGCGTAAGCCGGATGCAACGCGAACATAGCGACCGGGTTGTAGCCCCAGTAGTTCGACAAGCCCAGCCGCTGAAGACGCGGTTCGCTGGCGAAATGCGCCACCGGTAGCAGCTCAAGCGCAGTAATGCCAAGGCGCTTGAAATAGTCGATCATTACCGGATGACCCAGCGCTTTATAGGTCCCGCGAAGTTCTTCCGGCAGCTCAGGATGCAGATACGTCAGTCCTTTCACATGCGCTTCGTAAATCACGGTATTGCCCCACGGCGTGCGCGGCGCGGCATCGTCTTCCCAGTCATAATGGTCAGACACCACCACGCCCTTCAGCGCGATGGCGGCATTATCATGATGATCAGGTTCATTTAGCCCGCTGTGCAGCAGCGGGTTATCTTTTAACTCGCCATCCACCCGGCGCGCATAAGGATCGAGCAGCAGTTTCGCCGGGTTAAACCGGTGGCCCTGCTCTGGTTGCCACGGACCATGTACGCGATAGCCATAGCGCAGGCCCGGACGGGCGTTGGCCAGATAACCGTGCCAGACATCGCCGCTACGTCCCGGCAGGTCGTAGCGGAGTTCACAGCCTTGCTCATCGAATACACATAATTCAACGCGCTCGGCGTGGGCCGAGAAAAGCGTGAAATTAACGCCATGGCCGTCATACGTTGCACCATGCGGGGTGGCGTTGCCGGTTGCCAGATGCGTCATTACCCCTCCCGAACCAGCCAGATCGTCGCCAACGGCGGCAACGTCAGGCTCAGTGAGTGCTGGCGGCCATGACTGGCGATTTCATCGCTATGTACCGCGCCGCCGTTGCCGGTATTGCTACCGTGGTAATGCATCGAATCGGTATTGAGGATTTCACGCCATTTGCCCGGCTGATTGATACCGAAGCGATAGCCGTGGCGAGGTACTGGCGTAAAATTGCTGATAACGATAATTTCGTTTCCGGCTTTGTCACGACGAACAAAAATCAGCACCGAACGTTCTTTATCGTCAACCACCAGCCATTCAAAACCATAGGTGTCAAAGTCGAGTTCATGCAGCGCCTTGTGATGGCGGTAGGTATGGTTCAGGTCACGCACCAGACGTTGCACCCCGTGGTGCCAGTTATCGCCGCCTTCCAGTAAGTGCCAGTCCAGACTGACGTCGTGATTCCATTCACGTCCCTGAGCAAACTCGTTGCCCATAAACAGCAGTTTCTTACCCGGGAAGGCCCACATCCAGCCGTAGTAAGCGCGCAGGTTGGCAAACTTCTGCCATGCGTCTCCCGGCATGCGGTCGAGAATGGATTTTTTACCGTGCACCACTTCATCGTGCGACAGCGGCAGAACAAAGTTTTCGGTGTAGTTGTACAGCATGCCGAAGGTCAGCTTGTCGTGATGATACTGACGATAGACCGGATCCAGTTTCATGTAGTCCAGCGTGTCGTGCATCCAGCCGAGGTTCCACTTATACCAGAACCCTAAACCGCCCATGTCCTGCGGTCTTGATACGCCGGCAAAGTCGGTTGACTCTTCCGCCATGCTCACGGCGCCAGGCACCTGCTCGCCAAGAATACGGTTGGTATTGCGTAAAAATTCAATCGCTTCGAGGTTCTCACGACCACCAAATTCGTTCGGGACCCATTCCCCTTCTTTACGGCTGTAGTCGCGATAAATCATCGACGCCACGGCATCCACGCGCAGCGCGTCAATACCAAAACGTTCTATCCAGTACAGGGCGTTACCCACCAGATAGTTGCTGACTTCACGGCGGCCGTAGTTGTAGATCAGCGTATTCCAGTCCTGGTGATACCCTTCACGCGGGTCACTGTGCTCATACAACCTGGTGCCATCAAACTCTGCCAGACCAAAATCGTCCGACGGGAAATGGCCCGGCACCCAGTCCAGAATGACGTTCAGCCCCGCCTGATGCGCGGCATTCACAAAATAGCGGAAATCATCACGCGTCCCGAAACGACGGGTCGGCGCATACATGCCGGTTGGCTGGTAGCCCCAACTGCCGTCGAACGGATGCTCGTTAATCGGCAATAGCTCGAGATGAGTAAAGCCCATCCACTTGGCGTAAGGAATCAGTTGATCCGCCAGTTCGCGGTAGCTCAGCCAGAAGTTGTTATCAGTATGACGACGCCATGAACCCAGGTGCACCTCGTAGATAGAGATCGGCGCATCAAACTGGTTGGCTTTTTTGCGCTCCTCGCTTTGCACCACTTTTTCGGGCAGGCCGCAGATAAGCGACGCGGTTTCCGGGCGCATCTGCGCTTCGAAGGCGTAAGGGTCAGCTTTAATGCGCAACTTACCGTTAGCATCGATCATCTCGTACTTATACAGCTGACCATGCTGTGCGCCGGGAATAAACAGCTCCCAGATACCGCTCTCTTTACGCAGACGCATCGGATGACGACGGCCATCCCAGTAGTTGAACTGCCCGACCACTGAAACACGTTGGGCGTTGGGCGCCCAGACTGAGAAACGCGTACCGGTTACGCCATCCATGGTATCCGCATGCGCGCCCAGCGTTTCGTAAGGACGCAGGTGCGTACCTTCAGATAACAGCCAGGCATCCATATCCTGGATTAGCGGACCGAAACGATAAGGGTCATCAATCAGATTCTGCTGGCCATGCCAGACAACGGCTAACTGATAACGAAAGAAATTTTTACGGCGGGGAAGTACAGCACAGAAAAAACCGCGAGAGTCGAGGCAGTCCAGCTTGCCGACTTTACGTCCGGTTTTGGGTTCGATCACCCACACTTCTGTGGCGTCTGGAAGTAAGGCGCGGACTTCAAGTCCCGCGTCAGTTTGATGCATACCGAGTACGGAAAAAGGATCCGCAAAATGGCCTGCAATTAGCGCATTAATCACGTCTCTATCGATACGAACGGACATGGTTGTCATCCTGTTTTATGGTGTCACGCCTTCCAACTGATTTTCGACATCAGGTAGTGACACTTTTTTTGACCTGAACGGCGCAGCACAATTGTGCATCCTCTCTGCGTCGTCCCACCTTCAGGCAACAACTTAATACCTCCGGTACTAAGTCACCCTTAAAGAATAGCCAATGCTTTATCTTACTCCTGGTAAAAAATGAAACATCTGCGCTTACTCCTGTATTACGCAAAAAAAGGGGTGATTCCTCACCCCTTGATCGTTAACAAATTATTACGCCAACTGGCGCAGCATACGGCGCAATGGCTCCGCAGCTCCCCACAGCAACTGATCGCCCACGGTAAAGGCTGACAGGAACTCCGGTCCCATATTCAGCTTACGCAGACGGCCTACTGGCGTGGTCAGCGTACCGGTAACGGCCGCCGGGGTTAACTCACGCATGGTGATCTCCCGATCGTTTGGCACCACTTTGGCCCACGGATTGTGTGCCGCCAGCAGCTCTTCCACGGTCGGAATAGACACATCTTTTTTCAGTTTAATGGTGAACGCCTGGCTGTGGCAGCGCAGCGCGCCGACGCGCACACACAGGCCATCTACCGGGATCACAGCAGAGGTGTTGAGAATTTTGTTGGTTTCCGCCTGTCCCTTCCACTCTTCACGGCTCTGACCGTTATCGAGCTGTTTGTCGATCCACGGAATCAGGCTCCCGGCCAGCGGTACGCCAAAGTTATCAACCGGCAGTTCACCGCTGCGGGACAGGGTCGTCACTTTACGTTCGATATCGAGAATAGCAGAAGAAGGGGTCGCCAGTTCATCGGCCACATGGCCATACAAATGGCCCATCTGGGATAGCAGTTCACGCATATGACGTGCGCCGCCGCCGGAAGCCGCCTGATAGGTCGCCACGGAAACCCAGTCGACCAGGTCATTGGCAAACAGGCCACCGAGAGACATCAGCATCAGGCTAACGGTACAGTTACCGCCGACAAAGGTCTTAATACCTTTATTCAGACCGTCAGTGATGACATCCTGGTTAACCGGATCGAGAATGATGATGGCATCGTCTTTCATGCGCAGCGAAGAGGCCGCGTCAATCCAGTAACCCTGCCAACCGCTTTCACGAAGCTTTGGATAGATTTCGTTGGTATAATCGCCGCCCTGACAGGTCACGATGATATCGAGCGCCTTCAGCGCGTCCAGATCAAAAGCGTCCTGAAGCGTGCCGGTCGCGGTTCCACCGAACGTCGGTGCCGCCTGCCCGAGCTGGGAAGTAGAAAAGAAAACAGGGCGAATGGCGTCGAAGTCACGCTCCTCAACCATGCGTTGCATGAGAACAGAGCCGACCATACCGCGCCAGCCGATAAAACCAACATTTTTCATAGCGTTTTTTCCTGCGAAGATGTGTGCTGTGTATGTATGCCAGCGTCCTGGTGGCATATCCTTCACCATACAAAATGCAGCCAAAGTCGCAAGTGAAATTAATCAATGATAGCGAAGCCATCAGTAATGCGACTTATCCCGCTGCGCAAGCAAGCAGAAAGTCCGCGGTAATTATCAGGGAATTTGAGTTATGAATGAAATCATTTCAGCGGCAGTTTTATTGATCCTGATTATGGATCCGCTCGGAAATCTGCCCATTTTCATGTCCGTATTGAAACATACCGAACCAAAACGCCGCCGCGCGATTATGATTCGCGAGCTGTTCATTGCGCTGTTGGTGATGCTGATATTCCTGTTTGCGGGCGAGAAAATTCTGGCATTTCTTAACCTGCGCGCAGAAACCGTCTCGATCTCCGGGGGCATCATTTTGTTCCTGATCGCCATTAAGATGATTTTCCCCAGCGCCACCGGGAACAGCACCGGCCTGCCGGCAGGCGAAGAGCCGTTTATCGTACCGCTGGCAATCCCTCTGGTGGCCGGGCCGACAATCCTGGCGTCGTTGATGCTGTTATCACATCAGTACCCAAATCAAATGGGGCATCTGGTGATTGCGCTGCTCATCGCCTGGGGCGGGACATTTGTAATTTTGCTGCAATCTTCGCTGTTTTTACGTCTGTTGGGCGAGAAAGGGGTGAACGCGCTGGAACGTCTGATGGGATTGATTCTGGTGATGATGGCAACCCAGATGTTCCTCGATGGCGTACGGATGTGGATGAAGGGGTAATTTTACACGCTGCGCTTTTTGAGCGCAGCGGGCTTCTCTCATTGCGCCAGATAATAATCCGACTCAGGTAATTTCGTTACCACTCCTTCTTCTTTTGCTCGTCGCAGCCAAACCGTCAACTGTTCCAATGTAAGTCCTGTAACGTTTATCAAATTCTCCAGACTGATTGGCTCAGCCGCCAGAAAAGGAAGTTCACTTATGAACAGTTGGTAGTAGTCAACAGGAACCCGAGCCTGTTTTACTGCATACTCCACCACATTTTCTTGCAAAGCAAAGAGGTCGTGCTGAGACATCGAATTGATGTTACTGTCCGTTTTAGCCGCAGTCAGAAGCTGCTGACAATCAATCTCCTCGGCTCGTCCGGCACTCCACATCCCCCCCTTTTCAACTAATAACTCATTAGCTGATTCATCATCCTGAGTAGGTTTTATCCATACCGGCACCCACTGATTTTTTAAGGCCTCAAGAGCGCCAGTGACAGTTCCCCCCTTCAGACCCGCATGAACAACCATTGCGCTTTCCGAAAGGCAGTAAACATATTTATTTCGCGCCATCGCATTGGCGACACTAAAGCCAGCTTCTGGATAAAAAGGTGAGATCAGCACTAAATTGTCTGACATCAATCCGTTACGCCATTTTGGAGATGTTGTCGCTTTAAGCAAGCTATCGGTTAGTACGCCGATTGACCGTCCCCCACTCTCTAGCGCCGCTAGCATCGCGCCTTCATCGGTTCCTCTTGCCCCACCAGAAATCACTGTAATGCCCTGATGCGCAAGATTTGACGCGAGCTGTCGAGTAAATACCAGGTCATCCTCCGCAACCTTTCTCGACCCCACAATGGCGATACCGCCAGTCTGCAGTAACGCCTTATTACCGCAGCCAAAAAGCACGGGTGGGGAGTCATTACGCAAAATATTTTTTAACCGGACAGGATAGTCAGCATCCGCTCGGGTCAAAATCCACAAGCCTGCTCTTTGCCATTTATCAACTGCCAGAGCCAAGCTGTTACCGCGCCCAAGCAGGTTTACTATGCGATTCAGAGGAATACGCGGATCGTTCCAGCCAGTCAGTAATTTTTCTGGATTGGGGATCAATAATTCAGCAGGCGCTACACGTTGATGCTTCAGCCACAAAGCAAATCTTCCCCATTCAGTATTACTCAGCGGCTTATGCTCATTTGTTTTTGAGCTGGAGAAATAGCTGGTCAGCAAGAGTGTCGCTTGTGCAGTGGCTGTAAGATTCATCCATTTTTTACCGAAGTTGATGCCAGTGCGACAGGATAAACATCCGGACAGCCTGACTGTCTCAATAGTGCTGTCAGCACAGTTAACGTCCAGCCTGAATCCACTACATCATCTACGAGTAAAGCAGGACCAGCTGGCAATGGCTGACTAATTCTAAAAATACCATCAAGATTTTTACATTGATGATAGCGATTTTGCTGTAATTTCTGCGGATAATTGTCCATGACCTTATCGATAACATCAACAAAGGGCAAAGCAAGTTTTTCCGCTAAACGTTGGGTAAAATTCGGCACGAGATGTGGATGAGCTATCGAAGGCACACAACACACCCACGTCGGAGCGGGGTCAGGTAGCCAACGTTCGAGAATCATTTCTGCACAAGCGTCGACCAACTCGTCATGAAACCAACCAGCGTGCTTGCCCTCGGCAACCATTTCCCCCCAACCGGCATCACCCCAGCGAGATAAAATCCGACCTTCATGTCCCCGCATGTTGAGAGGAAAGTTACCTCTGAAGCCATAGTGTTCAAATGCGCCGGGCGCAACTTGCTTATTCAGAATTAAAGGTAAATCCGCATGCCTGACAAAAACATTCGCGCAATTAACCAGCACAGGATCCAAAGATGTATTCATTAATGGTCGCCGCAGGCAAGAACTACATTTCCCACAGCGTTCGGTTGTAGGTTCATCAAGCGCACGCCGAAGAAATAACATTTTGCATTCATCCGTAGCAATATAGCGCTCAACTTCAGATAACTCGCTGACTCTTTGTTCGGTCAGGTGCGCAATGCGCTGATGATCCATTGAAAAATGAACAGCTGTTCTGCGCCACAGTTTATCTTCATAAACAACAGGGGCAGGATTCTCCGTCACGAGTAATTTCAAGATTTTTTCAATCTGCTTATTACGCAAATTAGTATGAGCTTCAATATCGCGCAGCGTTAATCCATTATTCCCTTCCAGCACCTGTAAAACTTCCACCACTTGCTCTTCAGAAGGAAATGCGCTTTCACGGAAAAAATGATGAATAGCGCGATCCTCGATACCACTGAGCAATATACCGACAGCATGATTGATTCCACGCCCTGCACGCCCTACCTGCTGGTAATAGCCAATAATGGAGCCAGGCATTTGATAATGAATAACAAACCCTAAATCAGGTTTGTCATATCCCATACCCAGCGCCGTCGTCGCAACTAAAACCTTAATCTCATTAGTCAGCAATGATTGTTCGAGAAATTCTCGCGCAGAATTGGTGTCAGGGATTTCCGGTAGTGAAACGCCACTATAGTAAGCATAGGCGGTAATATCATTTTTCCGTAGCCATGCAGCGACGAGTTCCGCATCTCGGGTTGTAAGCGTGTACACAATACCCGAGCCAGTTAGTTGCGGAATTATTGTGACAAGCCATGCGAGGCGCGCGGGTTGATCGGCCAGCGATATCGCATCCAGGGCCAGACTATCTCGCGCTAAAGTCCCCCTTTGAATGATGATATCCCCTAATTGTTGGCGAATATCGTCAACGACCCGATTATTTGCCGTCGCCATCGTTCCCAATGCTGGCGTATTGGGCGGCAGCTGACGAAGAATATGCAGAATTTGGCGATAGTCCGGGCGGAAATCATGGCCCCAATCCGAGATACAATGGGCTTCGTCCACAACCAGCAAACCGATACGATCGGCTACAGGTCGTAAAACAGCCTCAATAAACTCCGAATTAGCCAGACGTTCAGGTGAGATAAGCAAGCAATCTAATTCATCACTCAGCAACCTTCCGGTAATTAAGTGCCACTCTTCCCTGTTAGCAGAATTAAGCGTTTCGGCTCTGATACCGAGTCGTTTTGCAGCAGCTACCTGATTACGCATTAAAGCCAGTAGTGGCGAAACGATAATTGTGGGTCCCAATCCTCTGTCGCGAAGAATTTTTGTACTGATAAAATATACGGCGCTTTTACCCCACCCCGTCCGCTGCACAACCAGTAGTTTTCTGCGCTGATTAACCAGAACATCAATCGCTTCCCATTGCCCATCTCTGAAGCAAGCGTCCTCACTTCCAAGCATCTGACGTAAAAGTAATTCAGCGCCGAGCCTATCCATAGCAATCTCCCTCAACAAAAGATGCTGGTATTTAGCCCAAAGGACGTACTGGAATTTGTGATAGAAATCAAAAAGTCAGGAAGGATTTAATGAATGCAATTATTGCTGCGAGGAAACTCGCAGCAATATGTAACAGCTTAACTAGCTCAGCAGCTGGAAAGCAATCATACCGACAATCGCGCCGACCGTGCCGAGGATAGTTTCCATCATCGTCCAGGTCTTCAGCGTTTGCGCTTCGGTCGCACCGGTGAATTTCCCGAACAGCCAGAAACCGGCGTCGTTAACGTGGCTGACGACGATTGAGCCGCCTGCGATACAGATAGACAGCGCCGCCATCTGCGCACCAGAGTAGTTCAGTTGCTCAATCACCGGCATGACCAGACCGACCGCCGTTAAGCAGGCCACGGTCGCGGAACCCTGAATGATACGTACCGCCGCCGCCAGCACGAAGCAGGTAATGGCAATGGGTAGCCCCATACCAGTTAACGCTTCCCCCAGTGCCGGGCCAACGCCGGAATCAACCAGCACCTGCTTGAACACGCCGCCCGCACCAATCACCAGCAGAATAATACCCGCCGGTTGCAGCGCGTGGCCGCAGATTTCCATCACCCGATCTTTTGCCATGCCCTGGCGCACTGCCAGGCCGTAAATCGCCACCAGACAGGCAACCAGAATCGCGGTAAACGGGTGACCGATAAACTCGAACCATTCGTAGGTTGAAGAACCAACTGGTACAAAGCGCGCGGCGATGGTTTTCAGGCCAACCAGTACTAACGGCAGCAGGATCAGCGCCAGACTGAAGCCAAAGGAGGGCATTTTGCCTTCGCCCAGATGCGGCTCGGTAATGTCTTCCGGTACATGCAGTTCAACGTAACGGCTGATGAAATTGCCCCACAGCGGCCCGGCGATAATCATGCCCGGAATGGCTGCGCACAGGCCAATCAGGATCATCCAGCCAAAGTCAGCGTGCATTTGGGATGCCAGCAGCATCGGCGCAGGTCCCGGCAGCAGGAACGCTGCGGCAGCCGCCACGCCCGCAAACAGCGGAATGACCAGCTTCACCAGGTTTGTGCCGGTGTGGCGCGCCATTGAGAACGCCACGCTTATCAGCAGCACAATCGCCACTTCAAAGAACAGCGGTAGCGCGCAAATCAGACCGGCCAGGCCAATGGCATAATGCGCGCGGCTGTGACCGAAAGATTTCAGCATCTTGACGGCAATCTGATCGACCGCGCCGGTCTCGTGCAAAATCTTGCCAAACATCGCCCCCAGCGCCACCACAATCGCCAGGAAGCCGAGCGTGCCTCCCATCCCTTTTTCCATGGTCGCCGCGATTTTATCAAGCGGCATACCGGAAAAGAGACCTGCACCAATGGACACCACCATCAAAGCAACAAAGGCATGCATACGCGCCTTCATCACCAAAAACAGCAGTAATAAAACAGACCCTACTGCTGTTAAAACAAGCGTTAATGTAGTCACTACTTACTGCCCTGGTTAATCACTTCAATGGTGCTAGCTACCACACCGTCCAGCGGCTGATCGATATCAACCACCAGAACATCATTTTCATTCGCACCTGGTTCTTCCAGCGCTTCGAACTGGGTTACCAGCATTTGCGTTTTGAAGAAGTGGCCTTTACGTGCCTTCAGGCGGCTTTCGATTACGTCGAAATCGCCCTTCAGGTAAATGAATGAAAGGTTCGGGTTACCGTCGCGCAGCTGATCGCGATAGACTTTTTTCAGCGCGGAACAGACGATCAGCGACACCTTATTGGTACGCTGCATCGCAAAGGCGGCGTCATTCAGCGCCTGTAACCACGGTTTACGGTCGTCATCGTTGAGTGGCTCACCGGAAGCCATTTTCATGATGTTGCTGCGCGGATGGAGAAAATCGCCATCAAGAAACGCGGCCTGCAGTTGATGCGCCACTTCGCTGGCGACAGCAGATTTACCGCTGCCCGATACGCCCATCAGAACGTAAACGTGGTGATCATGATTAGTCGTGCTCAAAGCGTTGCCCCCACTGGTACAAGAATCAGGAAATTGTTACGGGTAACTGTTATCGGTAACATTGTCCAGCCGGATAAATGGAGAAGCAATATCCATTCGTGCCCGAAGTGTATAAGTGTGAGCTACTTCAAAGTTGTTGGCTTAAATAGATCCACCCGGTGACAAGGTGAAACCTAAATCTAACATTTTAGGTGTGACTGCTTCACCTCGGATGCGCGCCAGCAGGCGTTCTGCGCCAATGCTGCCCATCCGTTCACGCGGCGTGAGCACACTCGCCAGACGCGGCTCCATTACCTGACCGATATCATGGCCGTGGAAACCGGCAATCGCCATATCGTCAGGGATTTTCAGCCCTAAACGCTGACATTCAAATGCCGCCCCTACCGCCAGGTCATCGTTGGTACAGAACACACCATCCAGTTGCGGATATTCACGCCGCGCCTGACGGATAAGTTCAATGCCGGATGAGTAAGATGAAGACTGCTCCACCATCACGCTGTACGGCACCAGATTGGCATCGCGCATAGCCTGTTCGTAGCCCCTCTGTTTGATGATAGTACGTTCATCAAGACGCGCGCCAAGATAAGCAACATGACGGTGTCCACGGGCGATGATAGCGGCGGTCATCTGACGAGCGGCTTCGAAGTTGTCGAAGCCAACGGCGATATCCAGACACGGGGACTGACTGTCCATCAGCTCGACGACCGGGATACCCGCGACTTCGATCATTTTCAGCGTACGGGGTGTATGGCTACGTTCAGTGAGGATCAGACCATCGATATTCCACGACAGCATCGACTCCAGGCGCTCTTGCTCCATTTCGGGCTTATAGCCGTAGTGCGCCAGCATGGTTTGATAACCATGCGCGTCGGTGACGGCCTCAATGCCGCGTAACACTTCAGCAAAAACCTGGTTGGTGAGAGACGGTAACAGCACGCCGATAGCGCGACTGGTGGCGTTAGAAAGGATATCAGGTGCGCGATTGGGAATATAACCCAGCTCATCAAGTGCAGCGGCAATTTTGCCCCGCAGCGCCACGGAGACCTGCTCCGGGTTACGCAAAAAGCGGCTGACCGTCATTTTAGTCACGCCCACGCGGTCGGCTACATCCTGAAGTACGGGTCTTTTCTTTTTCATCGTCCTGAAGCGTTAAAAAGGGATAGATTTGCCCAGTTTACCACGGACGTGCGGAATTAATGACAAACGATGAAAAGCCGGATGTCGACGCTTTCGCGTCTTATCCGGCCTACAAAGGGCTACAGCACGTTATACTGGTGGCAGGTCAAACAGTAACACTTCGCTGTCGCTATCGGCATGAATCGAAATCGCCTGCTCATCCCAGATTGCCAGACCATCGCTGGTGGTGGCTTTGGTGCCGTTAATGGTGACATTGCCTTTTACCACCTGGATCCAGACGCGGCGCTCGGCGGCAATCTGATGCATCGACTGCTCATCTTTGAGCAGTGCCCAGCGATACAGCTCCATATCCTGGTACACTTTCAGCGAACCATCACGGGCATCCGGCGACAGCACCAGTTGTTTGCCCTGCACCGCATCGAAACGGCGTTGTTCATAGCGTGGCGTAATCCCGTTTTCCTGTGGGATGATCCAGATTTGATACAGGTGCAGTTTCTCAGTATTGCTCGGATTGTACTCCGAATGACGGATCCCCGTACCGGCGCTCATAATCTGGAATTCACCGGCCGGAACCTGTTCCTTATTGCCCATACTGTCCTGATGCTCCACCGCGCCTTCCAGCACATAAGTCAGGATTTCCATGTCTTTATGGGGGTGAGTACCAAAGCCCTGACCTGCGTCGATCACGTCATCATTAATCACGCGCAGTGCCGAGAATCCCATAAAGTTCGGGTCATAGTAGTTGGCAAAAGAAAAGGTATGCCAGGAATCGAGCCAACCATGATTAGCATGGCCACGGTCGTTAGCTTTGCGTAAATAGATCATTATGTTCACCCCCAGATGTTTTCGATGGAGTAAGTGTGGACTCAATCCGCCTGGGATCATAGAGGGTGAAAATTGACTCCTCTGTTCAAAAAATATGAACAAGCCCAGAGGAGTCTGCGCAGGCTATTTAGCGAGGGTTATCGTGGCAGGCGTTGCCTGTTCGAAGGCACGCTCGAGGATTTCCAGGTTGGTAAGAACTTCAGATTCCTTGACGTAATTAGGTGTACCGACGGTCAGCGTCTGGTACAGCGCATCATAGACGCGACCGTAGTCCCCCAATTCCGGTTTCACCTCTTCTTTCACCGTAACGCCGTCATCATTAACGTACTCCAGCATCCCAATGGAATCATCAGCAGCGAAACCTGGCTCACCCGGCATGATATTGGCCTTCAGGCTGGTTTCCTGCTGGTCAATGCCGTACTTCACAAACGAGCCTTTGGTGCCATGAACGATAAACTTCGGATAGTCGATTTTCACCAGATGGCTGGTTTTCACAATGGCTTTCAGGTCGCCATAGAACAATTGCGCTTCAAAGGTATCATCCGGGTTCGCTTTGTTGCGCAGACTGCGAATGTCATAGGCTACATGGTCGGGACGCCCGAAAAGGGAAATAATCTGATCCATGGTGTGTACGCCCAGACCATAGAATGCGCCATCCTGCGGCAGGCCCGGTTTGGTTTCCGCCACCGGTCGGTAGTAGTCAAAATGGCTTTCAACTTCCACTATTTCACCCAGTTTGCCGCTCTCAATCGCTTTTTTAGCAGTGAGAAAACAGGAGTCAAAACGCCGATTCTGATACGGCGTGACGGTCAGTCCTTTGCTTTTCGCCAGTTCGAACAACACTTTTGCTTCCGCCAGCGTCGGCGTGAACGGTTTCTCAACCAGCACGCTTTTACCCGCTTCCAGCGCGCGTTTGGCGTATTCAAAATGGCTATCAGCATGCGTACAGACGATCACCAGTTTTACCTGCGGATCGCCCAACACCTCATCCAGATCGCTGGTGAAGTGAATGTGAGAATAGATCGGCGCCTGCTCTTCCGGTTTAGCGTGACGACGGAAAATATGCGCGACATGCCAGGTATCTTTCCGATTCAGAACGTAAGGGAGATGGTAACGGGTGGTGCTTTTACCGAATCCAATAAATGCGCAGTGTAAGGTCATGAGACGATCCTTTTGAAGGTGATTGTCTACACCATAGCGCAAAGCGGCTGGAGACTGAATCCATCCTGTCATCGTGCCGGATGCGGCGGAGCCTTATCCGGCCTACAAAACCCAGGTCTCAGCTGTAGGCCGGATAAGCGCAAGCGCCATCCGGCATCAGTCGCCCCGCCCCGGGGACAAATTGACAAGTAAGCCAGGCTGAAACAAAACGCAAAAAAAAAGCCAGCAAAAGCTGGCTAAAGTAATACTGGAAGCAATGTGAGCAATGTCGTGCTTTCAGGTTCTCCGTAGGGGTTCCCCTGAACGCAGAGCAATAATAATCATTCTCATTCGCACTTGTCTACTTCTTTTTTGCAAAAAAATGCAGTTGACGGAATTTTCTTTCTCAGCGAGTGTAAATGCTCAATTAACCCTGCAGGAGATAAGGAATGAGTGAGATAGTGATACGCCACGCTGAACCGAAAGATTACGACGCCATTCGTCAGATCCACGCCCAGCCGGAGGTGTACCACAACACGCTACAGGTTCCTCATCCTTCCATGGAGATGTGGCAAACGCGACTCGCCGATCAGCCGGGGATCAAACAGCTGGTTGCCTGCATCGATGATATCGTCGTGGGACATCTTTCCATTGCAGTTGCCCAGCGCCCGCGCCGCAGCCACGTTGCTGATTTCGGTATTTGCGTTGACGCTCGTTGGCAAAACCGCGGCGTCGCCAGCGCGCTGATCCGCACCATGATCGACATGTGTGACAACTGGCTGCGCGTTGACCGTATCGAGTTAACGGTGTTTGTTGATAACGAGCCCGCCGTAGCGGTCTATAAGAAGTACGGTTTTGAAATCGAAGGCACCGGTAAAAAATACGGCCTGCGCAACGGTGAGTACGTTGATGCCTACTTTATGGCGCGCGTGAAATAAATTTAAGGGCGAGTCATATCGCCCTGATTATTGAAAGGACGCAATAGTGAAAAAGTTTCTTCCCCTGGTTTTGCTGGCCTCGCTCTCCCCTGCTTTTGCCACTACTGTACAAAATCTCGATTCCGTACCCAGTGCCATCCAACATCCGGAAGGTAAACAGATTTTCGCTGAACAAATGGCGGGAGCAACCCCTGCAAAAGGATTTGGTGAGCTTCCTCAGGGCTTATCTGAAAAGCAGTGGATTGCCTGGGTTGCACCGAATGAAGATCCTGACAACCTGATCCTGACTGGTGCTAAATCTTGGGGAAAAGACGGTAAATATATTGGCATTGCCTGTTTTGCCGATAATAAGGCTGACGCCGAGCAAGCAAAAAAATACGCGGATAACACCTGCCCGGAAAACTACAGCAACGGGCGCGCTAATAAATTATATCTCGGCGTTTTTTCCTGGCAGAATCCACAGCTAACGCCGATTGCACGCTCGGAAAAACCGTTAAACCAGCTCTCAGAGTGGAATAAAGCCGCTGAAAAAGAGAGCGATGATGAGTCCGTCAGACCGCTGGCTTATTATACAAAGCTGGATCTGGCACCGTACCGGATAGCACCCGATACCCTGGCATTCGGGGTACGGGGTGGATACTCCGATGCCTACTCCGGCGGTGGCGCATTTTATGAAGTGCTGGAACTCTACACCATCAAAGACAGCAAAATAATCAACGTGTTTTCTGACCTTGTTTATTACTATTCAGACATCGCCGGAGACTGGAATAAAGACGGCACAAGGCAGCACGACATCAGCGAAAGTAAGTACATTCTCAAAATGCGCTCGGCAAAGACGCACGGGTTTTATGACTTAGAGCGCGTTAATCTACAGGATAAAAGCAGCCAAATATTCCGCTGGTCCGAATCACTTCAGCAATATGCGCCATAACCTACCAGTCAGGCCTACATCGTTCAGAATGCTGTAGGCTATCGATATGGATAAAACAATATCGACCAATACTCCATCTATAACTCCAAATTATTGAATATATAAATTCTCATCTAACACATTATGTATATTCAGATTCCCCTCAAAAAAAACTCACTTAAAGTGAAACGTTTTATTTCTGCTATATACGAACGCCATCAGAAAGCGTAATTACAACAAAGAAAGAATTACCCTTTTCACGACAACACGTAATAAAAGGATAAGGATGTCATGAGTGATATCGTCTATCTGATGGTTTCTGGACAACAGCAGGGCGCTATTTCTGACGGATGTGGAACCGTTGCATCTGTGGGTAACCGCTGGCAATCAGGGCACGAAGACGAGATTTTTGCCTTTTCGCTCTCTAATAGTATAACCAGTACTGGCAGAGGTTCACATTTGCACGGACTGCGATTTTGTAAACTTATCGATAAAAGTACACCGTTGTTTGTTAATACGATTAATAACAACGAACAGTTGTATATGGAGTTTTATTTCTACCGTATCAATAGATTCGGTAGATGGGAGAAGTATTATTATATTCAACTGCGGGGAGCATTCTTATCAGGTATTCAACACCAATTCAGTGAAAATAATTTAGATACAGAAACAATAACCATCAGCTATGAATATATCCTTTGCAAACATCTTATTGCCAACACTGAGTTCAGCTACCTGGCATTGCCCGAAAACTACAACCGCCTGTTTATCCCCCGACCAAAAACCCCCGCAGACAACGGCCTCAAAACGTTAAACAGCAAAGGGGTTGGCAGACTGCTTGCCGCCGGAGGGATCTACAACGGCAATATCGACGGTTTCAGGGAAACGGCGGAAAAGCTGGGTGGCGATGCTCCTGCGGGTTACGAGCAGGTTATGGATAACAAAGGATTGCTGATTCTTGGTGCTTCAGTAGCTGCAGGCTTAACTATGGGAAGGATGAAATTTCCTGAATTAGAAGAACTGGAGCAGTTTGGAGCGAAAGGAACTTATACATCAAGGCCATTTGATCCAGATAAAGCGGGAGGCCCTGTTGAACATCTTACAACTGAAGGCGTAAATATTACCCATGAAGGAATTGCAATTGTAGAAAAACACATATCTCGCTTCGATCCAGATCCTGGTAATGAATTTATGGTAAGCCGTTTAAAAAAGATAGCGAACGGTGAGTTGTTACCAGAACAAGTGGATTTAAACTACTACACTCATGAATGTCGAGAGTATCAACGTTATTGCAATTTAGGTTGGGAAACTGGCAGGCCAAGCGATAACCAAGAGGCTTATGATCTATGGAATAACACGCATACATCAACACTCGAAGATTATAGAATAACTGGTAATGACCTTTATCACCCGGATGCACCATCATGGTAAACAATACTGAACTTAACATCTTGAAATTATTAGCTTCCAGAGATGACGTAAATTGGACCTGGTATAATCTTGATCGCGCAATGACCAGTAGGAAAATGGATGGAGTTGGTAACGTAGTCAGGCTCATAAATAACCTATCTAAAGCGGGTTTAGTCGATATAGTAGCAAGGACCCCCTCAGGAATGGATTATTATCGCGTATCTGCCCAAGGCCATAAGTTGCTAATCGAAATTGACCAGCATCACCAAGACCATTCACTATAGTGAAAACTACCCGACAAGCCCTCTCCCATCGAAGAGGGCCGTTATGCTTAGTATCCCGCCGTTAAGTCATCTACGGAACGCGGGTCGGACGCGCCATACAGTGCGCCATCCGGTCCCACCATAATACTCTGGGTGCTGCCCATCGCCTCTTTCAGCGCCACTTTCTGTCCTTTTTGCTCCAGCAACTTGAGCGTATCCGGGCTGAAGCCCTTCTCGACGCGAAGCTCATCCGGCAACCACTGATGATGGAAGCGCGGCGCGTTGGTCGCTTCGGCGACGTTCATTCCGAAATCAATGCTGTTCACTACCATTTGCAGCACGGTAGTGATGATTCGACTCCCGCCAGGGCTGCCGGTCACCAGCCAGGTTTTCCCGTCTTTTACCACGATAGTCGGCGACATAGACGACAGCGGACGCTTCTTCGGACCAACCGCGTTGGCGTCGCCGCCCACCAGTCCGTATACGTTCGGCACGCCTGGCTTGGCAGAGAAATCGTCCATTTCATTATTGAGCAGAATACCGGTATTACCCGCCACAATCCCGGTGCCGAAGGTAGTATTCAGGGTATAGGTCACCGCCACGGCATTGCCGTCTTTATCCACCACCGAGAAGTGGGTGGTCTGGTTGCTTTCATACGGGGCGAGCTTGCCCGGTTTTATCTGGCTGGAAGGTTTGGCCTTGTTGATATCAATTTGATCGGCCAGCGTTTTCGCATAGGCTTTGTTGGTCAGCGCCTGCCACGGCACTTTCACAAAGTCCGGGTCACCCAGATACTCTGAACGGTCGGCATAGGCGTATTTTTCCGCTTCCGCCATGATTTGCATGGCATCGGCACTGCCAAAGCCGTACTTCTTCATATCGAAGTTTTCAAGAATATTAAGGATCTGCACGATGTGAATACCGCCCGAGGATGGCGGCGGCATGGAGAAGACCTGATACCCGCGATAGTCACCACTGATTGGCGTACGCTCAACGGCTTTATAGCTGGCTAAATCCTCTTTGGTCATCAGACCGCCGTTCTTCTGCATTTCCCCGGCAATCTGGTCGGCAATCGCCCCTTTATAAAACGCATCCGGGCCATTTTCGGCAATCATTTCCAGGCTTTTCGCCAGATTCTTCTGGACCAGCTTATCGCCCTTCTTCAGCGGCTCACCGTCTTTCCAGAAAATGGCTTTGCTGTTCTCATGATTAGGGATCACTTCGCTGCCGTAAGTTTTTAAGTCATCGGCCAGCGCATCGTTAACCACAAAACCCTCTTCCGCCAGCTTCATCGCCGGGCGCACCACTTTGTTCAGCGGCATCGTGCCGTATTTCTCCAGCGCCAGCGAGAAACCCGCCACGGTACCCGGCGTACCGGATGCCAGATGCGACGTCAGCGACTTTTTCGCATCGGCGTTACCCTGATCGTCGAGGAACATATCACGGGTCGCGGCAGCAGGCGCCATTTCACGAAAATCAATCGCCGTAGTATTACCGTCTTTGGTACGCAGCAGCATAAAACCACCACCGCCCAGATTACCCGCCTGCGGATGCGTCACCGCCAGCGCATAGCCAACGGCCACGGCGGCATCGACGGCATTGCCCCCCTGTTTGAGGATATCCACCCCAACCTGGGTGGCTAATGCATCCACCGAGGCCACCATTCCCTGCTGCGCACGCACGGGATGGAACACATCTTCCTCGACACCGTAGGATACCGGTGGTGGCGCTGCCGGCGCGGCAGCAACGCTAAAACAACTTCCTGAGAGCAGAGCAGCAATGGCTACCCGGCGTAAAAACGTCGGTTTTATCATCGTTATTCTCCAGATGTATGGGGTCGGCCCCCACTAAGCCTGGTGCATAACTCTGAAATAATCATCGTAACGGCGAGAAAGGAGTAAACTTAAACGATCCCCGAGAGGAGAAAAGCGATGAAACGACTCTTACTTTTAGCCATGCTATTGCCGTTTGCAGGCTTTGCACAGCCCATCAACACCATGAATAACCCGAATCAACCGGGTTACCAGATCCCGAGCCAGCAGCGTATGCAGACCCAAATGCAAACGCAGCAAATTCAGCAAAAAGGGATGCTCAACCAGCAGTTGCAAACGCAAACCCGCATGCAGCAACAGCATATGGAAAACCAAATCAACACGAACTCCCAGCGAGTCCTTCAGTCTCAGCCTGGCGAGTTGAATTCGGGTCAACAGCAGATGCTGCCCAACAGCAACGGTGGCATGTTGAACGGAACCCGTAATCCGGACAGCTCGCTGAATAAGCAACATATGCTGTCGGAGAAAAAGAACGGCGACATGCTGAAGCCCTCCAGCACGCCGCAGCCTAACGTTCCGTTAAAAACGATTGGGCCTTAATAGGGTTGGAAATCCGGCCCTATCGTATCAATGGCATCGGTACAGATGCAGTCCACTCCCCAGCGCAGCAGTTCCGCCGCGCGCTGGGGTCGGTTGACGGTATAAACCAAAATACGTAGCCCTGCGTCGCGCAGCGCATCCACGCGCGCTTCATCCAGCAGCTTATGATTAAGATGAATCGAGACGCAGCCAAGCCGCGTGGTCAGCTCACGCCAGTCGTCACGCCATTCATCAAGCAGTAAACCGCGCGGCAGTTCTGGAACCGCCTGCTGCGCTGCTTCAAGCGCATCAATTTCAAAAGACGACAACAGCGGCGGCGTCATTCCCACCCATAGTTCACGCGCAGCCAGCGCCACGACTTTGCCGGTTAACGTTCCGGTGCCGGTCGTGGGTTTAATTTCAATATTCGCCATCATGCCGTGCTGACGGCAGCGCGCGGCCACTTGCGAGAGCAGCGGCAGCGGTTCGCCTTTAAACTCGCCGCTAAACCAACCGCCTGCGTCCACGCGTAATAGATCCTGCCAGTTCAGTTCACCCGCCACGCCCCAGCCGTTACTGGTCCGTTCGAGATTGTCGTCGTGCAGCAAAAAGATCTCACCGTCTTTCGACAACTTAGCGTCAAACTCAATCATGGTATGCCCGTATCGCGCCCCCACGTCGATCGCCGCCAGGGTGTTTTCCGGTGCCAGCTTACCGCCGCCGCGATGGGCGGCAATGTGGGGATAAGGCCAGTTACTCATACGCGTTGTCCTGTTTCGCCATCAAAGAGATGCAAATGATTTTCTGGCAGATGCAGCCATAGCGTGCTGCCTGCCGTCGGGCGATGCTGATGCGCCAGTCGCACCACCAGCTTTTGCTCACCCCAGCGTCCGTGCGCCAGGTTATCCGCGCCCAGCATTTCCAGCGTATCGACAACCAACGGCACACCGCCATCGGCCTGCGAGCTTAACGCAATATGCTCCGGGCGGATACCCAGCGTCATGTTACGCCCAATATATTTCCGGACGTTCCTGGCAATGGGCAGGGCCATGCCGTCATCCAGTTCAAAATGCGTACCCGAAGCGCTAATGCGCCCGTCCAGCAGGTTCATCGCCGGGCTGCCGATAAAGCTCGCCACAAAACGGCTGGCAGGTTTCTCGTACACCTCAACCGGCGTACCGATCTGCTCGGCAATGCCTTTGTTCATCACCATCACCCGCTGGGCAAGGGTCATCGCTTCAACCTGATCGTGCGTCACATACAGCGAGGTGGTTTTCAGTCGGCGATGCAGATGTTGTAACTCCAGACGCATCTGTACGCGCAGCTTGGCATCGAGATTAGAAAGCGGCTCATCGAACAGGAATACCGCCGGATCGCGAACAATCGCCCGCCCCATCGCCACGCGCTGACGCTGGCCGCCTGAAAGTTCGCGCGGGCGACGTTTTAGCAATTCACCCAGTTCGAGAATACGTGCCGCCTCTTTCACCCGTTCGGCAATATGCTCCTTGCCCATTCCACGAATCTTCAATCCCCAGGCCATGTTTTCTTCCACGCTCATATGCGGGTAGAGGGCATAGTTCTGGAACACCATTGCAATGCCGCGATCTTTCGGCTCCATCTCGGTAACGCGCTTATTATCGATCCAGATATCGCCGCCGCTGACCCGCTCCAGCCCAGCCACCATCCGCAGCAGCGTAGACTTGCCGCAGCCGGATGGCCCGACCATCACGATAAACTCACCGTCCGCAACGTCCAGCGTCAGCGGTTTAATCACCTGGGTTTTGCCATCCCAGCTTTTGGTTACTGCCTGTAGTTTTAAACCAGCCATTTTATTTCTCACTGTCCACTAAACCACGCACGAAGGCACGCTGCATGGCTAACACGATGATTACCGGAGGGATGAGCGTCAGCAACATGGCTGCCATCACCTGATTCCATTGGGTGGTACCTTCGCCGGTGGCGATCATGCCTTTGATGCCCGCCACCGCAGTGCCCAGGTTGACATCGGTAATAATTAACAACGGCCACAAATACTGGTTCCAGCCGTAGATAAAGGTGATCACGAACAGCGCCGCCAGATTGGTTTTTGACAGCGGTAGCACGATATCGCGGAAAAAACGCATCGGTGACGCGCCGTCAATACGCGCCGCTTCAACCAGCTCATCCGGTAGCGTCATAAAAAACTGACGGAACAGGAAGGTCGCAGTAGCCGATGCCATCAGCGGCAACGTCAGACCCGCGTAGCTGTCGAGCATTTTCAGGTTGGCGATCACTTCCACCGTCGGGAAAATACGCACCTCAACCGGCAGCATCAGGGTGATAAAAATCATCCAGAAGAACAGGTTGCGCAGCGGAAAGCGAAACCAGACGATAGCGAACGCGGAGATCATAGAAACGGTGATTTTCCCCACCGTAATACTGAACGCCATGATGAAACTGTTGAGCATCATCAACCAGAACGGCGCGCTGTTGACGCCCACGCCGTTGACCCAGATGTATTTCATGTTTTCCAGCAACTGCGTGCCGGGAACAAGCGTCATCGGCGTTTCAAATACCGCTTTGTTGTCCAGCGTCGCCGCGACAAACGCGACGTACAGCGGGAACAGGATCACCATGATCCCCATAATCAGCATGGCATGGCTAAATATTGTCAGCCCACGACGGTTCTCAATCATTGGTAACGCACCTTACTTTCCACATAGCGGAACTGCACCACTGTCAAAATAATGACCAGGAACATCAGCACCACCGACTGCGCGGCTGACGCAGAGAGATCCAGGCCGACAAAGCCTTCACGATAGATCTTATAAATCAACGTGGTGGTCGCCTGTACCGGTCCACCTGCCGTGGCGGCGTCGATCACCGGGAAGGTATCGAAGAAGGCATACACCAGATTCACCACCAGCAGAAAGAAGCTGACTGGCGCAATCAGCGGCAATGCCAGCTTAAAGAAGCGGCGAATCGGCCCCGCGCCATCAATCGCGGCGGCTTCGATCAGCGATCGGGGAATAGATTGCAGTGCGGCAAAGAAGAACAGGAAGTTGTAACTAATCTGCTTCCAGACAGACGCGAACACCACCAGAAACATTGCCTGACCGCTGTTTTGCGCGTGGTTCCAGTCATAGCCAAACTCACCGAGAAAATGGGTAATCAGCCCGCGACCCGGGTTGAACAGGAAGATCCACAGTACGGCGGCGACGGCAGGCGCAACGGCGTAGGGGAGTAGCATTAACGTCTGGTAAAAACGGCTACCGCGCACGACGTAATTCACCAGCGCAGCAAAAAACAGCGACACCAGCAGGCCGCTTACCGTAACCAACGTACTGAACTTTATCGTCGTCCAGAACGAATCAAGGTAGTACGGGTCATGGAACAGCGCGACAAAGTTTTCCAGTCCGACAAACTGGCTGGAAAGACCAAAAGGATCAACGCTTTGTAGCGAGTACCATAGCGCTTCACCGGCGGGCCAGATAAAGAAAATAACGGTGATAACCAACTGCGGGGCCACCAGTAAATAGGGAAGCCAGCGCGAGCGGAACACCGGACGGGATGAGGACATGAAGGTTCTTTTCCTGGAAGGTGCCGGATGGCGCTACGCTTATCCGGCCTACAAACGCTGTAGGCCTGATAAGCGTAGCGCCATCAGGCACTTATACACTTAAGATTTGGTCGATTGCTCAAAGCGGCGCAGTAACTGATTGCCACGCTCTACCGCGGCGTCCAACGCCTGCTGTGGGGTTTTCTTTCCGGTCCACACGCTTTCCAGCTCTTCATCCACGATGGTACGGATCTGCGGCATGTTGCCCAGACGCAGTCCTTTGGTGAACGGTAACGGCGGTTTGTTCAGCATCTGACGGGTGGCGATATCGGCCCCGGGGTTCTTATCATAGAAGCCCTGCTCGCGAGTCAGATCGTACGCGGCGGTGGTGATCGGCAGATAGCCGGTCTTCTGATGCCATTCGGCAGCAATCTCTGGTTTCGCGAGGAAGTTAAGGAACTGCGCCACGCCTTCGTAGGTGGCTTTGTCTTTGCCTTGCATCACCCACAGACTAGCTCCACCGATAATCGCGTTCTGCGGCGCGCCCTTCACGTCGGCATCGTACGGCATCATGCCGACGCCATAGTTGAATTTGGCGTAGTGACGGATGTCGGCCAGAGAACCAGAAGAAGCAGTGGTAATGGCGCAATCCCCATTGTAGAACTTCTCGGTGGACTCATCTTTACGTCCGAAGTAGCTGAAATCACCTTTTTTATTCAGCTCTTCCAGTAGTGCAATGTGTTTCACCTGCTCCGGTTTATTGAACTCCAGCACCGCGTCAGTACCGTCAAAACCGTTGTTTTTGGTGGCGACCGGCAGACCGTTCCAGGCGCTGAAGTTTTCAATCTGAATCCAGCCCTGCCAACCGCTGGCGTAGCCACACTTCATACCTGCGGCTTTCAGCTTCGCGGTGTATTCCGCCAGATCCTGCCAGGTTTTTGGCGGTTGCTCAGGGTCTAAACCGGCTTTTTTGAAGGCGTCTTTGTTGTAATACAGCACCGGCGTGGAGCTGTTAAACGGCTGGGAGAGCAGATGTCCGCTTTTCGAGTCAGTGTAATAACCGGAAACCGTCGGCACGAACTGAGATTCATCGAAGTTGATGCCAGCCTCTTTGAATACTTCATAGACCGGTTTAATGGCTTTTGAGGCCATCATCGTTGCCGTACCCACTTCATAAACCTGCAACAGCGCAGGGGCGTTTCCGGTACGGAAGGCGGCAATACCTGCGCTCAGGCTCTGCTCGTAGTTACCTTTGTACTGTGGAACAATTTTGTAGTCGGGGTTGGCGGCATTAAAACGTTGCGCCAGTGAATCAACTTCTTTACCCAGTTCGCCTTCCATTGAGTGCCAGAACGGGATGGTGGTAACTGCCATCGCCTGACCTGCAAATGCCAGGCTAAGTGCCAGTCCTAAAGCTGTATGTCGTAACGATATCATCGGTTATCTCTCTTGTTGTGCCGGATGCGCGATATCACGCGTTTTATGCTCGCGGGGGTAACATGACATGCTCGAATGACAGAAAAATAACTTTTTTATTACAAAAAAAAGATAGTAAGGCGACAAACAGATGGCAAGGCGGTGACGGTGCTAAGGAAGCAAAGTGGGAGCTGTAACACTTATAGAGAAAGTGCCTACGAACCGCCGGATGGCGATGCTAACGCATCTTATCCGGCCTACAATGGCTTGGGTAGCCCGTCCAGACGAAGCGCCACCGGGGTTATGCACGTAAGCGGGAGGCTATTTGTTCCAGCGTCAGTTGGCCCGCAGCCGCTTCAACCGTCATGGCGACAAAATCCGGGTTTGCAGGCAAAGCTATCCCGTTACGCTTTAAAAACAGTAACGTAATAAACAAAGCGGTACGTTTGTTACCGTCATTAAAAATATGCCCACGTGAGATAGCCAGTAAATGCATTGCGGCCAGCAACCACACGTCGGTCACACCTTCGTATTCAATTTGATTTAACACTCGATACATCAGCGCTTCAGCACGACCAGGATCAGGCATGCCCGCAACGCCAGGCGTTACGCGTAGCAGCCTGTCGTGAAACTGGATTATCTCTTCCGCTGAGATAATTTGTAGGGTCATTTATCCGCCAGCTCCCTGATTTCATTACCATGTAACATCATGATATCGGCAAATTCATCATCAAGTCTTGCAGCCTGATAGCGTTCGAACTCTTCCGCGCTGATGATTACGGCAGGCTTATGACCACGACGTGTAATAGTGACAGGAACGCCGGTGACAGCGCTCTCCAGTACTTCAGCCAGATTTTGTCGGGCTTCGCTATAGTTCATGGTACGCATCAAAACCTCCTCAGATGTACAACTCAATTGTACATCTAAGATGTACAAAAAAGAAGTATTACTCAGGTTGTGCGAACGTAAACTCCAGCGCCAGTCCCAGGATCTGCATACCGTGGATATTATCTTCCGGCGATATCGCCACCAGACTTTCCAGAAACTTGAGTCGTCGCGACTGGGCGTTAATGATGAGCTTTCCTCGTAACGCAGGAAGCTTCAGCGAAGAGATGGGGTAAACCACACGGCCAACGACTTCAACCGGCAACTTGCGTAAGTCAACCTGTTGCAGCACACCAACAGAAGAGTACAGCAATGCGACAGGCGTAACGGCAAGCAACGGCGCGCTACTGATACTCACAAAATCCAGAAGTAGCTCGGGGCGCAGATAGTGCAGTCCATTAAAAGAGACCGTAACACCGTCTATTGCGGGCATGGGCAGCACGTCAGTTTGACGCGGTAAATCATTCATTCAATTACCATTGACTCAAGATATACATCAAGCCGTTGATTATGCAGCAAATAACCTATGCTTGCTGGGACAAGGCTCGCAATACCTGCAGATTTAGCTAGCGACGTTACCTGACACGCTGCCCATTCACTCCGGTAACGTTAATCCCGACGCCAGCGTCGTTCAAATTCATTCTGTAAACGCTGCTGTTCCCGCCGCTCACGTTCACGCTGGATATCTGATTTCTCATCTTCCCAGCCAGGGCATACCGAGCTGGTGAATACTTCGCAGGGCGAGCTGGACTGTGCCAACGGGTTGGTTGGTTTCTCTTCCCAGATAGACGGATCGCGCGGGTCGAACGTTTGCGGTTCCAATGCCTGAGCGCCAGATGCAAACGCCAATAACAGAGTTCCAATCATCATGCAGGTACCTGAACGTATCATCCTTTCTCCATGTTCATATTATTATTGATAACCATTCTCAATAATAACATAACGCGATAAAAAGGGGCCATCAGGCCCCTTAACTCTTAAGAGAAATCTTAACCGCCCAGATAAGCGCTACGCACCGCTTCATTCGCCAGCAGCGCATCGCCGGTGTCTTCCAGTACCACATGACCATTTTCCAGCACGTAGCCGCGGTCGGCGAGCTTCAGCGCCTGGTTGGCGTTCTGCTCGACGAGGAAGATGGTCATCCCCTGCTCGCGCAACTGCTCAATGGTGTTAAAGATCTGCTGGATGATAATCGGCGCCAACCCCAGAGAAGGTTCATCCAGCAGCAACAGGCGCGGCTGGCTCATCAGCGCGCGGCCTATCGCCAGCATCTGCTGTTCACCGCCGGACATGGTGCCCGCACGCTGAATGCGACGTTCATGCAGGCGCGGGAACAGTTCGTAAACCCACTTGATACGTTCCTGAAACTGGTCCTTCTCGGCAAAGAAGCCGCCCATCGCCAGGTTCTCTTCCACCGTCATGCGCGAAAAAACACGACGCCCTTCCGGGACGATCGCCACCGCTTCGCGCATGATTTTCGCTGTCTGCCAGTCGGTAATGTCTTTACCATCAAAGACAATTCGCCCGCTGGTCGCGCGTGGGTCGCCGCATAACGTACCGAGCAGGGTGGTTTTACCCGCGCCGTTGGCGCCGATAAGCGTTACGATTTCACCCTGATTGATATACAGGCTAACCTCGTGCAGCGCCTGAATTTTGCCGTAGTGGGCGCTGACTTTATCGAACGATAACATCGCCTTATCCATATTATGCCTCGCCCCCATTATGCTTCACCTAAATAGGCGCGGATCACGTCCGGGTTATTACGAATCTGTTCCGGCGTCCCGTTCGCCAGCGGCGTGCCCTGGTTCACCACGTAAATACGGTCGGAAATCCCCATCACCAGCTTCATATCGTGCTCAATCAGCAGGATAGTGGTGTTGTGATGGTTACGCAGCTCGGCAATCAGTTCGTCCAGCTCTTTGGTCTCTTTTGGGTTCAGGCCCGCCGCTGGTTCGTCGAGCATCAGGATTTCCGGCTGCGTCACCATGCAGCGGGCAATCTCCAGACGACGCTGGTCGCCGTAGGCCAGGTTACTGGCCTGACGGTTGGCATGCTCCAGCAAGCCAATACGCTCCAGCCAGGTGGCGGCGCGATCCAACGCTTCACTCTGCGCGCGACGGAACGACGGAGTTTTCAACAGGCCGGAGAAGACGCCGGTTTTCAGTTGCTGATGTTGCGCCACCAGCAGGTTTTCAATCACCGTCATCTCACGAAACAGACGCACGTGCTGGAAAGTACGCACCACGCCCATACGCGCGATTTGCTGACCCGGCAACCCTTCCAGGTGCTGGTCGCGTAGCTTAATCGTCCCGCCTGTCGGCTTATAAAAACCGGTCAGGCAGTTGAAAACCGTGGTTTTTCCCGCGCCGTTCGGGCCGATCAACGAGACAATCTCCTGCGGCCGCAGTTCCAGTTCAACATTGTTTACCGCCAGCAGACCGCCGAAGCGCATCATCAGGCCGTTAACGGATAATAATGGCTGACTCATGCCTGCTCTCCTTTTGCTTCCCCGTTTTTCAGCTTCAACTGTGGACGGGTCATCGGCAACAAGCCCTGCGGACGCCAGATCATCATCAGTACCATTAAACCACCCAGCATTAACATGCTGTATTCGTTGAAATCACGCATCAGCTCGCGTGACACTACCAGCAGGATGGCCGCGAGGATCACCGCAAACTGTGAGCCCATTCCGCCCAGTACCACAATCGCCAGCACAAAGGCCGACTCGGCAAAGGTGAAGGATTCCGGGCTGACGAAGCCCTGGCGCGCGGCAAACAGCGTACCAGCAAAACCGGCAAACGCGGCGCTGATGGTAAAGGCGGTCAGCTTGATGCGTGTAGGATTTAAGCCCAGCGAACGGCAGGCGATTTCATCTTCACGCAGCGCTTCCCACGCACGTCCCAGCGGCATACGCAGCAGACGGTTGATGACAAACAGCGAGAACACCACCAGCAGCAACGCCACCAGATAGAGGAAAATCACGCGATCGGACGGGTCATACTTCACGTTAAAGAAGTTGCTGAAGGTATCCCAGCCACCTTCACGCGCGCTGCGGCTGAACTCAAGACCGAAAAAGGTGGGTTTCGGGATCTGGCTGATACCGTTCGGGCCGCCGGTGATTTCGGTGTTGTTGAGCAGCAGGATACGGACGATTTCGCCGAAGCCTAACGTCACAATCGCCAGATAATCACCGCGCAGGCGCAGTACCGGGAAGCCAAGCAGGAAGCCCGCAGCAGCTGAAACCAGCCCCGCCAGCGGCAGACAGGTCCAGAAGCCCAGACCGTAATAGTGGTTCAGCAGCGCGAAGGTGTAAGCGCCGATGGCATAGAAGCCGCCGTAGCCCAGCACCAGCAGGCCGGAAAGCCCCACCACCACGTTTAAGCCGAGGCCGAGGATGATATAAATCATCGTCAGCGTGGCGATATCCACCGTACCGCGCGACACCATAAACGGCCACGCCACGGCAATCACCAGCAGCGCCACCAGGAACAGCTTCTGTTTAACGGTGGAGCCGTCAATCGCCGGCAGAATAAATTTCGGTCCAGAGACGCTCTTCAGGCCTTTCTGGAAGGCTGGACGCAACAGCTGGAAGAGAAAGACCACACCAGTGCCGATAAACACCCACTGCCAGCGGATATCCGCGGCGGTATCGACCACCAGTTTGGTGCCGTCAAGCTCCAGTTGGACCCCCATAAAGACGCCCGCCAGGACGAAGAACATAGCGGCAGAGAGCAGCGCCATTGCAAAATGCATCGGTTTCATACTTTCTCTACCTCCGGGCGACCCAGAATACCGGTTGGCATCACCAGCAGCACCAGAATCAGCAGCGCGAATGAAACCACGTCTTTGTATTCAGTACTCAGATAAGCAGAGGAGAGCGCTTCCGCGACGCCCAGAATCAGACCGCCGATCATCGCCCCAGGGATGCTACCGATGCCGCCCAGTACCGCCGCGGTAAAGGCTTTCATCCCGGCCATAAAGCCGATGTACGGGTTAATTACGCCGTAGAACTGACCGAGCAGCACGCCCGCTACCGCCGCCATAGCCGCACCAATCACAAAGGTCAGCGCAATCACGCGGTCGGTGTTAATCCCGAGCAGGCTGGCCATTTTCAGGTCTTCAGCGCAGGCGCGACAGGCGCGGCCCATACGCGAATAGCGGATGAAAATCGTCAGCGCCAGCATCGCCAGGAAGGTTACAATCCAGATAACCGCCTGCATGGTGGTGATGGAAGCAGAGAAGTTTTCGCTACTGCCGACAGTCCACTGGCCATTAAACAGGCTGGGCAGCGCCACGTCGCGCGAACCTTCCGTCAGGCTGACGTAGTTTTGCAGGAAGATGGACATCCCGATAGCGGAAATCAGCGCGATCAAGCGCTTGGAGCTGCGCACGGGCCGATACGCCACACGTTCAATGCTCCAGCCGTAGGCGCTGGCAATCACAATCGCGCCGACGAAGCCCGCCGCGACCAGTAGCCAACTGGAATCAATGCCCATCATCATTAGCGCTGCGATGATCATAAAGGAGACATAGCTGCCGATCATATACACCTCGCCGTGGGCGAAGTTGATCATGCCGATAATGCCGTACACCATCGTGTAACCGATGGCGATCAGCGCGTAGGTGCTTCCCAGCGTGACGCCGTTAAACATCTGCTGCAAGAAATAGAGGAACTGCTCGGACATAAGGTAACCTTTCTTAACCCGCCCGTTTTGCACGGGCGGTGGGATAACTCGTCTTCAGGTATTACTTCGCAACGGTCGATGAACCGTCTGCGTGCCACTGGAAGACACCAAACTCAAATCCCTTCAAATCGCCTTTTTCGTCCCATTTCAGCGGCCCAATCACGGTATCAGCCCCGTGTGCTTTCAGATCTTTCACCAGGTCCAACGGCTCTTTGCTACCGCTGCGATCCATTGCTGTCGCCAATGACTGGACGGCTGCATAAGTGATCCACACGTACGGTCCGGTTGGATCTTTCTTGTCAGCTTTGAGCGCATCGACGATAGCTTTATTCGCCGGATCCTGGTCATAGCGTTTTGGCATGGTTACCAGCATGCCTTCAGCAGCATCACCGGCAATGTTAGACAGCGACGCATTGCCGACGCCCTCTGGTCCCATAAACTGGGTTTTCAGCCCGACGGAACGCGCCTGGCGCAGCATTTGCCCCATTTCCGGGTAGTAGCCGCCGTAATAAACAAAGTCGATATTTTCTTTTTTCAGGCGGGCGATCAGCGCAGAAAAATCTTTTTCTCCGGCGGTGATCCCGTCAAAGAAAACGATGTTACCTTTGCCCGCTTTCAGGCTGTCCTGCACTGAACGCGCCAGGCCTTCACCGTATTGCTGTTTATCGTGAATGATGGCGATACGCTGCGGCTTCACCTTCTCCAGAATGTATTTCGCGGCGGTCGGCCCCTGAGAGGAGTCCAGACCCGCTGTACGCATGATGTGTGCGTAACCGCGCTGGGTCAGTTCCGGGTTAGTGGCACCCGGAGAAATCATCAGAATGCCTTCATCTTCATAAATATCTGATGCAGGCTGCGTGGAAGATGAGCACAGATGTCCAATAACGTACTGAATGCCGTCATTGACGATTTTGTTCGCTACCGCCACGGCCTGTTTCGGATCGCAAGCGTCGTCATATTCCACAGCGACCAGTTTGTCGCCTTTGATCCCGCCTTTGGCATTGATATCTTTAATGGCCTGACGTGCGCCATTAAATTCCATATCACCCCACTGCGCGACCGGGCCTGACATCGCGCCGACAACAGCGACCTTGATATCTTCCGCCATGACCGCGTGTGACATTGCCAGTGCTATCACCCCTGCGATGATTGTTTTCGCATTCCGTTTCATTACCTGAATCCCCATTCGTGACGTAATTAATATTTTGTATTTATGTGGTTAAAAAGCAGACTGTGCTTTTTTTGAACTGTACTATTTTTACCAATCTCATTAATGGTTTAGCACAGTTTTTTAAGCAAAATCAGGCTAAAATCTCTATATTTCAGTCGATTAAGAAAAGATAATATTCTGCTTTTCACTATAGATAAACAAAAAAAAGCACGTTTGTCAGCATAAAATAACGGTACAAAGAGCGGAATAAAATGCTGCATCCCAGGGTATTATCCTGCCTGTTTTTCAATCTCTAATGTTTCAAACTGTCATTACCGTTGTCGCAAAACGATTAACCTGGTTAATCACATAAAAAAGAGAAAGCATCCGGGTGAATTATTTCGGTACACTGCTTCCATCTTTTGTGATTTGGACATGCTGCTAATGAAGCTGACCATCGTTCGTTTAAACAACTTTAGCGCCCAGGATCTGATTGATCTGGGCAAAATCTGGCCGGAATATTCCGCCTCATCGTTAAGCGTAGATGAAACGCACCGGATCTACGCCGCGCGTTTTAACGAGCGTCTGTTAGGCGCTGTACGTGTCACCCTGAGCGGTACCCAAGGCGCTCTGGATTCGTTGCGCGTACGTGAAATCACCCGTCGTCGCGGCGTCGGGCAGTATTTAATCGAAGAGGTGATCCGCGAAAACCCAAGTGTGAGTTCATGGTGGATGGCTGATGTAGGCGTTGAAGACCGCAGCGTGATGGCCGCGTTTATGCAGGCATTAGGGTTTACGGCCCAGGCGGATGGCTGGGAAAAAAGATAAAAAAGCCGGATGGCGCTGACGCTTATCCGGCCTACATGCTGGGAACAAAAAATAAAAAACCACCTCGCAATTTTCCAGGTATGTAGGCCGGGTAAGGCGAAGCCGCCACCCGGCACTCAATTACTTCGCGTCGGTCGCCGTACCATTAGCATGCCAGTCAAACACACCGAATTCGAAGCCTTTCAGATCGCCCTTCTCGTCCCAGGACAACGGCCCCATTACGGTTTCTACTGAGTTTGCTTTCAGGTATTTGGCAATTTCAGCCGGATCGTCAGACTGGTTCAGGCCGGCCTGCAAGGATTGCAGCGCGGCGTAAGTGGTCCACACGAATGCGCCACTTGGATCCTGTTTCTTGGCCTTGATAGCATCCACAATCGGTTTGTTTGCAGGCACCTGATCGTAGTTCTTCGGCTTAGTTACCAGTAAGCCTTCCGCAGACTCACCCGCAATGTTAGACAGCGACACGTTCGCTACCCCTTCCGGTCCCATAAACTGGGTTTTCAGACCTGCGGCACGAGACTGACGCAGGATCTGCCCCATTTCCGGGTGATAACCACCGTAGTAAACGAAATCGATATTCTCTTTCTTCAGGCGCGCTACCAGCGTCGAGAAGTCTTTTTCACCGGCGGTAATTCCGTCAAAGAACACCACGTTGGCGTTGCCTTTCTTCAGGCCGTCCTGCACCGCACGCGCCAGACCTTCACCGTACTGCTGCTTATCGTGAATGATGGCGATGCGTTGCGGCTTCACTTTTTCCAGAATGTATTTGGCGGCAGTTGGCCCCTGATCGGAATCCAGGCCGGTGGTACGCATCACCAGCTTATAACCACGCGCAGTCAGCTCCGGCGCCGTTGCTGCCGGAGTGATCATCAGAATGCCTTCATCTTCATAGATATCTGACGCGGGCTGGGTAGAAGATGAGCACAGATGACCGATAACGTATTTAATCCCGTCGTTGACCACTTTGTTCGCGACCGCTACCGCTTGTTTCGGGTCGCAGGCGTCGTCGTATTTCACCACGACCAGTTTGTCACCTTTCACCCCGCCCTTGGCGTTGATATCCGCAATCGCCTGCTCTGCGCCAGTAAACTCCTGATCGCCATACTGTGCTACCGGACCGGACATTGCGCCGACAACGGCCACTTTAATATCCTTAGCAAACGCCATATTGCTCAAAGACAGGGCGATACATCCTGCCAATAACGCTTTACCCTTCGTATTCATCCTGACAATCCCCATTATTGTGGTTATTACGTATGTTGTGATGTTGTTGTTCAGCACTTTATTTCGATTATTGGATAGCCACCCGTGCTTTAGCAGCATACTCTGCTAAAACATACCCGATTTTTATTATTTTGGAATAGCTAAATTTGACATGCAGATAACAACTTGATGACAAAAAGCCTAAACGTCAGGAGATAGAGGGAGAGATAAAAACAAAAAACCCCGGATTTTCATCCAGGGTTTATCAGCATTTCCAGGTTTCCTGGAAGATTACGCTTCGATCGCCGCGCGCAGTTTTTTCATGGCGTTTTTCTCAAGCTGACGCACACGTTCAGCGGAGACGCCGTAGCGGTCGGCCAGTTCCTGCAACGTGGACTTGTTGTCTTCGTCCAGCCAACGAGCGCGGATGATATCCTGGCTACGTTCGTCCAGACCTTCCATTGCGTGAGTCAGTTTGTTCGCGGCCTGATCTTCCCAGTTATCTTCTTCAATGCCATCGGCAAAATTAGAGGATTTATCCTGCAGATACAGAACCGGCGCCATCGGCTGGCTGTCAGACTCGTCGTCCGAAGACATGTCAAACGTCATGTCCTGCGCCGCCATACGGGATTCCATTTCACGCACGTCTTTGCTGGAAACACCCAACTCACGAGCCACCATTTCAACTTCGTCCTGGTTGAACCAGCCCAGACGCTGCTTGGTTTTACGCAGGTTAAAGAACAGCTTACGCTGTGCTTTAGTGGTCGCGACTTTCACGATACGCCAGTTACGCAGAACGTATTCATGGATCTCAGCTTTGATCCAGTGCACAGCGAAAGAAACCAGGCGCACACCCACTTCCGGGTTGAAACGGCGCACGGCTTTCATCAGGCCGATATTACCTTCCTGAATCAGATCCGCCTGCGGCAGGCCATAGCCCGCGTAGTTACGAGCAATATGAACAACAAAGCGCAGGTGAGACAGGATCAGCGTTTTAGCTGCTTCCAGATCGCCCTGGTAATGCAGCTTTTCAGCCAGTGCCCGCTCCTCGTCAGCCGACAACATCGGCCACGCGTTCGCAGCCCGGATGTAAGATTCCAGGTTACCAACAGGGGCTAAAGCTAAATTTTGCATTTCTTTGGTCATTCAAATCCTCTCAATCTTTTCATCTGGCGCGTTGGCAAAACCAATTAACAAAAACCAGTAGCAACAACCATGCCAGAGCTTATGAGCAACGAGAATATCATTCAATCTTTTATCAGACAGTGATTTTATCCACAAGTTCCATGTCGTAATGTGTATAAATTACGCACAAAATGTGACATCACAATGAATACGCCGGGAAGAGATAACAGGGACTCTTTCCCTGCAGAGCGAACTACTCAGTGCAGGGAAAGATTATACCAGAGATTTTTTAATCGGGGGTAAAGTGGCGTAAATGTTGAACCGTGGCAAGCCAGGCTGCCACCCAGCCGATCATTGAGCACACCAGCAGCAATAACAGGCACTCGTCGAATGATAAACCATTGATATCAAACTTTGTTCCAAAAACCTGCGCCACTTCAGTTACCGCTGACGACAAACGCATCACCAAAATTTCTGACAAAATCAGTGAAAGAAATGCGCCGGAAAAACCGAGCAGCGCGCCGCCGTAAAGGAATGGACGCAGGATAAATCCGTCCGTTGCGCCAATCAGCTTTTGCACGTTAATGGTATCGCGACGCGCAAAAATACTCAGGCGCACGCTGTTACCGATGACGAGGAAGACCGCCGCCACCATCAGCACGCCAATCATCGCGGATACGCGCCCCACGAGTCCCGTCAGCGCCGCCAGACGAGCGAACCAGCTGTCGTCCATCCGCACTTCATCAATACCGTTGATTTGTGCAATACGGTCACGCAGGGTGTTCAGCGACTCCGTCCCCTGGAAGTCCAGTTTCGGGATCACCACCGCTACGGCTGGAAGCGGATTCTCTTCCAGCATATCCAGCGCGCCGCCAAAGCCGGACCAGTTACGGAATTCGCCCAACGCATCTTCGCGGGAAAGATAATTTACTTTCTCGACGCCCTGTTCGGCCTGCAACTGACCCACCACCCGCGCCGCCGCGTCATCATCTAGCGTTTTTTGCAGATAGACGGTGATTTGCGGCGAGGGATAATACTGGCTTGCCGCCTGGTTTACGTTTTTATAAACCATGTAACACACGCTTGGCAGCGTCAGGGAGATGGCGATCACCATCACCGTCAGGAACGTCGCCAGCGGCTTACTTTTCAGGTCCTGCAACGCGCCCTGGAACGCGTAACGCACCTGCTCGTTAAAAACGTTGGTTTTACGTGAGTTCGGTTTTGGCGCGGCTTTCGCACGCTTCGGCGCATTACGACCGCCATCACCCGGCGCGCCGCCTGATTTACGAAAACGATCCAGTCGGCCACCGAACTGTTTGATTTGATTGATAGCGTCACGTCTATTCATGCGCCAGGCCTCCATGCAGGTGTCCATCACTCAGGACCAGCTGGCGGTAGGAGCGACGGGAGATCAGACCAATATCGTGCGTGGCCATTAATACCGTGACCCCGACGCGGTTAAACTCTTCGAACAGGCGAAGGATCCCTTCCGACAGCGCGTCATCCAGGTTCCCCGTCGGTTCATCCGCCAGCAGTACCGCAGGTTTATTCACCACCGCACGGGCGATACCCACACGCTGTTGCTCACCGCCAGAGAGCTGAATCGGGAAGTTTTTCGCTTTGTCCAACAGCCCGACCTTATCCAGTGCCGCTGACACGCGACGACGAATATCGTCCCCGCTGGCGCCCGCGATGATCAGCGGAATTGCCACGTTGTCAAACACGGTTCTGTCCATCAACAGGTGGTGATCCTGAAAAATCATGCCAATCTGACGACGCAGAAACGGCACTTCACGGTTTTTCAAACGGCTGATGTCATGCCCGCTGAAATAGATTTTTCCGGCGCTGGGCCGTTCAATTCCACAGATCAGCTTCAGCAGGGTACTTTTACCCGCACCAGAGTGGCCGGTCAGAAACGCCATCTCGCCAGGCTGCATATGGAAGGTCACTCCCTGCAGCGCTTGTCTCCCACCGAGATAGGCCTTGCTGACATGTTCAAAGCGAATCATTGTTAATCCTCTCGGGCAAAAAGTGCCTCAATAAAATCGTCCGCTTTAAACGGACGTAAATCCTCGATACGTTCGCCCACACCAATGTAACGGATAGGGATGCCAAACTGATCGGCAACCGAGAAGATGACCCCCCCCTTCGCCGTACCGTCCAGCTTGGTCAGGGTGATACCGGTTAAGCCCACCGCTTCATGGAACAGTTTGGCCTGGCTTATCGCATTCTGCCCGGTACTGGCGTCGATAGTCAGCATAACTTCATGCGGCGCCTCTTCGTCGAGCTTCTTCATGACACGAACGATTTTTTTCAGTTCTTCCATCAGGTGCGATTTGTTCTGCAAACGCCCTGCGGTATCAGCGATCAGCACGTCTACGTTACGAGCCTTCGCGGCCTGAATGGCATCAAAGATAACCGAGGCGGAATCCGCGCCGGTATGCTGCGCAATCACCGGGATATTGTTACGCTGACCCCAGACCTGCAACTGCTCTACCGCTGCCGCACGGAAGGTATCGCCCGCCGCCAGCATCACCGTTTTACCCTGCTGCTCAAACTGACGCGCCAGCTTACCAATGGTAGTTGTTTTACCCACGCCGTTGACACCAACCATTAAGATAACAAATGGCGTTTTACCCTCAACGTTCAGCGGCTCATCAACCTTCGCCAGAATCTCGCCCATCTCATCTTTCAGCAGGCCATACAGCGCTTCTGCATCTTTGAGCTGCTTGCGGCTGGCGCCTTCCGTCAGATTCGCAATAATTTTGCGGGTCGTTTCTACACCCACATCGGCGATCAGCAGTTGCTCTTCCAGCTCTTCAAACAGATCATCGTCGATCTTTTTACCGCGGAACAGACTGATAAATCCGGAACCGAGGTTTTCTTTTGTTTTCAGCAGGCTGCGTTTCAGGCGCGCAAAGAAACCTTCTTTAGTTGGTTTTTCCTGCTCCTGGACCGCCTCTTCTACCGGTTCTTCAACGGCAGGTTCTTCAACCGGCACCACCATGACGGCTTCTTCCGCCGCCTCAGCGGCCAGGGCCTGCGCTTCCAGCTCTTCATCGGTCAGCTGCGGTTCGTTTTCGGCTTCTTCTTCAACCGCCTCGACGATTTCTACAGTTTCTGCTTCAGCCTGCCACTCTTCGGCAGAAACATCTGCGGTTTTCACCTCTTCCGGCAGCGGCAATTCTTCGTGTTCGATAACCGCCGCCGCAGGGGTTTCCACTGCAGGTTCAACAGTGGATTCAGCAACCGCTTCAACTTCCGGCTGCGGTTGCTCAGCAACAGGTTCTTCTTCCGGCTGCAGTTTTTCGATTTCCGCAACCTGTTCAGTGACTTCAACAACTTCAGCAGCAAAGGCTTGTGTTTGTGCCTCGCTACGGGTTTCCTCGGCGCGCGGCTGTTCGTCAACGACGGTAGTTTCTTCAGCAACCGGTTGTTGTTCTTCGTTTTTTAGTTCTGTCTCGTTTTCCGGTGCCTGCTCTTTTTGACCAAAGCCCAGCCAGGAAAAAAAGCCACGTTTTTTCTCTTTCGCCATTTGCGACTACACTCCCCCGCTGTTGCTTCATGGCACAGCGTCAACGCTATGTACATAGCAGCTAAAAAAATGATGAAATAGTCTATCACTTAACTTAACTCACATCACCGCCTGGAATGACATGCTATAGGCGGATTGAGCAATAATAGAAATGAAAAAACCGAATCACTCTGGTAGCGGCCAGATCCGCATTATTGGCGGGCAATGGCGTGGCCGTAAACTCCCGGTTCCGGACAGCCCCGGCCTGCGTCCGACCACCGACCGCGTGCGCGAAACCTTATTTAACTGGCTGGCCCCGGTAATGGTCGATGCCCGGTGCCTGGACTGTTTCGCCGGTAGCGGTGCGCTAGGGCTGGAAGCGCTCTCCCGCTATGCGGCAGACGCCACGCTTCTGGAGATGGATCGCACGGTATCGCAGCAGCTACAAAAGAATCTCGCCACGCTGAAGGCAAATCATGCCCGCGTCGTCAATGCCAATACGCTGGCGTTTCTGGCCCAAACCGGTACGCCGCATAACGTGGTGTTCGTTGACCCGCCGTTTCGCAAAGGATTACTGGAAGAAACATTAACCCTTCTGGAAACCCATGGCTGGCTGGCAGATGAAGCGTATATCTACGTTGAAAGCGAAGTCGAAAACGGCTTACCGCCGGTTCCGGTGAACTGGTCGCTATACCGTGAGAAAGTCGCCGGACAGGTCGCCTATCGCCTGTACCAACGTGAAGCACGAGGAGAACACGATGCTGATTAACCTGGGGCGCCTGCTGATGCTGTGCGTCTGGGCATTTTTACTACTGAATATTTTTCAACCCTTTCCACGCCCGCTTAACATCTTCGTTAACGTCGCACTGATATTTATGGTGCTGATGCATGGCATGCAGCTGGCGCTGCTAAAAAGCACCATGCCTAAAGATGGCCCGCAGATGACCAACGGAGAGAAAATCCGTATTTTTCTGTTCGGCGTCTTTGAGCTACTGGTGTGGCAGAAGAAGATTAAAGATCAGTTGAAGAAGTAGCTGTGATCTTTTCTCCCGGCGGCACGTTGCGGGCCGGGGCGAAAAATCTGTAGGCCGGATAAGGCGTAAGCCGCCATCCGGCATCAGTCAGATGACACCTTAGCGTTCAAGCGTAAAATCAACAAATCGCGAACCTTTGTAACTCAGCGTGCCTTTATCCCCGACCGTTAACGCGTGGTACTGCTGCGCATCCAGACGAAACGTCTGCTCCATCCCCCCGTTTTGTGGCTTAAAGCTGGCTTCATAGCGCATGCTGGTTCCTGCCGGGCTCACTTCCTGCTGACGGGATCGCCGATCGTTTAGCGGTTTTTCCCGTTTGTTACTCACCACCACCTGCTTTTGCACCAGCGGCGCCGCATCATTATCGGCTTTTTCTCGCCGCTGCTGAACAAAGCGAAACGACGCAGCGACAACGATTAAGACAATGATAACAATGAAAAAAAGTGGTGGTTTGCTCATATTATTAACCCATCAGAAAATGCGGAAATAAGCATACATCGCCTGTTATGGTGTTGTCATCTGGCTGTGTCGACCTCTACACTGGACAGTAGAGCCGTGAGCACCCCGCTTACGAAAAAATAACGAATTCAAGGAACTAAGATGCTTTGGTCGTTTATCGCTGTCTGTCTTTCCGCATGGTTGTTCGTGGATGCTTCCTATCGTGGGCCCGCCTGGCAACGCTGGGTCTTTAAACCCCTAACTTTACTCCTGCTGGCGCTGCTGGCCTGGCAGGCGCCAATGTTTAACGCCATCAGCTATCTGGTGCTGGCAGGGCTGCTTGCCTCACTGCTGGGCGATGCGCTGACGCTGTTGCCGCGCCAACGTCTGCTGTACGCCGTGGGGGCATTCTTCCTGTCGCATCTGCTGTATACCATCTATTTCGCCAGCCAAATGACGCTGTCGTTCTTCTGGCCTTTGCCGTTGGTGCTGGTAGTGCTGGGGGCGTTGCTGATCGCCGTGATCTGGACGCGTCTGGAAGAGCTGCGTGTCGCTATCTGCACCTTTATCGGCATCACGCTGATGATGGTCTGGATGGCCGGTGAGCTGTGGTTCTTCCGCCCCACTGGCCCCGCGCTGTCGGCATTCCTCGGCGCCTCATTATTGTTCATCGGCAATTTTGTCTGGCTGGGTAGCCATTATCGCCGCCGCTTCCGCGCCGATAACGCCATTGCCGCCGCCTGCTACTTCGCCGGACATTTCCTGATTGTTCGTTCGTTGTATCTCTAATATCGCTTGACTCTGGAGTCGACTCCAGAGTGTATCCTTCGGTTAATACGAAATGATTATTAACCGGAGGATGCCATGTCGACGCCCGATGCCCCTGGCAAAAAAGCCCCACAATTTTCTTCTTTCAAGCCAGCGCCAGCCCCAAAAAAGGCGGACGACTGCTGCTGCGAAGGAAGTTGCGCCACCCCTACCACCGTATCCGAAAGCGTAATGGGCACCCGTTATTCCTGGAAAGTGGCAGGAATGGACTGTGCCGCCTGCGCCCGGAAAGTGGAAAATGCGGTCCGCCAGGTGAGCGGCGTCAACCAGGTCCAGGTGCTGTTCGCTACCGAAAAACTGGTCGTCGACGCGGGTTCTGATATCCGTCAGCAAGTTGAAAGCGCGGTACAAAAGGCAGGTTATACCCTACGCGATGAACAAGCGCCGGAAGCCGCCTCCGAATCACGCCTGAAAGAGAACCTGCCGCTGATTTCGCTGATAATCATGATGGCGATTAGCTGGGGGCTGGAGCAGTTCAATCATCCTTTCGGTCAGATAGCGTTTATCGCCACCACGCTGGTGGGCTTGTATCCCATTGCCCGCCAGGCCCTGCGTCTGATGAAAACCGGCAGCTACTTCGCCATTGAAACGTTGATGAGCGTGGCCGCGATTGGCGCACTGTTTATCGGCGCGACGGCGGAAGCCGCCATGGTGCTACTGCTGTTTTTAATTGGCGAGCGCCTGGAAGGGTGGGCCGCCAGCCGCGCCCGCAAAGGTGTTAGCGCATTGATGGCACTCAAGCCAGAAACCGCCACGCGCCTGCGTAATGGCGAACGTGAAGAGGTCGCAATCAATACGCTCCGGCCTGGCGATGTTATTGAAGTTGCCGCCGGTGGACGTTTACCCGCCGACGGTAAGCTGGTCTCCGGTTTTGCCAGCTTTGATGAAAGCGCCCTGACCGGCGAATCGATCCCGGTTGAACGCGCCACCGGCGAGAAAGTCCCGGCGGGGGCCACCAGCGTAGATCGTCTGGTTACGCTGGAAGTGCTTTCCGAGCCGGGCGCCAGCGCTATCGATCGCATTCTGAAGCTGATTGAAGAAGCGGAAGAACGCCGCGCCCCCATTGAGCGCTTTATTGACCGTTTCAGCCGAATTTATACCCCCGCTATTATGGCGGTTGCGCTGCTGGTTACCCTCGTCCCGCCGCTGCTGTTTGCCGGCTCCTGGCAGGAGTGGATTTATAAAGGACTGACGCTGTTGCTGATTGGCTGCCCGTGCGCGCTGGTTATCTCAACTCCCGCAGCGATTACCTCTGGTCTTGCCGCCGCGGCGCGTCGTGGCGCATTAATCAAAGGCGGCGCCGCGCTGGAACAGTTGGGCAGAGTCACGCAGGTGGCGTTTGATAAAACCGGCACCCTGACCATCGGTAAACCGCGCGTGACGGCGATTCATCCGGCAAGCGGTATAAATGAGGCTGAACTGCTGGCGCTGGCAGCGGCGGTAGAGCAAGGCGCGACGCACCCACTGGCGCAGGCGATTGTTCGGGAAGCGCAAACGCGCGAGCTGACTATTCCTGTCGCGAAAGAACAGCGGGCGCTGGTTGGTTCCGGAATAGAAGCGCTGGTCAACGGCGAGCGCGTGCTGATTTGCGCCGCCGGTAAGCAGCCTGCCGATGCCTTTGCCGGACAGATAAGCGAGCTGGAAAGCGCGGGCCAGACTGTGGTGCTGGTGCTGCGTAACGATACCGTTCTCGGCGTACTGGCCCTGCAGGACACGCTGCGCGACGACGCCCGCACTGCCATCAGCGAGCTCAATCAGATCGGCGTGAAAGGGGTGATCCTGACCGGTGATAACCCACGCGCGGCAGCAGCCATTGCCGGAGAGCTGGGTCTGGAATTCAAAGCGGGGTTATTGCCGGAGGATAAGGTGCGAGCCGTTACCTCTCTCAACCAACAGTCGCCGCTGGCAATGGTCGGCGACGGCATCAACGACGCCCCGGCGATGAAAGCGGCGACCATCGGCATTGCCATGGGTAGCGGAACCGACGTCGCCCTGGAAACCGCCGATGCCGCCCTGACCCACAACCGTCTGCGTGGCCTGGTGCAAATGATTCAGCTGGCGCGCGCCACCCACGCCAATATTCGCCAGAACATTGCGATTGCGCTGGGTTTGAAGGGGATTTTCCTCGTCACCACGCTGCTCGGGATAACCGGACTGTGGCTGGCGGTGCTGGCTGATACGGGAGCGACGGTGCTGGTGACGGCGAATGCGCTGCGGTTGTTGCGTAAAGGGTAATGTGTGTGCCGGATGCGGCGTTGCCTTATCCGGCCTACAGGTTACACCGTCTTTGTAGGCCGGATGGCGCTTCGCTTAATGCCCTTTGCGCACTAAATAGCGGTACGGCAGAGAGTCGGTCTCTTTGGCCACCAGTTCATGCTCCATAAAGGTACAGAAGCCGGGAATATCGCGGGTTGTCGCCGGATCGTCGGCGACAATCAGCAACGTTTCACCCGCCTGCATACCGCGCACGGTTTTACGCACCATCATTACAGGTTCCGGGCAGCGTAGTCCCTGGGCATCAAGCGTATGGTCGGGAGAGGTAAACAGATCGCTCATCGTAGTCTCATTCATGCAAAAACGGCGTTATTTTACGCTCTGTTGTGGCGTAAGCCAATCAGGTTAACGATTGCGTGAAAAACAACCATTGCAATGTGCTCTTAAAGCAGTATCATGCGACGGTTTTTTATTGGGTTCCCTCACCCCATCCAACAAAAAGGTCACAATATGACTCCGTTTACACAATCTCAGCGCGTAAAAGCGTTGTTTTGGCTATCGCTATTTCATCTGCTGGTGATCACCTCCAGCAACTATCTGGTGCAGCTACCGATTTCCATTTTTGGTTTCCATACCACATGGGGCGCTTTTAGCTTTCCGTTTATTTTCCTTGCGACCGACCTGACCGTGCGAATTTTTGGCGCGCCGTTGGCACGACGTATCATCTTTGCGGTGATGATCCCCGCGCTGCTGATCTCCTATGTTGTGTCATCACTGTTCTATATGGGGTCGTGGCAGGGGTTCAGCGCGCTGCTGCACTTTAACCTGTTTGTCGCCCGTATCGCCGCAGCCAGCTTTATGGCTTACGCGCTGGGACAAATTCTGGATGTGCATGTCTTTAACCGCCTGCGTCAGAACCGCCGCTGGTGGCTGGCGCCGACGGCTTCCACGCTGTTTGGCAACATCAGCGATACGTTGGCCTTTTTCTTTATCGCTTTCTGGCGTAGCCCGGATGCCTTTATGGCCGAGCACTGGATGGAAATCGCGCTGGTCGACTACTGCTTCAAGGTACTGATCAGCATTATTTTCTTCCTGCCGATGTACGGCGTACTGCTGAATATGTTACTGAAAAGGCTGGCAGATAAATCTGAATTATCTGCATTGCAGACGAGTTAAAGGTTCATTTTCCGAGTTGTGATAAGATGGTCGAATGAGCCGTTATGGCCGTTTATCGAAAGGAAGAAGTCAATGCGCAATCTGGTTAAATATGTCGGTATTGGCCTGCTGGTTATGGGGCTTGCGGCCTGTGATAATAGCGATACAAAAGCGCCAGCAGAAGGTGCTGCCGCAGAGAGTAGCGCCACCGGACAACCGGTCAGCCTGCTGGACGGCAAACTCAGTTTTTCCCTGCCAGCGGATATGACCGATCAGAGCGGCAAGCTGGGTACCCAGGCGAACAATATGCACGTGTATTCTGACGCAACCGGCCAGAAAGCGGTGATTGTAATTGTCGGCGACAATACCAACGAAGATCTGGCGGTGCTGGCAAAACGCCTGGAAGATCAGCAGCGTAGCCGCGACCCGCAGTTGCAGGTCGTCACCAATAAATCTATTGAGCTGAAAGGCCACACACTGCAACAGTTAGACAGCATCATCTCGGCCAAAGGCCAGACCGCTTACTCTTCCGTGGTGCTGGGTAAAGTGGACAACCAACTGCTGACGCTGCAAATCACGCTGCCTGCTGACGATCAGCAAAAAGCGCAAACGACCGCAGAAAACATCATTAACACGCTGGTTATCCAGTAACGGTTAAGGCGATGACTCGGCCTCCGGTGACACCACCTGAGGCCGTTTTTTTAGCCGCCAGGTCAGCAGTAACGCCACCGCCACCAGCCCGGCTGCCGCCAGATAGATAACCGGTACGCCCGCCCACGTCATTACCAGCCCGGCCAGCGGCCCGGTAACGCCCAGCGATAAATCCATAAACACCGTATAGGTCGCCAGCGCGGCGCCCTGATTTTGCTGCGGGACGGCTTTAACCGCCACCACGCCCAGCGCCGGGAAGACCAACGAGAACCCGGCACCTGCCAGCAGAACGCCGATTTTCGCCATCCACGGCATGGAGGCCATGCCCACCAGCAGCAACCCAACAATCTCGACGCTAAAACAGATCATCGCAACATTGAGCCCACCTAACCGATTGATACCATTTGGGAATAACAAGCGAGTACACACAAACGTACAGCTAAAAAGCGTCAGCGCAAAAGCTGCACCGTCCCAACCTTTAGCATCATAAAACAGCGTGATAAAGGTGGCGATCACGCCAAATCCGGCGGAGGCCAGCGCCAGCGCCATGCCGTACAACCAGACGCGTCCAAGTACCGCTCGAAACGGCAACGGTTTGCCTTTGCTGGCCTTCACCGCCGGACGGGGGAGCGCCAGCAGTATTGCCAACAGCGCCACGCCCATCACGGTCAGCGCCAGCCCCTGTAAGCCACCCCAGGCATAACACAGAACGCCCAGCGGAGCGCCTATCGCCATCGCGCCATAGGTCACGATGCCGTTCCACGAAATCACCCGTCCGATATGCATCGAGCCAACAACTCCCACGCCCCATAGCGTAGAGCCGGTCCCGGCAAAACTTTGCCCGATCCCAAGAATCACGCGCCCCAGGCATAGCAGCAACAAGCTGGCCAACGGCCAACCATTCGTTGATCCCGCCAGCAGGTAGCCCAAACCACTTAAAAAGCAGCCACACAGTCCGAATACCACGATTTTTTTCGGCCCCAGCAGATCGGCATAGCGACCAGCATGAGGGCGGCTTAGCAGCGTGGCGAAATATTGCAGGCTGATAACCAGTCCTGCCCAGAAGGCGCTAAATCCCATCACATCATGGACATAACCTGGCAATACCGCGAGCGGCAGGCCGATGGTCAGATAGCTGGCGAAGTTAAACATCACCACCGAAACAATGCGCAGATTAAGGCGCAAACCGCTTAGCGTCGGTTCAGCGACGGGTTCGGGCATGGAAGGTCACCACATTTTCACAACAGTGTTTCATTTCTACCATGTTGCAGACCATAAATCAGCAGCCAGTTTAGGAATAACAGACGCAAGCCAACCGCTACACTTAATGCAAAAACGCAAACAGGAAGAAAACATGACAACCGCTCAGCCCGATAAAACGGGTATGCATATTTTGCTCAAACTGGCCGCTTTGGTGGTGATCCTCGCGGGCATCCATGCCGCGGCGGATATCATTGTGCAACTGCTATTGGCGCTCTTTTTTGCCATCGTATTGAACCCGCTGGTCACCTGGTTTATTCGCCGAGGAGTGCGTCGCCCGGTAGCCATTACGTTAGTGGTCGTGGTAATGCTGATTGTTCTTACGGCGCTGGTTGGCGTGCTGGCATCGTCGATCACTGAGTTCATGGCCATGTTGCCAAAATACAATAAGGAGTTGACGCGCAAGGTTCTGTATCTGCAAGAAATGGTCCCCTTTCTGAACCTGCATATGTCCCCGGAGCGCATGCTGCAACGGATGGACTCCGACAAACTGATGACCTTCACGACCACGCTAATGACGAGTCTTTCCGGCGCCATGGCCAGCGTCGTCCTGTTGGTAATGACGGTCGTCTTTATGCTGTTTGAAGTGCGCCATGTTCCTTATAAGCTGCGCTTCGCGTTAAACAATCCGCAGATTCACATTGCGGGGCTGCATCGGGCGCTGAAGGGCGTTTCACACTATCTGGCGCTGAAAACGTTGCTCAGCTTATGGACCGGCGCCATTGTCTGGCTGGGGCTGGCGCTGATGGGGATTCAGTTTGCTCTGATGTGGGGCGTGCTGGCATTCCTGCTAAACTACGTGCCCAACATTGGCTCGGTCATTTCCGCCGTCCCGCCCATGGTTCAGGCGCTGCTGTTCAACGGCATTTACGAATGCGTGCTGGTTGGCGCGCTGTTTCTGGTCGTGCATATGGTTATTGGTAATATTCTCGAACCCCGTATGATGGGGCACCGCCTGGGATTATCGACGCTGATCGTCTTTCTCTCCCTGTTGGTATGGGGATGGCTGCTCGGCCCGGTCGGCATGTTACTCTCCGTGCCGTTAACCAGCGTGTGTAAAATCTGGATGGAAACCACCAAAGGCGGCAGCAAACTGGCAATTTTGCTGGGACCAGGCAGACCCAAAAGTCGATTACCGGGATAAACTTGCAAATGGCACGTGAAGAATGATACACAACCCCATTATTACTAAAGGTTAGTCCTGATATGTATCAGATCGTTCTTGGGAAAGTTTCTGTTTTAAGCGCTGGCGAACTGCCTGCCGCGATGAAAGAGCAAGCGCCGCAAGGTGCTCGCCGGGCACGCTGGCTGGCTGGCCGCGTGCTGCTTTCCCATGCCCTTTCGCCATTGCCGGACATTGTCTACGGCGAGCAAGGAAAACCCGCTTTTCCCGCTGATACGCCGCTGTGGTTCAATCTCAGCCATAGCGGCGATGACATCGTCCTGCTGCTCAGCGACGAAGGGGAAGTCGGCTGCGATATTGAAGTCGTGCGCCCGCGCGATAACTGGCAGACGCTGGCAAACACGGTGTTCAGTCTCGGAGAACATGCCGAAGTAGAGGCCGAACGCCCGGAGCAACAGCTGGCGGCGTTCTGGCGTATCTGGACGCGTAAAGAAGCTATTGTGAAACAGCGTGGCGGCAGCGCCTGGCAAATCGTCAGCGTCGATAGCACCGCGCTGACCTCCTCACTCTCCGTCAGCCAGTGCCAGATCGATACCCTGAGCCTGGCGGTGTGCACCCCCACGCCATTTACCCTGACCGCCGACGCCGTGCAGCGTCTGGAAGCCTTAGCGTAAATTTTCCGGGAAGTTTTTCGGCAACTCACTCGCCGCGCAGGCAATCACGTCGTCATTGTTTGCCCCGCAGTCACGCACGAAGGTGATGGTCGCGAACTCATCAATCACCTCGGTTGGATACGCCGGACCCGCATCGCGATACGACATCATCAACGGAATATGATCATTCTGGAAGCACACCGTTTTTTCCGGATTGTTAATCACCCAGCGCGGGAAAAAGATGGTGCCGTGAAAGAGTTTGTCGCCCAGGTTTACGATCAGGCTGACGTCGGTCCCGGTCGGTTCGGTCCAGGAAATTTTATAAACACTCGCCCCTACCCGCACAATATACGCCCGCTGATCTTTCACCCAACGATTACCCACAATACCGCTGTGAATGCGGTAATCCAGCGTGGTCTCATTTTTTAGGTAGATCTCGTAATTCCAGCCATTATCGTAGGTATAGACCAGATGTTTGCCGACAAATCCGCTCAAATCATGTTTATCAAAAGCGCTCATATTCGTTCTCCTCTTACTTGATGCGAAGATCTTAACGCTTCAAAAATTGGATGAATAACGCTATGTTTACATCATATTCATTCAATTTTTAGATGAGTTATGCACAAAACAACCCTCGAACAATGGGCCCTGCTGGAGAAAGTGGTGGAACTGGGCAGCTTTGCGAAAGCCGCGGAAGAGACCAACCGTAGCCAGTCATCGGTAAGCTACAATCTGGCGCTACTGCAGGAGCGACTCGGCGTGCCGCTGCTGACGCCGGAAGGCCGCAGGGCGGTTTTAACCCCGGCGGGCGAGTTGTTGCTAGCTCAGGTCAAACCGTTACTGAAGGCCTTTTTATGGGTGGAGACCCGGGCAGCAACGTTGCAAAACGGCACGCGAACACGGCTGGATTTGCTGGTGGATAGTATCTTCCCACGCAAACGCCTGTTCGCGATCCTCAAGCAGTTTCAGCTGGCGTGGCCGCAAACGCAGGTGCGGCTGACCGAGGTACTGGAAAATGCAGACGACAGGCTGGCAGCGCATGCCGATGCGGACGTAATGGTCCTGACCCGGCGTCAGGATGTTACCGGGCGTGGTGAATGGCTGATGAACATTGACTTCGTGGCCGTTGCCCATCGCGATCACCCGCTCTGCACTCTTGATGCACCGCTGGATGAAGACGCATTACGCGCGTGGCCACTGATTCGCATTGCCGATCGCGACAACCCGCAGCAACCGGTGCGCGATGCCTGGACCTTCTCTACCATTGATGCCGCGATTGATGCAGTCATGTATCAGGTCGGTTACGGCTGGCTGCCTGAGGAGCGTATTCAGACGCAACTGGCCCAGGGGCTTTTACGTCCGCTGCCGTTAAGCCATGGCGCTCGCCGCGCCACGCCGCTGCATCTGATCGTTAAAGATACGCTCGCCCCGCTGGATGAACAGGTCAGTACCCTGCTGCGTTTATTGCGAGAGCATTAACCTTTTCCCCGGATGCCGGACGTATGTTACAAAATACGCTATTCCCTTTATTCCCTGTGCGCCAACGCGCCACATGAAAGGTTAATTGCAGATGCAACGAGTCACCATTACCCTCGATGACGATTTACTGGAAACGCTCGACGGGCTGAGCCAGCGCCGTGGCTACAACAACCGTTCCGAAGCGATCCGCGATATTCTGCGCGGCGCACTGGCGCAAGAAACCACCCAGGAGCACGGCACCCAAGGCTTCGCGGTACTCTCATATGTTTATGAGCATGAGAAACGCGACCTGGCGAGCCGTATTGTTTCCACCCAGCACCACCACCATGATTTATCGGTCGCCACATTACATGTGCATATCAATCATGACGACTGCCTGGAAATCGCCGTGCTGAAAGGCGACATGGGCGATGTGCAGCATTTTGCCGATGACGTCATTTCCCAGCGCGGCGTACGCCACGGTCATTTGCAGTGCCTGCCGAAAGAAGAGTGATTGCCTGTTTCGTTGCCGGATGGCGGCTGCGCCTTATCCGGCAATAATGTTTACGCCATCGTGCCGATCGTCTTGCGAAAACGCAGCAGCGCTATCAGGAAGAACGCCCCGCCAATCGCCAGCAGCGTCAGGAACTGCGGCCAGACGATGTTAAACCCGGCCCCGCGATAAAGTATCGCCTGCGCGAGACTGACAAAGTGGGTGGTCGGCATGGTCAGCATAATGTCCTGCACCGCCTGTGGCATGCTTTCACGCGGCGTGGAGCCGCCGGAGAGCATCTGTAACGGCAGCAGCACCAGAATCATCAACAGCCCCAGTTGCGGCATGGAGCGCGCCAGCGTCCCCATAAAAATGCCGATCGAGGTGGTGGCAAACAGGCTCAGCGCCACCCCCAGCATAAACAGCGGAATGGAACCTTCAATTGGCACCCCGAGTACGCCTTTTACCATCAGCATCAGCGACAGACCGGAAACCACCAGCACCACCAGTCCCATCGACCAGATTTTCGCCATCATTATCTCAAACGGTGTCACCGGCATCACCAGCAGGTGCTCAATGGTCCCATGTTCGCGCTCACGGATCAGCGCCGACCCGGTAAGCACAATCGCCAGCATGGTAATGTTATTGATAATTGCCATTACCGCGCCAAAGCGGGCAGGCTCCAGGTTGGGGTTGAAGCGCATGCGCATTTCCAGCGCCACCGGCGGCTCATTATTATCGCGGTAACGCGCCACAAAACTGTTCACTTCACCACTAATGATATTCTGGATATAGCTGTTGCCAGTGAAGGCCTGGCTCATCCGCGTGGCATCGACGTTGACCTGGATATCCGGCTGTCGCCCGGCCAGCACATCACGCTGAAAATCAGGCGGAATGTTCACGGCGAAGGTGTAGCGACCGGCATCCAGCCCGGCATCCATCTCATCGGCGGTGATCATCTCCGGCGGCAAAAACCACGGGCGATAAAAGCTGTTCACAATCCGGTTCGACAACTGCGACTGGTCCATATCCGCGATGGCAATCGGCGCCAGATGTAGCGACCCCGGTAGGACAGTTGCGGAGGAGTAAACCGAAATCGTGAAAGCGAAAACGATCAGCGTCAGCATCGCTTTGTCACCCAGCAGACTGCGTAACTCTTTGATGCCAAGGTTATAAATATTGCGTAATCGGCGCATCACCCCTCCTGTTTTTTCAGCAGTAATACGCTCAGACCAACCACTACAGGAATAGCGATTGCCAGCGGGATAAATAGCTGCCAAAGATCCGCCAGATCCAGCGCTTTAGAGAACGTCCCGCGCGCAATGGTCAGAAAATGGCTGGTCGGATAAATTTCACCAATCCAGCGTCCCGGCCCTTCCAACGAGGCCACCGGATCGATCATCCCGGAAAACTGTGTCGCCGGGATCAGCGTAATAATCGCCGTACCAAAAATGGCGGCGATCTGGCTTTTCATAAACGTAGAGATTAACAAGCCCAGTCCGGTAGCAATGGTGACGTACAGCAGCGCGGCCAGCGTCAGTGTTAAAAAGCTACCCTTATGCGGGACGCCGAAGACAAACACCGACAGCGCACATAGCAGCAGGAAGTTCAGCATTCCCAGCACAATGTAAGGCAGCTGTTTGCCAAGCAAAAACTCGCTGCGGGTGGTGGGCGTAACGTACAGGTTGATAATCGACCCCAGCTCTTTCTCACGCACCACACTGAGTGCGCTGAGCATGGAGGGAATCATCATCAATAGCAGCGGGATGACCGCCGGAACAATCGCCGGCAGGCTCTTCACATCCGGGTTGTAACGATAGCGCGTCTCGATGGTCATCAGCCCGTTTTGCCCGCTGGCATTGGGCTGACGGGCCATCACATCCTGCAGCCAGGTCTGGTGCATCGCCTGTACATAGCCTCTGACCGTTTCTGCGCGGCTCGGCATCGCCCCATCAACCCAGACGCCAATCTTCACCGGCGTTCCACGCGCGATATCGCGGCCAAAATTGGGCGGGATTTCAATGGCTACTGCCACCTCGCCCGAACGCATCCGTTTGTCCAGTTCGTCATAACTGGTGAGCGGCGGCTGCTCGATAAAATAGCGCGACCCTGCCAGATTCAACGTCCACGCCTGGCTGCTGACGGTCTGGTCACGATCGAGCACCGAAAAACGCAGGTTTTCCACATCCATACTGATGCCGTAGCCCATAATCAGCATCAGGATCACCGTCCCCATCAGCGCCAGCGTGGAACGTACCGGATCGCGCCGCAATTCCAACGCTTCACGCCGACTGTAGCTGAACAAACGCCGCAGGCTAAAGCCCTGGCGTAGCGGCTGATTATTTTCATGCACCACCGGCGTATCCGCTTGCGAAAGCGTAGTCTCCGGCGCCGGACCAGCCGCTTCCTGTAACCAGGAGATAAACGCCTCTTCCAGACTGGCGGCACCGCGTTGCTTCACCAGTTCCTGCGGCGTGCCGCTGGCCAGCACTTTTCCGGCATGCATCAGCGACATGCGATCGCAGCGCTCCGCTTCGTTCATAAAGTGGGTGGAGATAAAAATGGTCACTTTATCCTGCCGCGACAGATCAACCATCAATTGCCAGAACATGTCCCTTGCCACCGGATCGACCCCGGAGGTCGGCTCATCAAGAATGAGCATTTCCGGGCGATGAATAACCGCCACCGCCAGCGACAGGCGTTGACGGATCCCCAACGGCAGAGCGCCGGGCAACGCGTCTTCGACATCGGCCAGGCTAAAGCGCTCGCTCATCTCTTGTACGCGTTGAGGGATTTCTGCCTCGGGGATATGGAACAGCCGCGCGTGGAGTTCGAGGTTTTGCCGCACGGTCAGCTCGCTGTAGAGCGAAAACGCCTGTGACATATAGCCTACCCGGCGGCGGGTATCGATATTCTTCGGGTCAACCGCTTGCCCAAACAGCCATGCCTCGCCTTCGCTTGCGGGCAGCAGTCCGGTGAGCATCTTCATGGTGGTAGATTTGCCGCAGCCATTGGAGCCGAGAAAACCGAAGATTTCCCCGCGCGGAATGCGAAAGTTAACGTGGTCAACGGCGACGAACTTGCCGAAGCGCATGGTCAAATCTTTCGCCTCAATGGCAATCTCTTCCCGCTCAGCGTGATACGGCGGGATCACCACCGGTTTGTGTGCCTGACGCTGGGCTTCGGGTAACAGCGCGATAAACGCCTGCTCCAGCGTGTCGCTGGCGGTTTGTTCACGTAGCTGTTGTGCGCTCCCGGTGGCTAACACCTCCCCGGCGTTCATCGCCACCAGCCAGTCGAAGCGCTCGGCTTCTTCCATGTAGGCGGTCGCAACCAGTACGCTCATGTTGGTCTGGCGCTGGCGAATACTGTCAATCAGATCCCAGAACTGAGCGCGGGACAGGGGGTCGACCCCGGTGGTGGGTTCATCGAGAATTAATAGCTCCGGGTCGTGGATCAACGCGCAGCACAGCCCCAGCTTTTGTTTCATCCCCCCCGAGAGTTTCCCGGCAGGACGATCGCGAAACGGCGCCAGGCCGGTACTATTTAGCAGCTCGGTAATCCGCGCTTCGCGCTCCGCTTTATCATGACCAAACAGGCGGGCAAAGAAATCGACGTTCTCATACACCGACAGCGTGTGATACAGGTTTTTCCCCAGCCCCTGCGGCATCCAGGCAATGCGCGGGCAGACATCCCGGCGGTGCTGCGGGTCGCGCATATCGCCGCCCAGCACCATCACGTTGCCGTGTTCAATGACCCGCGCGCCGGAGATGAGCGACAACAAGCTCGATTTCCCAACGCCATCCGGGCCAATCAACCCCACCATGCAACGGGCGGGAATATCCAGCGTGATATTGTTCAGCGCGACCGTTTTCCCGTAATGCTGACTCACGCCGTCAAGGTGCGCCACGGGAGGAACGGGAACCAGCGCCAGATGCGTCATTGCGGCAACCTCACCATCAGATCCTCAGGCCAGGCGCGATTTTCATCGACACGCACCCACGCCATGCCCGGCAGACCGGTTTTCACGTACTCGAGGTGCTGCTGCAACAGCTCTGGCGGGATACGCGCTTTGACGCGGAACATCAGCTTCAGCCGTTCATCACTGGTTTCCACCGTTTTCGGCGTGAACTGCGCGACGCTGGCCACAAAGCTGATGGTCGCCGGAATACGTAGATCCGGCGCGGCGTCCAGCACCAGTCGCGCTTCGCCGCCAATCTTCAGTAAGCCAGCCTGTTCGGTAGGTAAGAAGAACGTCATGTAGACATCGCTGAGATCGACCATATTCAGCACGCGCCCACCCGCGGAAAGCACTTCACCCGGTTCGGCTACGCGATACTGTACGCGACCATCGCGCGGAGCTTTCAGTTCACTGTCATCAATATCAGCGGCAATGCGACGTTCGGTAGCCTGTGCGGCTTCTACGCGGGTCTGCGCCTGAATGATGCTGGTACGAGCGGCTTCAATTGCCGCTTTGGCCGCAGAGACCTGCGCCTTTGCCGACTCCAGCGCGGCACGTGCACTTTCCGCCGCGGCCCGATCGTCATCCAGTTGTTGCTCGGACACCGCCCCTCGCTGGGATAGCGAACGGGAACGCACATGACGTTTAGAGACCGACTGCAGTTCCGCCTCACGCTGTTTTACCACCGACTGCGCGGCGCGCATTTCACTTTGCCGCTGTTCCAGCAACGCTCGCGCCGCCGCCACCGCGCTTTCGGCTTCTTTGATTTGCGCGATCGCCTCCAGCCGCTGTTCCTGCAGCACGCGGGTATCCATTTTCGCCAGCACCTCGCCCTGACGGACAAACTGCCCTTCCGAAACGAGGATGGTATCAATACGCCCGGCAATCTTAGTGGCAATATCCACTTCGGTGGCTTCAATTCTGCCGTTGCTGGCCGCAAATCCCTCCGGTATTCCCGCAGGGCGTAGCATCCACCAGGCTATCGCGGCCACCGCCACAAGAATGCCCGCTCCCCACCACATCAGATGACGCTTAAACTTATCCATATTCGACCCGCCGTAATCCCTGTAATCAAACGTTGCGTGTCACAAAGCCCACTGAACAGCTATTCAGCGGGAGATTCCATCCGGGATGAGAAGGAATGAAAAACAATGGCCATTGAGCGAGCAGGCGTTAAGGCAACGCGCGCCGCGAAGGAAGTGAATGACGAAAATGCTGTGAAATCGGGTAGTAATGTTGTCATCATCAGCGTTCCTGGCCGGAAATGAAACACGCATACTCATAACTGCTGTCTATTGAATACTAACACCTGGATTCAATATGTCTATTCGGTTGTAGTGGGTATATCGCCGCCGACAAAGCGTGTCAGGTGATCCACTCACCGGACACGTTCAGGGTTTAATAAGCCTGCTGGTAAAGCCGCAACGCATCGTCTTCATTAAGCGTAACGGGATTATTGCCCAGCAAGCGGGTCTGCTGCATGGCATCCTGCGCCAATATCGCCAGACCGTCTGCGGGAACACCAACGTCACGTAGCCTGTTCGGCGCCCCGGTTGCCGCAATAATGCTTACCATCCCGGCAATAAACGACTGGGCATCGATATCCACGTTTCCTGTCACCTGCGCCCCAATGACGGGAGCCAGCTCGGCATAAAGTGGGGCAGTTGCCGCCACGTTAAACTGCAGCACCGGAACCAACATTAGCGCATTCGACAAGCCGTGCGGGATATGGTGTCTGGCACCCAAGGGATAAGCCAGTGCATGCACCGCCGCCACCGGAGAGTTAGCGAAAGCCTGTCCCGCCAGCATCGCGCCCAGCAATACATTTTCTCGCGCTTCACGGTTGTACCCATCACGACATGCGGTCACCAGATGGCGACTGATTAAACGTAAGGCTTCGCGGGCCAGCGCGTCCGAGAGTGGGTTTTTCTTATGCTTGCCGGTATAGGCCTCAATCGCATGCACCATCGCATCTATCCCGGCGGCGGCAGTATGGACAGGAGGAAGTCCGAGGGTCAGTTGTGCATCCAACAGCACCAAATCACCATACAGTTGCGGGGAGACAATGCCCATTTTGCTGTCATCGTTGGTCGTCAAAATTGCAATATTGGTGACTTCAGACCCGGTGCCGGCTGTGGTGGGAATGTTAACCAGCGGTAGGCGTTTCCCGGTGACCTTGTCGATGCCGTAAAGCTCCGCCAGGTCTTGTTCAGCGTTGATTAATACAGCCACCAGCTTCGCGACATCGAGCGAGGAGCCGCCCCCCAGACCAATAACTATCTCGCAGTTACCATCGCGGGCAACCTGTAAAGCTTCGCGAACGAGGCGCTCGTGTGGGTCGGGTTGGACCCGATCATAAAGCGTCACCTGAAACCCTGCGTTGTGCAGACTGTGCAGAACCGGCGGTAAAACGCCAGCCTTGACCAGACCGGGATCGGTCACCAGCAATACACGACGCACGCTAAACCGTTGCTGAAGGATCTCTCCTAACCGTGACGCACCCGCCCACTCGACGATAATTTCCGCTACCGTCGTAAACGCAAAATCCTTCATGACATTGTTCATTGAGGTATTCCTTGCAGTATAAATGGACAGCTTTTAACCACGCGGTTCATCGGGATGAATGTGAAAACTTTTCACCTCTTTACGCGCCAGCATCGGGGCAATAATGCCAGTGCCAATACGTTGGAAATGTTCCGTTTGCCGGTGAAGCTCGAGCCCCTCTGCACAACGATAAGTTTCAAGAATCACAAAACGATCGCCGTCTTCCGTGGAGCGGAAAAACTCATACGATATATTTTCAGGTTCCTGACGCGTCGCCTCTGCCAGCATTCTGAGCGCGTCGTTAACCTTGTCACCCATCGTCGGTTGGGCAAAATAATGTGCAACGACAAACAGCTGCGTGTTTTCCATTTTTGGCTCCCGGTGGTTTAACGTAGCAGATTCACATCCCATAACGCGCTGTCGCTGCTTGATACAGCTATCGCGCCGTGCAATAACGCCGTCCGGGCATGCTCCTCATTGCAGACAAAACCGGAGGCTACAATCGGCGGCAACACATTACGATCGGCCTGCGGCAGCAGCGGCAGCATCTGCGCAGGCATCAATTGCACATAATCGGGTTCGCTTTGCTCCACGGCTTTCAGGCTGCGTAGCCAGGTGGAGCGGTCGGTGACGAAGATTTTCTGCATAGTGATCAGCCCGCATTTTTTCGCGCGCTGTACGGTTTGCAGACGCGTGGAAAGCAACCCCATCGCCCCCGTTTCGGCCACATAATCAATGCCGCCTTTATCCTGGGACAGCCCATTACAACTGTCGATATTCACGATGACGTACTTTCCCGCCTTCGACAGCAGTTCGATCACCGGCTGGAGCTTGATCAGATCGATATTGGCAATAATGCAGACTTCAGCTTTGCTGGACAGTGCGGTTTTCAGTTGCTCAATACCGTAAATCGCCATGATGACGGGCTGGCGTGCCAGAAGCACGCCAAGGTTTTTTATCATGATTGACCTGCCTGATGTGCGTAAAGCTGAGCGCTTAAGCCCAGCTTGCCCGGGTTAAGGATATTCTGCGGATCCAGCGCTTTTTTAATATCAGCCAGAACCGACAGCGATTCGCCTAAAGAAGCCTGCATGTAGGGGGAACGGAGCAGCCCGACGCCATGGTGATGGCTAAGGGAAGTATTGTGTTTAATCAGCACCGCATTTGCCGCGTCCCATGCCGCACGATACCAGGCCGCACGCTGCTCGACGGGCACATCGCCACGCAGCGAGAAGTAAAGACATGCGCCGTCGACGTAGGCATGGGACTGATGCGCAGACCCCGCCAGCGTGCCCGGTACGGCGTTAATCGCTGCCACCACATCATCATAAACCGCGCTGAGATCGCGCCAACGCCCCACCATTTCCAGCGTATCCGACACCAGGCCGGGGCTTTTCTTAAAGCCTTCGGCGCTTTTTCCCGTCAGATAACGGGTATCCAGCCAGCGCTCAAAGATGGATTCACCGTCAAGTTCTTCTCCGCTCTGCTGACAAATACGTTCACTGATCGCCAACACCGCGTCGACAATGTCAGGTTCTCCCTCATCCGCAATCAACAGGACATTGGTCTCGGGCAGGCCAAACTGCACGCCGCTTTCCAGGTTATCGTACAAGCGCAGTGCCGCTGGATTAGCGCCATGCTGTAAGATTTCACGACACGCCTCCAGCCCACTGGCAAAACTGGAAAAGCCCCAAGCGATGGCACGGCCATAATCCGGCAGGCGATGTAGCTTCAAACGCACACGTACTATCACGCCCAGCGTGCCTTCCGAACCGATAAACATTTGCTGTAAATCAGGTCCGATAGCGCTGCGGGCATAACCGCCAACGGTGATTAAGCGCCCATCAGCCAGCACCACATCCATGCCAAAAACCATATCTTCAATTTTTCCGTAGCGTGTAGATAGCTGTCCCGCACCGCGACAGGCAACCCAACCGCCGACAGTACTGATCCCAAACGATGACGGCCAGTGCCCCATGGTCATGCCATACTCTTTTTGAATAGTTTTCTCGAAAATATCGCCAAACATGCCGGCTTCTACCTCAACAATCTGGCTTTGTGGGTCAAAATCGAGCAATTTGTTGAGTTCGCAAACGTCGAGCACAATCCCCCCGCGCAGCGGCAATGCGGCTCCGGTAACGTTACTGCGCCCGGCAGAAACTGTGACCGGAATAGCTGATTCACTGGCGAGGCGCATTACGTCCTGAATCTGTTCTACGGTAGAAACGCGTACAATCACGCCTTTTGAGGTGGCAGGCGCGCCCTGGGTTTCCGCAATCATTGAACCAGCCCACCAGTCGCGGGTCCAGGTAATCACATCGGACTCCGACGTCAGCACCTCATCAGCAATCACCCGCAGCCGGTCAAACGTCGCTTCGCTAATCGCAACGGGATCTACCTGCATTCCTTTTGCGCCATTGCTGCGGGTGATATCCGTTGCCCATGCGGGGCGAGTATGTGCGCCAATGGTATAGTTTCCACGGTTATAACCACGTTTAATCGCTTCTTTACTGATCATTCTGATGTCCCCATAAGCATTGATTTTTCATGTTTAATTGCGGCCTGATAGCTGGCTACCTGTTTTGCCACCTGTTCAGGCTGTAACCGGAGTTCTTGTTGCAGTATTTCCCCAACGCGTTCAGCGGCAGTGGCTGACGCATCGCGTGCCATCAGACGCGCGCGAATTCGACGCGACAGCACATCATCAACGGTGCTGGCAAGTTCATGGCGTACGGCATACACCACTTCCGCTTCGGTGTAGGGAAGCCCTTCCACAATAGGTTTAACCAGCGAGGGATCGGCCTGAATAATGTCACTGACAAAATGCGCTTCGGTGCCATAGCGCTCGCCCAGATGCGCAGACAGGCCGCCAGAGGCCAGAATGGCCTGTGGGTCATAGCCAGCCGCGCCCAGCAAATACGCAGTTTTCGTTGAGCAGGCTTTTTTACGGCCCAGTATTTTGCTGGCCGCATCAATGGTTTCTTCCGCCATGTGGCGCGATGTCGTCAGTTTGCCGCCGACAATGGTAATCAGTCCGTCCGCTGCAACCCTGATCTCATGGTTACGCTTCATCTCAACGGTTTTACCGCCCGCGGTACCGACAAGCGGGCGGCAACCAGCGATACTTCCCACCACATCTTCCGGACGCAGATCCGTTTTCAGCGCCGAGTTTGCGCCTTCCAGCAGAAAGTCCAGTTCAGTGCGATTGCAGTGAACATCGTTCAAATCGCCCTGATAGTCTTCATCCGTGGTGCCCAGATAGGAGACGTTGCCCCAGCGCGTAATGGTCGCGCGCCGACTGCGTCCGGCCACCGGAATGGTCACCGTGCAATCATTGCGAATTTTCATCCACGGGATGGCGACATGAACCCCCTTCGCCGGACGGATATTCAGCGGCGATGATTCCCCTTTTTTCAGCCCACTCCAGTCACGCAACCAGACGCCCGTCGCCATAATGACAACCCGCGCTTTGACCCGGATTTCCCTGCCATCGGCATACACGATGCCCCCATTGACCTTGCCATGCTGGTCGCGTGTGGTTTCGATGACTTCGGCATGATTTGTCACCGTCACACCATGAAACGCCGCCGTCCGCACCAGGGCCAGCGTTAACCTGGCGTCATCAACACGGGCATCGAAATACATAAAGCCGCCGGAGAGCTGCTCTTCTTTCAGCGTTGGGCAGTGCGATAACACTTCCGCCGGAGTTAATTTTTGGTGAAGAATACCTTCCCGCCATCCCCCGGCGAGATCGTAGGTCCAGAGCAGACTTTCAAACGCAGAGGACATGCGTTTATCAAACACGCCATTCTTATCGAGTACCGGAAATAAAAAGGGCAGCCGCTGCACCAGATGGCGAGCATTGCGGCGCATGCGCTGGCGTTCGAGCAAAGAATGACGTACCAGTCCGAGGTTCCCTTGCTCGATGTAACGCAGGCCGCCGTGCACCATTTTTGATGACTTGGATGACGTCCCCGAGGCAAAATCACTCTTCTCAGTTAACGCCACCCGATAGCCGCGCAGGCTGGCATCCAGCGCCGCATAGGCTCCCGTCACTCCGCCGCCGACAATCAGAATGTCGTAGGTTTCGCTCTCCAGCCGGTCCAGTTGCTCAGGACGCTGAAGACGCAACGGCTCGGCGCCGTACATATCACTGCGTGTTTTGTTTGGCTTTCGCGAAGGGAAAAACTTCATGAGTCGGCGTGCTCCTGATTAGCGGTAGTGAGGCTGCTGGCGGTTTCCATTTCGAGCGCAATACGCATCTCCCAGCGGTTGATTTTTTGTTCGCGAAGGTCATGACTGATTTTGGGTTCAAACAGACGCGCCATTTTCAGCGTGGCGCAGGCATCAGACAACGAATCCCACAGCAGCCCATCGGCTCCCGCCAGAAACGCCGCGCCGCGTAAGCTAGCCCTCGCCGTTTCGGCCATCCGTCGAACGGGGATCCCGCTAACATCGGCCTGGATTTGCAATAACGTGTCGCTATTGGACAACCCGCCGCCTACCACCAGCTCTTGCGTTGCGATGCCGGTTGCCGCTTCATTCGCGCGCATACAGGCGGCTACCGAATGCGCAATGCCTTCCAGAATGGCGTAGGCCACCTGCGGACGCGTGGTCGAGATTGAAATACCGTTAAGCGAGGCGCGGGCATGCGGCTGCAAATGAGGAACACGCAGCCCCGTTAATGCTGGAATGAAACTCACGCCGCCAGAATCATTGGTCTGCGCAGCCAGCTCGCTGATTTGCTCGGGTGAGTCGAACCAACGCAGCTTTTCGCACACCCAGTTCAGGGCCGACCCGGTCGTCGGGACGAATGTTTCTACAGAGAAGTGTGAGCGTCCTTTTTGTCGGCGCGCGGTCATGGTGAGCGTACTTTCACAACTTTTTTTCAATGTCGGCACCGTCGGCCCCATCATTAAATCAACAAAGCTGCCGGTCCCATGCATACACAACGCCTGCCCGCGCTCAGTGCAACCCAGCCCAATAGCCCCCGCAAACTGATCCCCGGCGCAAGCCCGGATCGGGACGCTGATCCCGAGGATATCTTCACGTGTAGAGCCAAAATCATCGGTATCATCGTGCAATTCAGGCAGCAATGACGTCGGGAACTTCAGGGTCTGCAGCCATGGCAAATGGTACTGATGCTCGTTGAGGCAATACGCGCCCGCAGAGGTGGCGTTGGTGGGGGTGGTGACACATTTTTTTTCTTCCGCCAGATGCCAGAGCAACCAACTGTCAACGGTGCCAAAAACCAGTGTTCCTGCCTGGTGCGCCCTCTTCACTGCCGGTGTATTGGCGATATGGTATGACGCCCAGAGGTAAGGTGAACGTATCCCAACCGGTCGTCCAATTACTGGCAGCAGTTTCGTATCCCATTCGGGAGCCAGTTGCGCCAGCTCATCCGTAAAACGTGCATCCTGCCAGACCATCGCAGGTGCCAGCGTCTTGCCAGTGTCTGCATCCCAGAGCACCGCCGTTGAACGTTGCGTCGCAATCGCCAGCGCCACAATACGCATCTTGCTGTGCTGCGCATTAGCAATCGCTGTACGACACACCGCAATAGTGGCCTGCAAAATTTCATCAGCATCTTGTTCAACAACGCCATGGCGCTGGCTACTGACCTGAAGCGGTTGATATTCAAGGCAGTGGACCTGGCTATTTCGCCCCACCACTGCCGCACGCGTACCTGAGGTACCTTCATCAATAGCCAGAATGACATCTTCATATTCAATCATTTCGTACTCCTGTTTGATTCTGGGGCCATCGACTCGGGATAGGGTGAATGGGGTGATTCGAACTGCGGGGCGCCAGGCTCGTTATCCGGCTGAATCGTGGTGCGAGTGGGATCCCATGGGATCACAAAGCAGACGATGCTGGCGAACAACGGCACGGCGGACATGATCAGGAAGGTCGTTTGCAAGCCGTAGAGATCACGGAAAACGGGGAAGATAAACAGACCGAGCGCCGCACCTATTGCCCCGAGCGCACCGACCACGCCATTCGCGCCTGCCCGCAGTTCACTGCGAAAAGAGAGGGATGAAAGGCTTTTCCCGTTTGCACCGGGTCCACCTGAGTGACAAAGAATAAACAACGCGGGAACCAGCAAAGAGGCCCACAGCGGCATACTGTCGCTGAACAGTCCCAGCGTGAGCAGTACGAGAAAAGCCACGGCAAAACCGATCGCCGAAGAGCGGCGCAAGCCCAGACGACGACCGATTGCAGGAGACAAGAAACCACCAACAATACCAAATACGTTAAAAAATAGTGAACACAAGGTTGCGTACACAAAGTTTTTACCGAACATCGCGGCGCTAATAACCGGCAAATACCAGCCGACACCAAAATATTGGATTGACTGGCAGATCTGAACCGTAGAAGCCAGAATCGTACGCGGTAAATATACGCCACGGAATATTAGTAGTACATTTTTCGCCCCTTTCTCTGCTTGCCCAATGACAGGTTTTTGCTCCCCTTTTGGCGCCAGAATAAAATTATCACCGTATATTTTATTCATAGCGGTCACAGCATCAGAAAGTCGTGACTTTCTCGCTAACCATACCGGGCTTTCTACTAAATAACGGAACTGGAAGAAAAGCACAATAAGTCCACATAACGCAGTCACGGCAATAGAATAACGCCAGATAGCATCCCCAACATCCCAGGAATAAAACATCAGCGCTAATGCCAGATTTAAACAAACCGCAACATACCAGACTCCTTGCCAGGTGTTTAAACGGCTTTTTAGTTTCACCGGCGTGAACTCTGCCAGCATCGCCATGGCCACGGCAAAATCCATCCCATAAGACACGCCAACAAAGAAGCGGCCCACGATTATGGTGCTGAAACTGGAGGATGACATCACCAACAGCGCACCAATCACCGCCATTATTTTGGCGATAATCAGCGGTGGTACACGCCCCCAGCGATCGGCAATCCAGCCGCCAATGGGATTAAATAATATGGCAACCCACGATGAAAATGAGGTAAGTAACGCAACTTCAGTTGCGCTCAGATTTAAATTGCGGGTCATTGGATTTAATCCAGCACTCAGAGCTGAATTTGAAAAAGCATCAAGGAACAGGCCGCCTAATGCTAACCACCAAATAACACCGGCTCTGCCACTTATTTTTCCGCGAGAATCGATGCAATTGATAACGTCATCAACGCCACGGATTTTTATCGGATTTGAGAATGAGCATGCGGACATGGCTTTCCCCTTCATAATATTCGGAAGAAGGTCGCCATTAGCTAAAAAAATGCAATAAGAGACCATCTTAATTTCACAGATAGTCTCTTATCTAAAATCTGTATTTTTCCACTCTAGAAGGTAAGGCAAAGCGTGTCAAAGCGACTTTTTAAGCTGGCTTTGATTTTGTGATATGTAGCACAATTGTTAATCAAGCATTTCAAAAAAGTTAGGTGGCAGGCGTTTATACCCGCCACCTGCGTCGGAGGTATTAAGTTAGTTTTTTTCGATCAAATCCTGCGCGCACGCCCAGGCGCTCGACCATGCCCACTGGAAGTTGTATCCACCCAGCCAGCCGGTGACGTCCATCACTTCACCGATAAAATAGAGTCCTGGCACTTTGCGGGCTTCCATTGTGCGCGATGACAGCTCGTTGGTATCCACGCCGCCCAGCGTGACTTCAGCGGTACGATACCCTTCCGTACCGTTCGGCTGCACCCGCCATTCGGTCAGGGTCTCCACCAGCGTTTGCTGATCGCGCACGTTCAGTTGTTTCAGCGAGACATCCGGGATTTGCCCTAACTGCTGTAAACATTCCACCAGCCGTTTTGGCAACTGCATAGCAAGCGTATTCTTTAAGCTCTGATTAGGGTGGGCGCTGCGCTGTTCATCAAGGAAGCTCGCAAGGTCAACATCCGGCAACAAATTAATGCTGACAAATTCACCTGGCTGCCAAAAACTGGAAATCTGCAGCACGGCCGGACCAGAAAGCCCGCGATGCGTAAAGAGCAGGTTTTCACGAAAGACCGTACCGTCCTCGGCGGTGATAACGGAGGAAACGGATACGCCAGAGAGCACCTGAAGCTGCTCCAGCAGCGGCTTGTGCAAAGTAAAGGGCACCAGACCTGCGCGCGTCGGCAACACGTTTAGACCGAATTGTTCGGCAATTTTATAGCCAAACGGCGTCGCGCCCAGACCCGGCATCGAAAGACCACCAGAGGCGATAACCAGTTTTTTCGTGCCGACAGTCATCCCGTTCAGCGCCAGGATGAAATCTTCACCCTCCCGCTCAACGCTGAGGACTTCGCTCCGTAACCGCATAGTTACGTTACCTTTTTCACACTCGTCCACCAGCATATCGACAATTTGCTGGGCAGAATCGTCGCAGAACAGCTGACCCAACGTTTTTTCGTGCCAGGCGATACCGTGCTTGCCCACCAGATCGATAAAATCCCACTGCGTGTAACGCGCCAGCGCCGATTTGCAAAAATGCGGGTTTTGACTCAAATACGCGGCAGGTTCGACATAAAGGTTGGTAAAGTTGCAGCGGCCCCCGCCAGACATGAGGATCTTGCGTCCCGGCTTTTTACCATTATCAATCAGCAGCACACGACTACCTGCTTGTCCTGCCTGCGCGGCACAAAACATACCCGCTGCGCCAGCGCCTATAATAACGGTATCAAACCTTTCCACGTTGCGATCCTCTCTAAAAAGCGGAGGTGAATTGTAAAGATTCCTCAGTGGTCGCACCAGCGCCAAACTACCGATAAAGGGTATTTATCTGAAATATATAGGATAATTCTTTAGTGGTGTAAAACAAAGCAGGAGACAAATCAAAAAAACTCTATATTTCACTTTGCCCGCGCCGCCAAAGTCACTGATAATGCGCCGCGTTCATGTCCTCAAAATGGCGTAACGTCCTATGCTACATTTGTTTGCTGGCCTGGATTTACATACCGGGCTTTTACTATTGCTTGCTCTGGCTTTCGTGCTGTTCTATGAAGCAATTAACGGCTTCCATGACACAGCCAATGCTGTCGCAACCGTGATCTATACCCGTGCAATGCGTTCGCAATTGGCGGTGGTCATGGCTGCGTTGTTCAACTTCTTTGGTGTTTTGCTGGGTGGTCTCAGTGTGGCGTATGCCATCGTGCATATGCTGCCAACGGATCTGCTGCTAAATATGGGATCATCACATGGCCTCGCCATGGTGTTCTCCATGCTACTGGCGGCAATTATCTGGAACCTGGGTACCTGGTACTTTGGTTTACCTGCATCCAGCTCCCACACGCTGATTGGCGCGATTATCGGTATTGGTTTAACCAATGCGTTGATGAACGGCACCTCAGTGGTGGACGCACTTAACATCCCGAAAGTGATGGGGATTTTTGCCTCGCTTATCATCTCGCCGATTGTCGGCCTGGTGGTTGCTGGCGGTCTTATTTTCATTCTGCGTCGCTACTGGAGTGGTACGAAAAAACGTGCCCGTATCCACCTGACCCCAGCAGAACGTGAAAAGAAAGACGGCAAGAAAAAGCCGCCGTTCTGGACGCGTATTGCCCTGATCCTCTCCGCTATCGGCGTGGCGTTTTCTCACGGCGCGAACGATGGTCAGAAAGGCATTGGTCTGGTGATGCTGGTGCTGATTGGCGTAGCGCCTGCGGGCTTCGTAGTGAATATGAATGCTTCCGGTTACGAAATTACCCGTACCCGCGATGCTATCAATAACGTCGAAGTCTTCTTCCAGCAACGCCCGGACCTGCTCAAGCAGGCGACTGGCGTTGACCAGCTGATTCCGTCCCCGACGGAAACGGTCACAACGACATCGACAGAGTTCCATTGCCACCCGGCGAATACCATCAACGCGCTTGAGCGTGCGAAAGGTATGCTGGCGAATCTGGAAACCTACGACAAGTTAAGCGTTGAACAGCGTGGTCAGCTGCGCCGTATTATGCTGTGTATCTCTGATACTACAGATAAAGTGGTGAAATTGCCTGGCGTAAGCGCCGACGATCAACGTCTGCTGAAAAAACTGAAAGCTGACATGCTGAGCACCATTGAGTACGCGCCTATCTGGATCATTATGGCCGTCGCACTGGCGCTGGGTATTGGTACGATGATTGGCTGGCGTCGCGTAGCCACCACCATTGGTGAGAAAATCGGTAAGAAAGGCATGACCTATGCCCAGGGGATGTCGGCGCAGATGACCGCTGCAGTCTCTATCGGTCTCGCCAGCTACACCGGTATGCCCGTTTCCACCACCCACGTTCTCTCCTCTTCCGTTGCGGGAACGATGGTTGTTGATGGCGGCGGTTTACAGCGTAAAACGGTAACCAGCATTCTGATGGCCTGGGTCTTCACCCTGCCGGCGGCGATTATTCTTTCCGGGGTGCTGTACTGGCTCTCCCTGAAGCTTATCTAAGCGGATGCACGGTAAAAAAGCGGGTCAGGAAACTGACCCGCTTTTTTTGTATCTGTTGTTGGTAATCAGTGCCAGATAATCAGCGCAACCATGCTGATAAGCACCAGTCCGCATAACGCGCTGGTAAGAATGAACTGACCGCGAACCCGCTCACAGCGGCGTATAAATTCATCATCATGATGATCGCGGTAACGCTGAGCGTAGATATACCACACCAGACGCATCTGCTTGTTGGGTTGCCCATGCGAGGTAAAAAATCCCCCACCATCGACATACTGGTAAAGTAATGGATCGCAACCACGAAGTACCACTAACAGTGCGCGTAACGAAGAAAAATAGCGCGCCATATTAACAATGCAAACGACACACAAAGCCCAGAACAACGCAATGGTGCTTATCATATCTCCTCCCCGGCGACCCGCCCACGGAACTCCTTTCCGGGACTACCGCTCCCCGATACCCTACCAATCATTCAGTGAAGAGTGCTACCGAAACCGCTCGTGTTAGTATCACGCATCCGAGCGCCTCTCTAAATAGTGTAGGAGATTAGTTAATTTTTTTGCCAGAAGGTTAATCGCTATCAATGCAATTAACTAAAAAATTTGTTTAACTGCTTGGCAAGCAAGGCGGATTGACGGATTATCCTGGTCGCTATAATGTAAGGATAGTCCTTATATGATACGTTTTTACGACTGGGCTAGCCCCGCGCATAAGGTTCGCAGGACGCGAATGACGCGGCGGCAGATAAACGCCAGCAGGCTAGTCATCGACAACTTATGGAAGGAGTAACACTATGGCTTATAAACACATTCTTATCGCGGTTGATCTTTCTCCGGAAAGCAAAGTTCTGGTTGAAAAAGCGGTCTCCATGGCGCGGCCTTACAATGCTAAAGTCTCCCTTATCCACGTTGACGTAAACTATTCCGACCTGTACACCGGGCTAATCGACGTGAATCTGGGCGACATGCAGAAACGTATTTCTGAAGAAACCCACCACGCGTTAACCGAGCTGTCCACCAACGCAGGCTACCCTATCACCGAAACCCTGAGCGGTAGCGGCGACCTGGGCCAGGTTCTGGTTGATGCCATCAAAAAATACGACATGGATCTGGTCGTTTGTGGTCACCACCAGGATTTCTGGAGCAAACTGATGTCCTCCGCACGTCAACTGATCAACACCGTCCACGTCGACATGCTGATTGTTCCGTTACGTGACGACGAAGAAGCATAAAATGCTTGCCGCTGGGAGATAACCCGGCCCGCTGCAAACAGTAAAGCCTGTAAACGCCCGCTCGCGCGGGCGTTTTTGTTTTTATCATCCGGACACAATTAGTACATCAAGCCAACAAATAAATCATAATTAGTGTGATCAACTAATTGGATCGAAAACTATCTGTATAATACTCTACCCGCACGGCTAATCGCCGCAGTCTATAACAAAACAAGACTTTTTCGGCGCGTTTAAGCATACGCGTTCATACTTTTCGGGATGGCTTTGAAAGGCGATGGAATATGAATAAAACTGCACCTACGGGCTTGCTGCAGCAACCTCGTCCGTTCTTCATGATCTTCTTTGTGGAATTATGGGAACGATTTGGCTATTACGGCGTTCAGGGCATCCTGGCGGTATTTTTTGTTAAGCAACTCGGTTTTTCTCAGGAACAGGCATTCGTCACCTTTGGTGCTTTTGCCGCACTGGTCTACGGCCTAATATCGATCGGCGGCTACGTCGGCGACCACCTGTTAGGGACCAAGCGCACGCTGGTACTCGGTGCGATTGTGCTGGCGATCGGCTACTTCATGACCGGGATGTCGCTACTCAAGCCCGATCTGATCTTTATTGCTTTGGGTACCATTGCCGTGGGTAACGGGCTGTTTAAAGCCAACCCGGCAAGCCTGCTGTCAAAATGCTATCCACCGAAAGACGCCCGACTGGATGGCGCTTTCACCCTGTTTTATATGTCGATTAACATCGGTTCGCTGCTGTCGCTGTCGCTGGCGCCGGTGATTGCCGATAAGTTTGGCTACGCGGTGACCTACAACCTGTGCGGGGCCGGGCTTATCGTCGCACTGCTGGTCTACTTTGCCTGCCGTGGGATGGTGAAGAATATCGGTTCTGAGCCAGATCATAAGCCGCTGAATTTCCGTAATCTATTCTGCGTGCTGGCCGGTACGGTAGTGACGGTATTTATCTGCGCCTGGCTGATGCACAACGTGAAGATTGCCAACCTGGTGCTGATCGTCCTGTCGATTGCCGTGACGATCATCTTCTTCCGTCAGGCCTTCAAACTGGATAAAACCGGGCGTAACAAAATGTTCGTGGCTTTTATCCTGATGCTGGAAGCGGTAGTGTTCTATGTGCTGTACGCACAGATGCCAACGTCACTTAACTTCTTTGCTATCAACAACGTGCACCATGAAATTCTTGGTTTCGCCATCAACCCGGTAAGCTTCCAGGCGCTGAACCCGTTCTGGGTGGTAGTGGCAAGTCCGGTGCTGGCCGCAATTTATACCCGTCTGGGAAACAAAGGCAAAGATCTGACCATGCCGATGAAGTTTACGCTCGGTATGTTCCTGTGCTCGCTGGGTTTCCTGACCGCTGCTGCTGCCGGAATGTGGTTTGCCGATGCGCAGGGACTGACGTCGCCGTGGTTTATCGTGCTGGTGTATCTGTTCCAGAGTCTGGGTGAACTGCTGATAAGCGCCCTGGGACTGGCGATGGTCGCCGCGTTGGTACCGCAGCACCTGATGGGCTTCATTCTTGGGATGTGGTTCCTGACCCAGGCCGCTGCTTTCCTGATGGGAGGTTATGTCGCGACGTTCACCGCAGTACCGGAAAACATCACCGACCCACTGCAAACGCTGCCTATCTATACCAATGTCTTCAGTAAGATAGGCCTGGTGACGCTGGCGGTAACGGTAGTGATGGCGATTATGGTGCCATGGCTGAACCGCATGATTAATACGCCAGATAGCAGCAAGTAAGCTTATTTTTTAACATTAACCGCGAGTCATATCGCGGTTTTTTTGCCTTTCAAGTCCCACCCTGTAAGAGTATAGTTTGTACAACCAGGTCATCATGGACGGACATGACCATGAACTATATTGAGTTTATTGAGACTTCAGTCTTCTCACGCCAACGGAAGGCACTACTCACCGAGGATGAGTACCGAGTATTTCAGGAAATGCTCATTATAAATCCCTTGGAGGGAGATTTAATTCAGGGTACAGGCGGTTGCAGGAAGGTCCGCTTCGCACCTGAAAGTACCAACAAAGGCAAAAGTGGTGGGATTCGCAGTATTTACTATTTTCAAAATGGCGAAGGGCGTATCTGGCTTTTCATGGCTTATCCTAAAAGCAGGAAAGACAGCCTGAGCGGCGAGGAAAAAAACGCACTCAAGGCCATCATTCACCAATTGAAAGAGAGCTCGTTATGAATGATTTCTTTAAAGAACTGATGGAATCGGCAAGCGAGGCCGTTGAAATTAGCCAGGGCCGTAAAGCTGCCGCCCAGGTCACCCGATATGAACTTCCGGACGTCAAAGCCATTCGTAAACAAGCTAAAATGAAGCAGGATGAATTTGCACAGGCGATAGGTGTTTCATCCTCTTTGATCCAGGCATGGGAACAAAAAAGGCGTATTCCTACGGGAACCTATTTAAAGGTTCTCCGCGTTATAGAGCGCAACCCGGAGATGGTCAATCTTTTCAAAATAGCCTGAGATACCGCCCGATTGCCTTGCGCTATCGGGCATTTTCACTCACTACCCTTTGCGCGCGTCTATCCACTCCTGCACTTCCACCACAAAGGTGTCCGGTGCTTTTCGGTACATTTTGCGCGCCAGGTCCAGAATCGTATGCTGGCCGAGCGCTTCTTCCATTCGCTGCTGGGCCATGTCCATTACCGAACGCACACCGCAAATGCCTTCACAGGCCCACTCTGGTGGATGCTCCTCAAATACCGCCAGCCGCTGACGGATCTCGCGGCACTCAAATATGCGTTTATCGCCGTCAATGGCGTTGGCAACGTCCAGCACGGTGATCTCCTCCGCCGGTTTCGCCAGCTGGAAACCGCCGCCCTTCCCTTCGCTGCTCCGTACCAGCCCGGCCTTCGACAGGCGGGTAAAGATTTTGGCCAGATAGTCATAGGGCACGCGCTGCAGCTCGGCGATTTCGCGCACGCTCATATCGCGTGCGTCGCCTTTGCTGTCCACCATACACATCAGGCTATGGATGCCGTACTCAACCCCGGAACTGTAAAATGCCATGCTCTTATCTCAGCCAAAATGAATCTGAGTATATTGTAGCTTTTTCGCATCACGCATTCCAGATACCGGATAACACCTGCAAATAGATTAAAATTTAAAACTATATTTATCATAGAGATAATAACAAATCACCGGACTCGATCCGCGACAGGATCCAAATCTCATTGCAATCTTTAACTACGACAAATAAAATCCGAGTAAATAAATCGGAGTCACCAGTGAGATAAGCATCATGCAAAAACAAATGCTGATCGTGGGCGCCGGCTTTGCCGGGATGTGGGCAGCGCTGAGCGCCGCGCGTTTAGCGGATAAAAACCAGCAACATATTGATATTACTGTGATTGCACCTCAGCCCGAGCTGCGCGTGCGTCCACGCTTTTATGAAAATGCCGTTCAAACGTTGGTCGCTCCGCTACAGCCGCTGTTCGACGTCACCGGCATACGCTTTTTACAAGGGCATGTAGAACAGATTCTACCCGGATCCCACGAAGTTAGCTGGCAAGACACCAACGGCGAAAACCATCTGCATCGCTATGATCGCCTGGTACTAGCCAGCGGCAGCCACGTTAACCGCGACGCCGTTTCCGGTGCCGCCGAACACGCCTTTGATCTCGACCAACTGGAGAGCGCGGCAGTGCTTGAGCAGCACATTAAAGATCTGGCCTTACAGCCGGAAAGCGAGGCGCGCAATACCGTGGTGGTTTGCGGCGGCGGCTTTACCGGAATTGAAATGGCGCTGGAATTACCCAGCCGTCTGCGCAACATTTTAGGGGCTGATGCTAAGACCAGAGTAGTCGTAGTTGAACGCAGTGCACAACCGGGCGGACGCTGGAGTCAGGCGCTGCGCGATGTGATTATCGACGCTTCCGCCGAGCTGGGAGTGGAGTGGCTGGTCAACGCGGAAGTAGAGAGCGTCGACGCGGCTGGCGTAACGCTGAAAGATGGGCAGGTTATCGCTTCACAAACGGTGATCTGGACCGTCGGCGTCCAGGCGAGCGACCTGACCGCACAGATTAACGCCCCACGCGATCGTCAGGGACGCCTGCATGTGAACAAGAACCTCCAGGTGCTGGGTCATGAGGATATCTACGCCACCGGCGACGTCGCCTATGCGGCTACCGATGACAAAGGCAATCATGCGCTGATGACCTGCCAGCACGCCATTCTGCTGGGGAAATTTGCCGGTAATAATGCGGCGGCGAGTCTGCTGAACGTCGCGCCGCTGCCGTATCGTCAGGAGATGTATGTCACCTGTCTGGATCTCGGCGCGTGGGGGGCGGTATACACCGAAGGATGGGAGCAGCAGGTGAAGCTGACGCGTGAAGAGGCGAAAAAGCTGAAGTTATCGATTGTCAGCGAGCTGATTTACCCGCCGAAGGCGGAGCGCGAAGCGGCGTTTGAGATTGCGGACCCGCTGGCGCCGTTTGTTTAAGCCGTAATGCCGGATGCGGCTACCGCCTTATCCGGCCTACAAATAATTGAGAATAGTAGGCCCGATAAGCTAGTGTAGCGCCATCGGGCAATCCGTTACTCCGTCAGAGGGGTTCCGGCATAAATATCAAACCGATGCCCTTTGGTCACCACCGCGTTAGGCGTGGCCACGTCAGCCAGCGGCGGCGCGTAGTCCGGGCGCTTCACCACCACACGTTTGGTTGCCAACTGACGCGCCGGTTCCAGCAAACCGTCAGCATCCAGATCCGGCCCCACCAGCGACTGAAACACGCGCATCTCTTTTTTCACCAGCGCGCTTTTCTGCTTGTGCGGGAACATCGGGTCGAGATAGACCACCTGTGGGCGTGGGGTAATATCGGTTAACGCCGTCAGGCTTGAGGCGTGAATCAGCTGTAAACGTTCCTGCAACCACGGGCCAATTTCCGCATCGGCATAGCCGCGCGCCAGGCCGTCATCGAGTAACGCGGCGACCACCGGATTGCGTTCCAGCATCCGCACACGGCAGCCGACGGAGGCCAGCACAAACGCATCGCGCCCCAGCCCGGCGGTGGCATCAACCACGTCCGGCAGATAATCGCCTTTGATGCCGACGGCTTTCGCCACCGCTTCACCACGACCGCCGCCGAATTTACGTCGGTGCGCCATGGCACCGCCGACAAAATCGACGAAGATGCCGCCGAGTTTCGGTTCGTCTCGCTTGCGCAATTCCAGATGTTCCGGCGTCATCACCAGCGCCATCAGGTTGTCTTCATCATGCTCCAGCCCCCAGCGGGCGGCCAGAACAGATAAGGCGCCGTCTCCGGCGCCCGTTTCATCCAATAAACAAATTTTCACGCGAACAATCAGCCCTTGATGCCGTAATGCGCCAGCATGGCATCGAGCTGAGGTTCACGGCCGCGGAAGCGTTTGAACAGCGTCATCGGCTCTTCCGAACCACCACGGGTCAGGATGCTATCGAGGAATGACTGACCGGTTTCGCGGTTGAAGATGCCTTCTTCTTCGAAGCGGGAGAATGCGTCTGCCGCCAGCACGTCGGCCCACAGGTAGCTGTAGTATCCCGCCGCATAGCCACCGGCAAAAATGTGGCTGAAGGCGTGCGGGAAGCGGCCCCAGGTTGGGCCAGGCACCACGGCGACCTGTTTCTTAATTTCGGCCAGCGTCTCAAGGACCTTCGCCCCCTGCTCCGGGTTGTACTGCGCGTGCAGGCGGAAGTCGAACAGGCCGAACTCCAGCTGACGCAGAATAAACAGCGCGGCCTGGTAGTTTTTCGCCGCCAGCATTTTATCCAGCAGTTCCTTCGGCAGCGGTTCGCCGGTCTCATAGTGACCGGAGATAAACGCCAGCGCTTCCGGCTCCCAGCACCAGTTTTCCATAAACTGGCTCGGCAGTTCGACCGCATCCCACGGCACGCCGTTAATACCGGACACCCCGGCGGTTTCGATGCGGGTCAGCATATGGTGCAGGCCGTGACCGAACTCGTGGAACAGGGTGATCACTTCGTCGTGGGTAAACAGCGCCGGTTTGCCGTTCACCGGACGGTTAAAGTTACAGGTCAGATAGGCGACCGGTTTTTGCAGCGTGCCGTCGGTTTTACGCATCTGGCCAACGCAGTCGTCCATCCACGCCCCGCCGCGTTTGTGTTCACGGGCGTACAGGTCAAGGTAGAAGCTGCCGCGCAGTTCGTTGCTTTCATCATACAGTTCGAAGAAGCGCACTTCCGGGTTCCAGACGTCAACGTCGGTACGCTCTTTGGCGGTAATGCCGTAAATACGTTTCACCACTTCAAACAGGCCGTTAACGGCTTTGTTTTCCGGGAAGTACGGGCGCAGCTGTTCGTCACTGATGCTGTACAGATGCTGTTTTTGTTTCTCGCTGTAGTAAGCGATATCCCACGGCTGCAGCTCATCAACGCCAAATTCTGCTTTGGCAAAGGCACGCAGCTGGGCCAGCTCTTTTTCACCCTGCGGACGGGCGCGTTTGGCCAGATCGGTCAGGAAGTCGAGCACCTGCTGCGGGTTTTCCGCCATTTTGGTGGCCAGAGATTTAAAGGCGTAGCTTTCGAAGCCCAGCAGTTGTGCCAGTTCGTGACGCAGCGCGAGGATCTCTTCCATTACCGGGGTGTTGTCCCACTTGCCCGCGTTCGGCCCCTGATCGGAGGCGCGGGTGGAGTAGGCGCGATACAGCTCTTCACGCAGAGCCTGGTTGTCGCAGTAGGTCATTACCGGCAGGTAGCTTGGGATATCCAGGGTCAGCAGGTAGCCTTCCTGCTCTTTGGCTTCAGCCTGGGCTTTCGCCGCCGCCAGGGCGCTTTCCGGCATTCCGGCAAGCTCCGCTTCGTCGGTCACCAGCCTGGTCCAGCCCATGGTGGCATCGAGCACGTTGTTGCTGTACTGGTTACCCAGCTCAGACAAACGGGTGGCGATTTCGCCGTAGCGCTGTTGTTTCTCTTTCGGCAGGCCGATACCGGACAGTTCAAAATCGCGCAGCGCGTTATCGACCGCTTTTTTCTGTGCAGTGTTCAGGGTGGCGTAATGGTCGCCATCACGCAGGTCGCGGTACGCTTTGTACAGACCTTCATGTTGCCCAACCCAGGTGCTGTACTCGGAGAGCAGCGGCAGCGTCTGCTCGTAGGCTTCACGCAGTTCCGGGCTGTTTTTCACCGAGTTCAGGTGGCTGACCGGAGAGAAAATACGCCCCAGCACATCGTCTACTTCCGCAAGCGGCTGGCAGAGATTTTCCCAAGTGTACGGCGCGCCCTGCGCAACGACTCGCCCAACGTTTTCGCGACAATCGTTCAGCGCCTTAGTAACGGCTGGCACAACATGTTCGGGCTGAATTTTAGAAAACGGCGGCAGTTCGAAGGGAGTCAGCAATGGATTGGTCATTAGCGCGGTCCTGTTGAAAAGAGTGAATGAAGCGCGTATCCGGCGCTGTGCATATTAATTTGTACAATGGGGTTAAGTGTAGAGGATTTCAATGCTCACCGTGACGGAAAGACGCCCGGTGGTGCTACGCTTACCGGGCCTACGGGTAATCTGTGCCGATCTGCTGTAAACTGTCGAAAATCGTCATTTCAGCGGAATTTCATTACCCATGCTCAGCTATCGCCACAGTTATCACGCAGGCAACCACGCCGACGTCCTTAAACACACCGTTCAGAGCCTGATCATTGAATCGCTCAAAGAGAAAGAAAAACCGTTTCTCTATCTGGACACCCATGCTGGCGCAGGCCGTTATCAGCTGAGCAGTGAGCATGCCGAACGTACCGGTGAATACCTGGAAGGTATTGCCCGTATCTGGCAGCAGGACGATTTGCCTGCTGAACTTGAACCCTATATTTCCGTGGTGCAGCATTTCAACCGTAGCGGCCAGTTGCGCTACTACCCAGGCTCCCCGTTAATTGCACGTCAGCTGCTGCGCGAACAGGACAGCCTGCAATTAACCGAGCTGCACCCGAGTGACTTTCCTTTGCTGCGCGGCGAATTTCAAAAAGATGAACGCGCACGCGTAGCCAAAGCCGACGGTTATCAGCAGCTAAAAGCAAAATTACCGCCGGTTTCCCGCCGCGGACTGATCCTTATCGATCCGCCATACGAAATCAAAACCGACTACCAGGCGGTAGTGTCCGGCATTAACGAAGGCTACAAGCGCTTCGCAACGGGCACCTATGCGCTGTGGTATCCGGTGGTTCTGCGCCAGCAAATCAAGCGCATGATCCACGATCTGGAAGACACCGGTATCCGCAAAATTCTGCAAATTGAGCTGGCGGTGCGCCCGGACAGCGATCAGCGCGGCATGACGGCGTCCGGCATGATTGTGATTAACCCGCCGTGGAAGCTGGAGCAGCAGATGAACAACGTCCTGCCGTGGCTACATAGCAAGCTGGTTCCCGCTGGAACCGGACACACTTCCGTAAGCTGGATCGTGCCGGAGTAATCGCAGCCATCGGTGGAACCTTTTAATTTCAGGTATACAATCGCGAATATTTTGGCGGATGGCGTAACGCTTCTCCGCCCTACAATGAACATGAAGGAGCGGTCATGACCAAGCACTATGATTACATCGCTATTGGCGGCGGCAGCGGCGGTATTGCCTCCATTAACCGTGCGGCAATGTACGGCCAGAAATGCGCACTGATTGAAGCCAAAGAGTTAGGTGGCACCTGCGTTAACGTTGGCTGCGTACCGAAAAAAGTGATGTGGCATGCCGCACAAATCCGTGAAGCGATTCATATGTACGGCCCGGATTACGGTTTCGATACCACCATTAATAAGTTCGACTGGGATAAGCTGATCGCCACACGTACCGCCTATATCGATCGCATTCATACCTCGTACGATAACGTGCTGGGTAAAAATAACGTTGATGTGATTAAAGGCTTTGCCCGCTTCGTTGATGCCAAAACCATAGAAGTGAACGGTGAAACCATTACTGCCGATCATATTTTGATCGCCACCGGCGGGCGCCCGAGCCATCCGAACATTCCTGGCGTGGAATACGGGATCGACTCCGATGGCTTCTTTGAGCTGCCAGCGCTGCCAAAACGTGTAGCCGTTGTTGGGGCAGGCTATATCGCCGTTGAACTGGCAGGCGTAATTAACGGCCTGGGCGCAGAAACTCACCTGTTCGTGCGTAAACACGCGCCGCTGCGCAGCTTTGATCCGATGATCGTCGAGACGCTGGTCGAGGTGATGAACACCGAAGGTCCAACCCTGCATACTCATGCGATTCCGCAAGCGGTCATTAAAAACGCCGACGGCAGTCTGACTCTGCAACTGGAAGATGGTCGTAGCGAAACGGTAGATTGCCTGATTTGGGCAATTGGTCGTGAACCTGCTACCGACAACTTCAACCTGGCGGCGACTGGCGTGAAAACCAACGAAAAAGGCTACATCGTCGTTGATAAATACCAAAACACCAGCGTACCGGGGATTTATGCCGTTGGCGATAACACCGGTGCCGTTGAGCTGACGCCGGTTGCCGTTGCCGCGGGCCGTCGTCTGTCCGAGCGTCTGTTTAACAACAAGCCGGACGAGCATCTGGACTACAACAACATCCCGACCGTGGTCTTCAGCCACCCGCCGATTGGCACCGTGGGCTTGACCGAGCAGCAGGCTCGCGAACAGCACGGCGATGACCAGGTGAAAGTGTATAAATCCTCGTTTACCGCGATGTACACAGCCGTGACTTCACACCGCCAGCCGTGCCGCATGAAGCTGGTTTGCGTGGGTCCGGAAGAGAAGATTGTTGGTATTCATGGCATCGGTTTTGGCATGGACGAAATGCTGCAAGGCTTCGCGGTGGCGCTGAAAATGGGCGCGACTAAGAAAGACTTCGATAACACCGTTGCGATTCACCCAACGGCGGCAGAAGAATTCGTCACTATGAGGGGTTAATGTCAAAAACCCACCTACACGCGTTCGTACTGTAGAAAAGCTGAGAGGCCAGAGCATCGTTCCCTGGCCTTTATTTAACTCATCGATATACTGCCTCTTCTAACGCGTTTATGCCCCAAATCTCACTAGCACAAGCTCATCGATAACGAGATTCAGTAGTGCTAGTAGCCAGGAAGATATCTTTCTCTTTGGCAAATTTAAGCTCTGATTTCGTCATATTGCTTAAACCAGCTTTGGTTGGCATCTTCGTGTGCCTGAACACCTTATCTACCCTTGTCACCAGTCATAATGGCGGTGATCACAAGAAAGAAAACATTCACTAAATCATAATGTTAGATAATATCAAAGCGAGTTTCTAGTACTCCAAAGAAGTGATCAATTTTAGTTGACCATTACAGGGAAAGATTAGAAAATCATTGAAAAACTGGGAGTTAGTGAAAATGGAAAATAGAGTATATTACGGAGAATACTCACTACGTCACTGGATTGACTTAGTGTTAAAGAAAAATATTGTTTTACCTGACTATCAACGTTATTTCGTTTGGAATGAGAAGAAGGTCGAAACGCTCATTGAAACATTTACAAAAAAGCAGTTTGTTCCTCCTGTAACTATTGGCGCCTTCAAATTTAGAGACAGTAATAAAAACTTACTATTAGATGGCCAACAGAGGGTAACAAGTATTTTACTGGCATATTTAGGTCTCTACCCTGATGCCGCAAATTATAAATTAAAAGTTGATTCTTTTGCCAACGATAACGATGATGACAATAACGACGAACTTTATGACAACATTCTAGAGTGGAACTTCAAAAGTTTAGTTGAAAAGGGAACAACCAAAGTAGAGATTTTACGTAACATTCAGCCAGGAAACTATAAACACACTAATCTGAACATAACTGATGAGTTCTTAGATAGTAATTTCCTTGGGTTTTCATACTTAGTTCCTCAAACATCGGATGAAAAGACACAACAAAGTTATTACTCATCAGTATTTAGAAACATAAATATTCAAGGTGAACCGTTATTACCACAAGAAAGTAGAGCTTCTTTATACTTTCTAGACCAAGAATTGGTTGGGTTATTTGATCCTGATTTTTCTAAAAAAATTATAATCAAACTTATTAGTAGTGAATCAAAAGCCGATTTCATTCGATATCTAGCACTTTTATCACAATATTATATTGATGGAGATAGTTGGAAGATAGCTCGTGGCTACAAGCAGAAAATGGAGAAGCTATACGAAGAATATATTTTCTTTGCAATAAACGGGAAGGATTCCGATATATTTGGAAGTTTCTTGAGTGTTTTTCCAGATAAAAAATATAAAGTTCACTTAGATAATCTAGAAAAAACGTTGACTGAGATGGATTTACTGAAAAAATACACATCCATTATTGAACTGGATACTTACCTTTTTGGTATTATTTATCACATTCTTTTCGAAAAGAAACAGATTGATACATCAAAAAAGGAGAGTATACTTGAAAAGTTGGAAAATAAAATAGCCGAATATAAGTTGGACAGTTCTCATTTAAAAAGCCCTAACAACTTAGGCCATCTTAGAAAGAGAATATCAGATTCTATTGCTATCTATGGGGTACATACAACCAATGAATCATAATAAATTTATATTATCCCCTATAGAAGATATACTCGTAGATGTAACCTCTGCATGTATTGGTATAGGTTCAGGTGTAGAGACCTATCCGTTATGTGATTATGTAATGCAGTCAGCTTTACTTAAGATGACAGGCGCTCAAGAACAAAAAATGAAATGCATCTGCTGGGAACTTGCCACGAATGATTATGAATATAGATATCAAAGATTCAGTTTGAATCCTTTTGGCGAATGTTCAAACTATCAAGAAAAAAAAGAGATTTACAAAGATTTAGTTAAACAAATAGAAAAACACAGTGAATTAAGATTCGAAGACGGCTTGATAGAGAATAGTCTAATATTACAAAACACGAATCATGCAATAATAAGTTCTTTTGAAAACACAAATTTATTAATTTGGGCTAAAAAGCATTACCTTGAGTACGAGTCTCTTTGGTCTAATATTACCGAAAAATATTTCGCTAACAAAGAAAATCTTTTTATCAATAAAAAGAACATCGGGAAGGGTAGTGAGAAAGATCTTGTCGATATGTACGACTATTTATATAAACACCGAAACAGAGTCGCTCATAACACTCTTTCATATCAACAAAACCTTCCAACTTTAAAAACTTTATTAAACGAAAATTATCAATATGAAAATTATTTCATTTACTTTTCTATGCTAGTGCTGATTGATAACATCTTTATTTCATTATATGAGCACTATCTTAAAGCTATGAATCAGCCCGGCCAGAATATATAATTGAAATCATATCAAAGAACACTGCTCGCTAAACGCATGCCTCATCATCGCTGAAACGAGCGCTGTGATTAAATTGGTTCTTAAATAGCCCCATGTTAATGATGCATACCATTAAAATGGACAGACTATTACAGTACTATGCGCTAATTGCCCACGTGTAGACGCTATTCACTTAACACGCGCCCCTCCGGCAACCAGAGGGGCGTTATCTTACCGCCGCCAGTGCTATTCGGCCAACGCGCGCATCTCTTTAATCAGGTCAGATTTACCTTCAAACCCTATGCCCGGCAGCTCTGGCATGACGATATGACCCTCTTCCACCTTAACTGAATCCGGGAAACCGCCGTACGGTTGGAACAGATCCGGATAACTTTCATTCCCACCAAGACCAAGACCCGCCGCAATGTTCAGCGACATCTGATGACCGCCATGCGGTATGCAGCGTGATGGGGACCAGCCAAACTGCGCCAGTACGTCGAGGGTACGCAGATATTCGACCAGACCGTAGGAAAGCGCACAGTCAAATTGCAGGTAGTCGCGATCCGGGCGCATGCCGCCGTAGCGCAGCAGGTTGCGCGCATCCTGATGAGAAAAGAGGTTTTCACCTGTCGCCATCGCGCCTGGGTAAAATTCTGACAGCGCGGCCTGGAGAGAATAATCCAGCGGGTCGCCAGCTTCTTCGTACCAGAACAATGGATAATCTCGTAGCATTTTGGCATAGGCAATACTGGTTTCCAGATCAAAGCGTCCATTGGCATCAACGGCAAGACGCGCTTCATCGCCAATTTCAGTCAACACAGCTTCGATACGGCGACGGTCCTCTTCCAACGATGCGCCGCCGATTTTCATTTTAACCACGTTGTAGCCGCGGTTCAGGTAGCCCCGCATTTCCTGACGCAGCGCGCTCAGGTCTTTACCCGGATAATAGTAACCCCCCGCCGCGTAGACAAAGACGCGTGGATTCGCCTCAACACCCTTCATCTCAGCCAGCAGACGGAACAACGGCTTGTTGGCAATTTTGGCAACGGCATCCCAGATAGCCATATCCAGCGTACCCACAGCCACCGAACGCTCACCATGGCCCCCCGGCTTCTCATTACTCATCATGACGTCCCAGATTTTATGCGGATCCAGGTTATCGCCTTCGGCATTCAACAAACTTTCCGGGTTAGCGTCCAGAATGCGGTTACGGAAGCGTTCGCGGATCAATCCCCCTTGGCCGTAACGGCCATTAGAGTTAAATCCGTATCCCACCACGCGGCGGCCCTCTATCTCAACGTCAGTCACAACGGCCACCAGACTGGTCGTCATCTTGCTGAAATCGATATAGGCGTTACGAATAGGGGAAGCGATGGGTTTGGTAATTTCTACAACATCGAGGATACGCATGTTTTCTCCGGCGGGTTGTTAGTCAGTTATGCTCGCACTTACGCGCCTGTAAAAAGTGATAACTCATGCCGGTTTATTATTGGCATAATGCACTCAGGCAGCATTTAAGGACGCCATCGTCCTGTATTTCTCCATCTTAAGCAGTGCTTATTTACTGATCTAATGCCAAAGAGGCTGGCTGTAATGCAAAATCGGCATCACCTGGAACTCACCTGGCTTGAAGACTGCGTTGCACTGGCGCAGTCACTCAATTTCTCCCGTGCAGCCGCTTCCCGATATGTGACGCAGCCCGCATTCAGTCGGCGCATTGTTTCGCTGGAAGAGTGGCTTGGAACGCCGATTTTTGAACGTAACCGCCGTGGCGTCAGCCTGACTCGTGCGGGGGAAGTTTTCGTCGCTCAGGTGCCCGAACTGATCCGGGCGCTATACACCCTGAGAAATGAAACCATCGAAGCGGCGGGAAATACCCGACCGGATGTTATTTTCTCCGCAACGCATTCCCTGTCGTTCTCATTTTTTCCGGCGCTGATGCGTAATAACGAAAAAATCGCCCGTTTCGGCTCATTTCGCCTGCTGTCAGACACGCTCAGCGCCTGTGAACGGATGATTGAAAAAGGGGATGCGCAGTTCCTGCTGTGTTATTACCACCCTCACATGCACATCAACCTTGATCAGACGAAATATCTCAGCGTCCGCCTTGGGCGAGAAACGTTAATACCTTACGCCAAATGCGATCCCCGCTCTCATCAGCCGCTCTGGCAGGCTACGGGGGGCAAAAAGTTTCCGTTTCTCTCCTTCTCTGCAGAATCCGGTCTGGGGAGGATCCTCTCGAATACGTCACCGGTGAATCATGCCCGACGCGGTATGGACATCGCCTTCACCGCCGATCTGGCCGCCACGCTGCTGGCGATGGTTAAAGCCGGGGACGGCATTGCCTGGCTGCCGGAAAATCTGGCGGCTCCGGACGTTCAGGCCGGGACGATCGCCGCAGCGGCTCCACAGAAGTGCGGGTTATGGGTACCCATTGATATCCGACTGTTTCGACCTGCAGGCAGAATGTCCAGAGCGGTAGAAGAATTATGGGAAATATTCGTGGGCGAGCAGAGGTAAACACCCGCCAGGTAAAGGAGAATTATCCAGCCTGCAAAATGCGCCAGGCTGGATAGGGGCAATAATTATTTACCCTGCATGTACGGCGTATAAACCCCATTCAAACTTTCGAGGAACGCCACGATATCGTCGATATCTTCCTGCGGCAGTTCTTTACCCACCTGATAACGCAGCATCAATTTAACCGCGCCATCAAGCGTTGGCACATCACCGCGATGGAAATAAGGCGCAGTCAGCGCAACGTTACGTAATCCTGGAACTTTCTGACGAAGTTTGTCACGTAGTTCATTGGTCACGTTCATCCTGCCAATATCTGCGGCAGTAACTTCTCCGAAATTAAAGTCCTTTTTCAAACCTAATGGTTCAAATGAGCGTCCGCCTAAAATAATACCTCCGTGACAGGTCGCACACTTATTTTCTTTAAATAATTGATAGCCATGTTTTTGCTGGGCCGTTAACGCCTCCTCATCACCACGTAACCACTTATCAAACGGCGAATTTGGCGTAATCAGCGTTTTCTCAAACTCAGCAATCGCATCAGTAATATTATCTCCACTGAACCCCTGTGGATAAACCGCAATAAATTCTTGCTTCAATAGCGGATCTTTATCCAGCTTCTGGATAATTTCATCCCAGGATTTAGACGCCATTTCAATTGGGTTCAACGGCGGACCACCTGCCTGCGCCTGCAATGTCGGCGCACGACCATCCCAGAACTGTTCCACGTTGAAGACTGAGTTAAACACCGTTGGCGCGTTGATCGGCCCAACCGCTCCGCCTACGCCAATTGACGTTTTCCGGCCATCCACACCACCCGCATTCAGGGCATGACAGTGCGCGCAAGAGATCGTGCTGTCGCCGGAAATACGTGGATCGTGATAAAGCGTAAAGCCCAGCGCCACCTTCCGGGCATCGGTCGGGATGCTTTCTGGTATTGGCTGTACGGGTTCATTACGATGCTGCGCGGCGGTATCATTACTGGCGTAGTACTGTTCACGCTGTTTCGCAATCCAGCCCAGAATTTCTTCGCGCTCCGCATCGCTCACTTTACCGGCCCAGTGCATCGCGGTATAACGCGTCGGTGGCATGGTGTCGTACTGCATCACCCATTCAATTTTATTCAGGTCGCTTTGCGAAACGGGTTTATCCGCGACCAGCGCCGCACGAACGGCCTCAAGATTGAAGGATTTGTATCCCAGTTGAATGTCGTAATTCATCAACTGCTTAGCGACAGGAAAAGAAGAATAGAAAGGTAATTCAGCCGAAGGCGTGTGACAATAATCGCATCCTTTTTCGCGTAAGAATCCTAAAACTTTATTATTTGCTTCCAGCGAAGAGGCCTGAACATCAGCCTGTTTGCTCCGTTGATTATCGTGATACCACACATAACCGGATAATCCAAAATAACAAATCACGACGCCAGCTATGGCAATCGCGGTAAGACGGGTAATGATTTTCATTATTTTACCCTCACCGTTGTGAGTTATTGTGACCCAGAAAAATTAGAATAATTAATGCACAGTCTTTGTCAGACTTGACCATCATAGGAAATGAGGGGATTACTATTTTGATAAGTATCAAGCAATTACATGGAAGAGAACTATCAATAGAATAGCCTGTGCCTATTATAGCGTTAAGCCATTAGCAGGTTTCGTTCACACCTCGTTGCAATCGAATGTTCTGAAAATGGAATATCTTAAGGTCGCGTACGATTCTGAATTATTCATTATTATCATTGAGATAGTTTAATTTTTTAAATAACGCGTGACTCTAAAACGTGATCAACCGCACGCTTTACTCAGCCAATACCGAAGCGAATGTCTACGCTTAACTGACGACCGGGCAACAGCCTTACTATTTCAACGTCCATCGGAGGTCTTTCTCATTATGCTCAACCAGAAACTACCCCACGCCCCTTCTGAAGAACTGACGATCGACATCGATCTGCTTTATGAAATGGATCCGTGCGAGTTAAAGCTGGATGAAATGATTGAGGCAGAGCCTGAGCCGGAGATGATTGAAGGGCTGCCCGCCTCAGATGCCTTAACCCCGGCCGATCGTTACCTTGAGCTGTTCGAACACGTTCAGTCGTCGAAACTGTTTGCCGATAGCAAAACCTTCCCCGACTGTGCGCCCAAAATGGACCCGCTGGACATTTTGATCCGCTATCGCAAGGTCAAACGCCATCGGGACTTTGACCTGAAGCGCTTTGTTGATAACCATTTCTGGCTCCCGGAAACGCCCTCCAGCGAATACGTTTCTGACCCGGCAAATTCGCTGAAAGAGCATATCGATCAACTATGGCCAGTGCTGACGCGCGAACCGCAGGACCACATTCCCTGGTCCTCTCTGCTGCCGTTACCGCAGTCATATATTGTGCCCGGCGGACGTTTTAGCGAAACCTACTACTGGGATTCCTATTTCACCATGCTGGGTCTGGCAGAGAGCGGTCGCGAAGATCTGCTGAAATGTATGGCGGATAACTTTGCCTGGATGATCGAAAACTATGGTCACATCCCAAATGGTAATCGAACGTACTACCTGAGCCGCTCGCAGCCGCCAGTCTTTGCGCTGATGGTGGAACTGTTTGAAGAGGATGGCGTACGTGGTGCGCGCCGTTATCTTGATCATCTAAAAATGGAGTACGCGTTCTGGATGGATGGCGCCGATTCGCTGGTGCTCAACCAGGCCTACCGCCACGTAATCAGAATGTCGGACGGATCCTTGCTCAACCGCTATTGGGACGATCGTGATACGCCGCGCGATGAATCGTGGCTTGAAGACGTCGAGACCGCCAAGCATTCGGGGCGACCGCCCAATGAGGTGTATCGCGATTTGCGTGCAGGCGCGGCCTCCGGATGGGATTACTCCTCGCGCTGGCTACGCGATGCAGGTCGCCTTGCCAGCATACGCACGACACAATTCATCCCAATTGACCTGAACGCATTCCTCTACAAGCTGGAGAGCACCATCGCCAATATTTCGGCGCTGAAAGGTGATAAAGAAGCTGAATCGCTGTTTCGCCAGAAAGCCAATGACCGGCGCGATGCGGTGAATCGCTACTTATGGGATGATGAAAACGGCTGCTATCGCGATTATGACTGGCGACGTGAACAAATGGCCCTCTTCTCTGCCGCCAGTATCGTACCGCTGTATGTCGGCATGGCAACGCATGAACAAGCCGACCGGCTGGCCAATGCGGTACGCAGCCGCCTGCTAACGCCAGGGGGCATTTTAGCCACAGAACATGAAACCGGTGAGCAGTGGGATAAACCCAACGGCTGGGCACCGCTGCAATGGATGGCTATTCAAGGTTTCAAACTGTATGGCGACGACCATCTTGGCGATGAAATAGCCCGTAACTGGTTGAAAACGGTGAATCTCTTTTACCAGGAACACCACAAACTTATCGAAAAATACCATATTGCCGACGGCATGCCGCGCGAAGGCGGCGGCGGAGAATATCCGTTGCAGGACGGCTTTGGCTGGACAAACGGCGTGGTGCGCCGACTCATCGGTCTGTATGGCGAACCTTAGCCGCTAACGGCCTGACTCCTCAGGCCGTTAGTTAATCGCATCGTAGAGTTCAGTATGAATTTTTTGCCACTTCTTATTCTCCGGGCTGGGCTCTGCACGAGCGCGCCGCTGAGCCTGTTCCAGATCATACTGCTGACGCGCGATAACCGCCGGAACCGAACAAAAACTTTGCAGGTAGCTTTTGTGCAAGGAAGTGAGTGACGCCCCATTCGACATGGCATGACTGAGCGTACTCATAAACTGTCTGCAAGGTTTGCTCTCGTTCATCTGCGCAGGATAGCGCAGCAGCAGTCGCAACACCTCGGTATTGCCCGCAGCGAATGCTTGTTCCGTCCACGCCAGCTTCCAGTCCATCCCGCCTTGCAGGAACAGTGACGTCACCCGAGTATCGTTGCGATCGATAGCCGCGCGCATGTTAAAAGCATCCCAAGTGATACCCATTCGGGTCACAGATTCCCGTGCGGAAGGTGCATCACGCCGTGGTTCCTCCTGCACGATTTCAACGGCTTGTCCGGATGACGCCTGTGGCGCTGGCGAAGTGAATAACCAGAACGCACCCAACGAAATCACCAGCACCATCACGCCGACCGCGACCCACAACACGCCGGAAATCAGCTGTTCACGCTCCTCCGCGCTTCGCTTTGCCCGCTTCTCCGGCGGATCAATACTGTCGGCAATTTCCTGTTTATCGCCCCCCGCCTGCTCATCCTTTTGCTTTGCCATTTCCCAGAACTGACGGACGGTCATCTCATCAGACTCCATATACGACGCGGGATTAACACGCGTGCGCCGTTCTGCAAATGCCCGTTGTACAGGGTGAGTAATCTGTCGGTACTGACACTCCAGCAGCATCAGTTGTACCGAGGTCAGCGGCTGCTGTGCAATAACGCCGTTACGGGCCAGCCGACAATCATCGAGGAACATACGCAACGTAAGACGGGGTTCGACAAAGAGCGTCAGCACCGAGGTGTCGTTAAAAATCTGGGTAAAGTGGCGTACAAACAATTTCTTATCCACGACCATCAGCGCCAGCTCGCTGAACATCATGCCGTCCAGCGCATCCCGACTTTCACCCAGCTTTAACCAGCGACGCAGGCGTTCACCCCCGAAGTGCTGCTTCAGGAAGCTGTTGAGCGGATGTTGATCCGGCCATACTCGTGCGATAAGCGATTTGAGCGTTAACTCTATTGCACGAAGCTGACGCTGCGCGTGGACCTGCGCATCCGGCTCCACACGTTCAATTTCGGTTTGATACTTCAGGATGGGCTGTTGCTGGCGCAACTGTTCCAGAGACGCCACGAAGCGCAGCGCAGAAATCAGCTGGTTTTCACTGACGTCCTGGCCATTTTCATACTGCGGCACGCTCTGCTGCAGATGACGCAGCCTCAATGTGAACTGACTCAACTGTGCGTCATTCATCTGCAACCGTCTGGCGACAGCTCCCCAACCGCCCAGATTCAGCCTGGCCTGGTCAAGCTGCTCGAGGAACCATCGCGGCTCTTTGCCTTCTGCTACATGCACGCCTAACAGCAGCAATATTTCTACCGATGCCTGACGAATGATAGTCAGACAACGTTCAAAGGGGGTACATGTCGCTTGTAACGCGCTATTGGTCATCATCTTCCCTAAAAGGACCCGGAACGTGCGGCCTCACAATGGTATGTCGTTATTTTTTATAAAAGCAGATATGTATCGACGTAGACTAAAATACATTCATATAACAAATAAATCTGTTTTACAGTGACTTCCGCACAATCATTGAAAATTATTCAGGAGGTATGCCCGCGCCTGTATTGAAAACATCGCGCCCGATCTGTCGTCCACTGAGGATGAACGAATACATTCACAAAGATACGCTGCGGGAAGCGGCTGCATCACATATGGCGCGATGACTGAATTTTCGGCCTGTTAAAACGTGAATATCGGCCGCCAATGCCATAAGGCGTTTTGCTGTAAAAACTGGCCACATGGCAACTGGCGTAACAGAGTGGATTTCTTAAAATATATCTCTTTGTTCAGAGAGTATTATGCCGCTCCGTTCGACGCATTTCACACCCGCCTGTGTCGCATTTATTAAGCAATGGCAAGGCCTGTCGCTGGAAAAGTATCAGGATAAAAATGGGGTTTGGGTGATAGGTTACGGGCATGAAATTGCCGCAGACGAAACCTTTGATACCCCCATTACGCTAATGCAGGCAGAATCACTGTTGCTCGCCGATCTGCATCTCTGTGAGGCATTCATACATGAGAAAAAACCGCAAATAAAAGATCGGTTTCAACTGGAAGCATTAATTACGTGGATATTCAGCGTGGGAATAACTCAATTTAGCGCTACAGAAATTTGGCCTGTGGCTATTTCACAGCCAGAAGTGTTCTGACTGTGAAATTTGCGGCCATTAAATGGCGTCGTTTAACATCATTGCCGCCTGCGTACGGTTTTTTACCTCCAGACGCTGATAAAGCGACTCAAGATGGGCTTTTACCGTTCCGGTACTGATATTTAACAGTCGACCAATTTGTTTATTCGATTCGCCCGCAGCCAGCATCGTCAGAATCTCCCGCTGACGCGCACTGAGCGATTTTATATTTTGTCTGCTACTCTCAGTCGCTGTAATACAGTCTCTGGGGATAAACATCATGCCCATCGCGACACTATTGAGCGCCAGTGTGAAGGTTTCCGCGTCAGAGTCACGTGGAACAATGGCCAGCACGTTTAATTGCGTGACCTCCTGTAGCCATCTTTTACGGCAATCCGTTACTGTTACCAGCACTTTTGCCGCCGCATAGCTCTGCGCGATCTGTTGTAGCAAGCTGCGGCAGAACTCAGCATCAAGATCGCCATCCAGCATTACCAGCGCATCAGGGTTGTCTTCCAGCTTCTGCCACAGGTCATCTGCCTGACTGACACCCTGAACATCCACTCCTGGAATACGTTGCTGTAAACTTACATTCATTCCATGAATAAATATTGACTGCCTGTCAAACATTATTAACTGCATTATTTATCTCCGTCTGAATAAGATATTAGCCTTAACGCGCGGAAGGGTATAACCCATAGGGTAAAATAAGAAGTCACCATTTGGCGGAGGGCCATTCTACCGATAACCGCAGAAGAAAGAAGCAGAAATTATGATTAGTTACAGCTCAATCAACAGAATCACACAAAGGAACAAAAATAGCGACACATATTAAGTGAATTCTTATATTCTGACGTTTATATCCATCAAATTAAAATTAATTAAACACAGTCTATATTTGTGGCGAAAAATAAGGAATCCATACTATCAGCCAAATGTGTTACAAAATAAAACATCGCATTAAATGCTTATTCAGCCAATATCTGGCTGAATAAGACACTATGGATTACAGGAACATCCCGCCGGAGACCTCAATACGCTGCGCCGTCATCCAGGCCAGCTCATCGCTGAGCAATGCGGCAATCGCGTCACCGATATCATCCGGCAAACCAACGCGCCCCAACGCCGTTTGCGATGCAATGTACGCATTCAGTTGCGCGTTATCCCGCACATTTCCACCACTAAAATCCGTTTCTATCGCGCCGGGGGCAATAATATTGGCCGTAATTCCGCGCTCTCCCAGCTCTTTTGCCTGATAACGGGTTAACACTTCCATCGCCCCTTTCATGGCCGCGTATGCGCTGTAACCCGGCAATGCAAAGCGCGCGAGCCCGGTTGAAACATTCAGGATCCTGCCGCCTTGATTCATCAGCGGTAAAAGGTTCTGCGTCAGGAAGAATGGACCTTTAAAGTGAATATTCAAAAGTTGATCAAATTGCGCTTCGGTGAACGCCGGATACGGCGCATTAATACCAACCCCGGCATTGTTCAATAAATAATCAAAGGTGTCGCTTTGCCACTGGGCCTGTAAGGTTTCCTGCATCTGTTTTATAAACTGAGGGAATGTTGAAATATCCCCGACATTCAACGGCAATGCCGCGGCTTTACCGCCTGATTGGCGAATTTCATCCACAACCTGCTGCGCTTCTTTTTCATTGCTGTTCCACGTCAGGATGATACCAATTCCTTTGCCCGCCAGCTTAAGCGCCGTGTTTTTACCGAGTCCACGACCGCCGCCGGTCACCAATGCGATACGTTGCGTCATAAGAAACCTCATTTCTTGTGTAGTGAAGATTGAGACAAAGCTTATTAGGTGGTAAAAAAACAATAAATACCGCTAACTACGCATTACTGTTTCGTAAAGAACAACAATAGGGCATGGGAATGGATAAAATTCACGCAATGCAGTTGTTCATCCGCGTCGCAGAACTGGAGAGTTTTTCGCGTGCGGCGGACACCCTTGGACTACCTAAAGGTAGCGTATCGCGACAAATCCAGGCCCTGGAAAATCATCTTGGCACGCAGCTGTTGCACCGCACCACCCGACGCGTCCAGCTCACACAAGACGGCATGATCTATTATGAACGCGCGAAAGATCTGTTAAGTAATCTGGATGAACTGGATGGGCTATTTCATCACGATCCGGCCAGCATCAGCGGCAAGCTGCGCGTGGATATGCCGGTGGGCGTTGCGAGAAATCTGGTGATGCCCCGCCTGACAGCCTTCTTGCATCAATATCCGGGACTTGAACTCGAACTCAGCAGCAGTGACCGTCTGGTGGACTTGATCCGCGAAGGTTTCGACTGCGTGGTACGCGTCGGTACGCTGAAAGATTCAGGGCTGATTGCCCGTCCGCTGGGGAAACTCACGCAGATTAACTGCGCCAGCCCAAAATATCTGGCCCGCTTTGGCTACCCGGAAAGCCTGGAAGATTTAGCCTCGCATGCGGTGGTGCATTACTCAGTGAACCTGGGAACCCGTGCACAAGGTTTCGAAGTGGCGACAGACAACGGTACTCAATGGGTTAAAACCGGCGGCATGCTGACGGTGAACAGCACAGAAACCTATCATGCAGCGTGCCTTGCCGGCCTGGGCATTATTCAGGTGCCACGCGTCGGCGTACGCGACGCCCTGCGCAGCGGTACGCTGGTCGAGGTATTACCGCAGTATCGTGCCGCGCCAATGCCGGTTTCTCTGTTGTATCCGCATCGCCGCAACCTCTCCCGCCGGGTTCATCTGTTTATGGAATGGCTGACCGGCGTAATGAAAGACTATGTTGACTGACAAGCTATACTGTCCTGAGAATGAACAGAACAAGGAATACTGGCCTGATGACGCAGGAAAAAGAGATAAAACGCCCCATTCAGGAACTTGAGCACGCACCGATCCCAAAAATTGAGACCCAGGAGCGTGAAAAAACAGAAACCAACGGTACAACCAACCAGGCATTGCAAACAGCCCTGACCCTCGCCGATAAAATTCAACGTCAGCCCGTCATCGCCCATATGATTCGAGCCGCAGAGCGTTTTAATGACCGCATGGGAAACCAGTTTGGCGCCGCTATCACCTACTTCTCGTTCCTGTCGATGATCCCTATCCTGATGGTGTCATTTGCCGCCGCCGGTTTTATTCTCGCCTCGCACCCTACGCTGTTACAGGATATCTTCGGCAAAATTCTGCTTAATGTCAGCGACCCGACGCTCGCCTCCACGCTGAAAAACACCATTAACACCGCCGTTCAGCAGCGAACCACCGTGGGTCTGGTCGGGCTTGGGATCGCCCTTTATTCCGGGATTAACTGGATGGGCAATCTGAGAGAAGCGATTCGTGCCCAGTCGCGAGATGTCTGGGAGCGTACGCCGCAGGATCAGGAAAAAATTTGGGTAAAATACCTGCGTGATTTTGTCTCATTGATTGGTTTGCTGATTGCGCTGATTGTCACCCTGTCCATTACTTCTATCGCCGGTTCCGCCCAGCAGATGATTATCTCTGCGCTGTATCTCGACGGCATCGAATGGCTGAAGCCCGCCTGGCGCCTGATCGGCCTGACCATCTCTATTTTCGCCAACTATTTACTTTTCTTCTGGATTTTCTGGCGACTGCCACGTCACCGACCACGTAAGAAAGCACTTATTCGCGGTACGTTTATCGCGGCGCTGGGGTTTGAAGTTATCAAAATGATCATGACCTACACGCTGCCATCACTGGTGCAATCGCCGTCAGGCGCGGCGTTTGGTTCCGTACTTGGACTGATGGCGTTCTTCTACTTCTTCGCTCGTCTGACGCTGTTTTGCGCCGCCTGGATAGCCACGGCGGAATACAAAGATGACCCGCGAATGCCGGGAAAAACGCAATAGCCACCGCCGGGTTAGTTGTTAATTGCCGGATGGCGACGCCCCCGTCTTATCCGGCCTACGGGTGAATTTTATATCCCGGATAAGCGCAGCGCCATCCGGCAATTATAATGCCGCCCGCTCTTACTGATTTAGTGAATAAATCCAACCCGTAACTTTTATTTAACCAAAAACCAGTTTTATCATCTAAGTTTTAAATTATGTGAAGCATTTCATGGAAGTGAAATCTCCAGCATAAATATTATTCCCTTTTTGCTCGCTTTTTGATCAATTACAGGGTTTGTTACAGATTGAAATATCGCTTTTGCTGTGCGTAATATGGCCTTTCGTTCGGCCAAAAATAAGAAAATATTATGCAAGCAACAGCCACAACACTCGACAACGAACAGGAACACACCCCGGTCAACTCGCGCAATAAAGTCGTCGTCGCCTCACTCATTGGTACCGCCATTGAGTTCTTCGACTTCTATATCTACGCGACCGCCGCGGTGATCGTGTTCCCCCATATTTTCTTCCCGCAGGGAGATCCGACCGCGGCTACGCTGCAGTCCCTCGCCACCTTCGCTATCGCTTTTGTGGCCCGGCCAATCGGCTCCGCAGTGTTCGGCCATTTCGGCGATCGCGTAGGCCGTAAAGTCACACTGGTTGCTTCACTGCTTACCATGGGGATTTCAACGGTTGTCATTGGCCTGCTGCCGGGCTATGAAACTATCGGCATTTTCGCCCCGTTGCTGCTGGCGCTCGCTCGTTTTGGTCAGGGCTTAGGTCTGGGCGGTGAGTGGGGCGGCGCGGCGTTGCTGGCAACGGAAAACGCGCCGCCGCGTAAACGCGCACTGTACGGGTCATTCCCGCAACTGGGCGCACCTATCGGCTTTTTCTTCGCCAACGGCACCTTCCTGATGCTTTCCTGGCTGCTGACCGATGAACAGTTTATGAGCTGGGGCTGGCGCGTACCGTTCATCTTCTCTGCGGTACTGGTGATCATCGGCCTGTACGTTCGCGTTTCATTGCATGAGTCCCCGGTCTTCGCCAAAGTGGCTGCGGCGAAAAAACAGGTGAAAATCCCGCTGGGTACCTTACTGACAAAACATGTTCGCGTAACGATCCTCGGTACGTTCATCATGCTGGCGACCTATACGCTGTTCTATATCATGACCGTCTATTCAATGACGTTCAGTACAGCCGCTGCGCCTGTAGGGCTTGGCCTGCCGCGTAATGAAGTGTTGTGGATGCTGATGATGGCGGTAATTGGCTTTGGCGTTATGGTGCCTGTAGCGGGGCTGCTGGCCGACGCATTTGGTCGCCGCAAAAGCATGCTCATCATCACCACGCTTATCATTCTGTTTGCGCTGTTTGCCTTTAAACCGCTGCTCGGCTCTGGCAATCCGGCACTGGTGTTCGCTTTCCTGCTGCTGGGTTTAAGTCTGATGGGACTGACATTTGGTCCAATGGGCGCATTGCTGCCGGAGCTGTTCCCAACCGAGGTTCGCTACACGGGCGCCTCATTCTCGTATAACGTTTCGTCGATTCTTGGCGCTTCCGTTGCCCCTTATATTGCCGCATGGCTGCAGGCGAACTACGGTCTGGCAGCGGTAGGTACGTATCTGGCGTCGATGGCGGCGTTAACATTGATCGCGCTGCTGTTAACCCATGAGACCCGTCATCAGTCATTGTGATTCTTTTGCCGGATGCGGTGTAAACACCGCATCCGGCCTGACATCACTTCTTCATTTGCGACAGTATCGTCCGGCACTGATTGGTTTCACCTTCGGAAGGGGAAATTAGCGCCAACAGTGCCGCCGCTGGGGTGACTAACGTGGCTAATGCGGCGGCAACCGCACCACGCGCAATCAATGGCCCAGCTTTTACGCCTGCCTGCGGGTTCTTGAAGGTCCCGCGAACATACAGCGGCGAACGCAGCGTAATAATACGAATACCTTTGCTCTCCGGATCGATGGTTAAATCCAGTTGCTCAGACGCAAAACTCGCGGTCCCGGTCACATTGATCACCGCATTTTCCGTATCAAAAGCAAAGATCTGCGGACGCGCCACGCCGTTAACGATATCCAGATTCGCCGCCGCGCAGTTTACGCGAACCTCGTCGTCACCAAATATCTGACCAACAAGATAGTTACCCAGATTTAACCCCACAATTTCCATCAGATTCCGGCTGATTAAGCCATCGTTCATCAGCAGCTTCAGGTTGCCATTGCTGTTCCCCAACAGCGCGGCCACCGAGTTTCCACTGCCGCTAAATTTAGCGTCACCGTTCATTTCACCGAGCGTTTTCTGCATCAGTTCTACATCCGGCATGAGCTCTTTTAGTTTCAGGCGGCGAGCCTGAATGTCCGCCTGCCCGCGCATCGGCTTTTTATCCCCTTCCAGATGGATTCTGGAAACAATGCTGCCTCCCGCCAGGCCAAATTTCAGCGGCTGCAGGTGCAGGTCGGCATTTTTCAGGATGATATGGGTGGAGAGATCGCTAATCGGTAGGCTGCTGCCGTGCTCAATGCGTCGACCTTTGAAACGTACGTCAGCATCCATAACATTCCATTTGTCAGTTTCGAAGCGGTCATACGGTAAGACTTTATCGGCAGGCTGGGCGCTCTTCTCACCTTTGCGCTGTTCAGATTGTTTGGCCTTTTCCGCGCCTTTACCCGAATCCACACCAATCAGCGGTCCCAAATCAGCCAGTCTCAGTTGGCGTGATTCGACGTCCCCTTCCAGTTTCGGACGCGGCTTACCGGTCGTATAAGTTAGCGTTCCATGAATATCGCTGTCGCCAATGCGACCATTAAAATCGCGGTAATCAAAAACGGAGGATTTTTCCGGGTCAATTTTCGCCACCAGACGCCCGTCGGTTTCAAACGGCGGCGTATCCGGGAGCAGCACCCCCGTCAAATCGTACAAATCCCCTAGCGAATCACCTGAGAATTTAAGCCGCAGATCCACGCCGCCCATATTCATCGGGTCATTTACCGTACCGGTAAATGCTACCCGCGTATTGCCCGAACGGAAATCAGCCTGCACCGGGAAAGGGGTTCCTTCACCCCTCAGCGCCAGCATCCCGCCTATTTTTCCGCTACCGCTTAGCGGTTCGTCGTTATAGCGTCCTTTGGCCTGCAAACCAAATACGTAATCCTCAACGCGGGTTTGACTCTCTTTACTTTTTGCGCCCGTCACTTCGCTAAAGGGCAATGGCTTACCCAGCGGATCGACCAGGATCTCAAGCTCCGACCTGGTCACCTTGTCGTTAATAGCGATACGTCCTTGATCGAACAGAATATTATCCAGCCGGAAAGACCACGCGGATGGCGGCGCATTCGGATCACGGTTTTCGTCTTCGGCGAGGGTAAAGGTCCAGTTATTGTTTTTCTCCGACAGGCGGATAAGGCGCGCATCAGGCTTTACCAGCTTGACCCACGGTAGCCAGACGGTTTTTGTCAGTAATGCCAGTGGCGCGAGCGTGGCTTCCACGCGAGGAAGATGCACCATGGTGACGTCGGGAATCTCCGGCGGGTTGCCAAGGATAATATCCTCGGCATGAACGTGCGGCCACGGAACCCAGCTACGCCAGCCGGTTTCCTGCTTCTGGCGCTCCCAAACCACCCCCAGGTCGCCCCGTATGGCGAAGGGTCGGTTGAGTTCTGTAGAGACTTTCTGGTTGATGGTCGGTTTGAGCCGGTTCCAGTCAAATGTCGCAATCACAATGATGAATACGACGATCAACAACAAGAAAACCCCTATTACTGATGCGGTTATTTTGCCTGCTTTTGTCATAGTTAGCGTCCTCACTTCCTTCCTTGCCTGTCCTAAAGATAGTCCAGCAGGGCAAAATGAGGGACGTTACATCCGAATCAAAGCGACAGAATCACCTCTTCGAGGGTGTCCAGAGGTACTGGACGAGAAAGAAAATAGCCTTGCGCCGCGAAAGCCGGTGAGTTTTGCACATCACGCCACTCTTCAAGTGTTTCAACACCTTCAACAATCACCCCGCGGCAATAGCGGTTCATCAGCTGTAACAGCAGCGTGAAGAGATTGCGGCCTTCCGGCGTCTGGCGCAGCATGACAAACAGATCCCGCGCCACTTTAATATAGTCGTAACTCACTTCGCTCAGGGCCGAGAAGTTCGCCATTCCGGTACCAAAATCATCCAGCCAGAGGGGACCAAACTCGCACATCGAGGCGAAAGACGATCCCTTCGGCAGGCGGATATGCTCCACCAGTTCAAAGCGCAGCCAGGGCAGGCATTCGATGATTTTCAGGATTTCAGGATCCTGGCGCATTGCAATCAGCGTTGGGCCATCGACATTCACTGATGCCAGCAGGTTATTGGCTCTGAAAAAGTCACCTTTCAGCTCAAGCTGCAGAAGCTGCTCTTTTACCACCTCTATACGGTGTCGGACGGCCACTTCAGCAAAATAGCGATCTGGCGCAATACGTTGGGCAGGGTTATCAGGATGGCTCACGACGGTCAACAGTTCAACGGCCATCAGCCGTCCATCGGTCTGGTAAATCGGCTGATAGGTGTAAGCACGCTCGCACTGCAGCCAATAGCGTCTCGCCTGCAAGCTTTCGATACTCGCATCGGGCGTAATGAGCTGCTGGGTAACCTGCTTTATCATCAAAGATGTCCTGTAAATAAGAGTGTGACTGACCGGACTCGTCAAAGGTTATCGGCGCTCGGGCGCAGAACTTTACGTTCCGCCGCAGGCAAAATAAAAACTAAGCGGCAAAAACAGCGCAGAACACGTGCTGGCTCAAAAAAATAATGGAACGTTGTTTTAATATAGTTGACCACTTAACACCCACAGCGCACACTAACGCTAATTTTTTTCAGAGCAGGTTACGACTATGTCCAGAAAGATTGCCGTGATTGGCGAATGCATGATTGAGCTGTCACAGAAAGGCGCTGACGTTCAGCGCGGATTCGGTGGCGACACGTTGAATACATCCGTTTATATCGCCCGCCAGGTCGATGCGGCGGCACTTTCCGTACACTATGTGACTGCACTGGGTACTGACAGTTTCAGCCAACAAATGCTGGACTCCTGGCAGAGTGAAAATGTTGATACCTCATTAACCCAGCGTATGGAAAACCGCCTTCCGGGACTCTACTACATTGAGACCGATAGCACCGGCGAGCGTACCTTCTATTACTGGCGTAATGAAGCCGCAGCAAAATTCTGGCTGGAGAGCGAACAGTCCGCCGCTATTTGCGAAGAGCTGGCGACGTTTGACTATTTGTATCTGAGCGGAATCAGCCTGGCGATTTTAAGCCCGGCCAGCCGTGACAAACTGCTGTCGTTACTGCGTGAATGCCGCGCTAACGGTGGAAAAGTTATTTTTGACAATAACTACCGCCCACGCCTGTGGAGCAGCAAAGAAGAAACGCAGCAGGTTTATCAGCAGATGCTGGAATGCACCAATATCGCGTTCCTGACGCTGGATGATGAGGACGCGTTGTGGGGTGAAAGACCTGTAGCCGAGGTAATTGCCCGTACGCACGCGGCTGGCGTCCAGGAAGTGGTAGTGAAGCGCGGCGCAGACTCTTGCCTGGTTTCTATCGAGGGCGAAGCGCTAATCGACGTCCCGGCCGTTAAATTGCCGAAAGAGAAAGTGATCGATACCACCGCTGCGGGAGATTCCTTCAGCGCCGGGTATCTGGCGGTACGTCTGACTGGTGGCGATGCCGCCGATGCCGCAAAACGCGGTCACCTGACGGCAAGCACGGTGATTCAGCATCGCGGGGCGATTATCCCACGCGACGCTATGCCGCAATAACGTGTTGTTCTTGTAGGCCGGGCAAGCGAAGCGCCCCCGGCATACCCACCCAAGGCCGGATGGCGGCGTAACCGCCTTATCCGGCCTGGAGGTTACTGTACCGGCGGGATATCCGTCACTTCAGAATGTGACTCATCCGTTTCTACCGGCGTTGCCGCTGCGGTAATGGGTGCCATAATGCTATCCCACGTCGCCTGCAGTTCCTTCATATTGAATTCAGGCTCCCCCTTCGGCTGCAGCAGAATTAACGCCATATCTTGCGACAGTTGCTGTCGCAGATCCTGATTCAGCATCTCAACGTTCAGACTGTTGAGGAAGCTCTGACGTAAACGCTGATACTGTTCAGGCGCGATATCCACCACCTGATTTTGCAGCGAGCGCAAACGCTGGCTGATCAAAATGTCGGTATCGGTGCGGCCGTAGGTGGCAAACAGTTTCTGCAGTTCCAGATTCTTTTGCGCTACCAGCGCATTGAACTCTTCTTCCGGCAGTCCCTTGTCACGCACTTTCGCCAACTCACGCGCAACCGTACCGAGGTTCGCGTTCAGCTTATCGTTCGGCGACTCCACGTTGATAGCGCACTGGGCACGCAGGAACAGCACCCGACAATCAAATCCAAGGCCGATGTCTTTGGCATTGTTTTTGGTCAGTTCCTGCTGAATATGCCAGAACAGCGCTTCACGGGCTAAATCAGCGCGCCAGTAGCGTAACAGCGCGGCAGATTCACGGATTGGCTGCCACGGCGTGTCCCACATGATGGAAAGGCGATCCTGACGTACCGCATCGGTCATAATGCTCACGGCTTCCGCACGCAGCGGCGAAAGCGTCGGCACCGGCGCAGGTGTTTCGCGTTTTCCTTTTAACTCGCCAAAGGTTTTGTTGATTTGCTCAGCTACGCTGCGCGCATCTACATTACCAACGATAATCAGCGTCATCGCGTCCGGGGTATACCATTTCTGGTAGAAGGACTGGATTTTCGTGGCGTCGATAGGCGTTTTCAGCGGATCGGCTGGATCGTGCCCCAACAGGGTTGAGCCCTTCAGACGGTAGCGCCACCACCCCTCTTTGGTATCGGACGGCCAGGTTGCGACCATATCTTCGCTACTCAGCGCGTGGTTGATCGTTTCAGGGGTGATGCTCAGATTGCCGGAAATATTCGCCAGGTAAGAAAGTGACTCTTTCAGCAGATCGTTACGGCTGTTAGGCAGACTGAGGTTATATAGCGTGGAATCATAGGAAACGATAACGGGCGGCATGGGACGTTTGGGATCGAACCCCTGCTGCCATAATGAACGGGCTTGCGTGGCATCGAGGCCACCGCTTTGCGTCAGCGCGATACGTGGGATCGCATGGCTGAAACCACTCTGTTGCGTACTTTCGGTGAGTGAACCGGTATTGACCAGCAGGCGAACCTCAATACGGTCGCTGGGGCGCTGGGGAGTGGCTAACACTTGCCACTGTAAACCATTTGCCAGCGTGCCCTGTTGCCACGCCGGGTCAGGCTGGAGCGCATCTGCCTGCACATAGCCGGCAGCGGCCATCATCAGCAAGCCGCCCGCTAAAAGTCGAATTTTTGTGCCCTGCATGTGAACCCCTGATCAACTATCCTGGTAATAAAAAGACAGCCCGCGAAAGGGCTCTCTGAATATGACGTTAAAAACACTTCGTGTTAGACCGCAAGAACATGAAAATGTCACGGAGGAAGTGAAAAAATCCCGACGCCGCCGAGTCGACGGTTTCAGGCACAGGGGGTAATTATGCGCAAACACCCGCAGTCCTGGAAGGGACTACGGGCATAAGTGACGAGATTAAGAGGATAAATCGTGCGTTTTGCCATCCGGCGCACGATTATTCAGCGTGTCATCAAGCTTTTTGGTATCCAGTTCTTTCACCCATTTAGCCACAACGACGGTTGCAACACCGTTACCAATCAGGTTGGTAAGCGCACGGGCTTCTGACATAAAGCGGTCAATACCGAGAATCAGCGCCAGGCCAGCGACCGGTAAATGCCCCACCGCAGAGATAGTCGCGGCCAGAACAATGAAGCCACTCCCGGTCACACCCGCAGCACCTTTTGAGGAGAGCAGGAGCACCACCAGCAGGGTTATCTGATGGAAGATATCCATGTGACTGTTGGTGGCCTGAGCGATAAACACCGCCGCCATCGTCAGATAGATTGATGTTCCATCAAGGTTAAACGAGTACCCCGTGGGTATAACCAACCCGACAACCGACTTCCGACAGCCCAGTTTCTCCATTTTATCGAGCATACGCGGCAGTGCGGATTCAGAAGAAGATGTACCCAGTACGATCAGCAACTCTTCACGGATATAGCGGATGAATTTGAAGATGCTAAAGCCAGTCGCGCGAGCAATGGAGCCCAGTACAAGAACCACAAACAGAATACAGGTGATATAGAAGCAGATTATCAGCTGACCCAGTTGCACCAGCGTTCCGACGCCATATTTACCGATGGTAAAGGCCATGGCACCGAAAGCACCGATCGGCGCCAGGCGCATGATCATATTGATGATGCCGAAAATAACCTGCGAGAAGCTTTCAATTACGTTGAAGATCATCTGGCCTTTGCTGCCCAGACGATGCAGAGCAAAACCAAACATTACCGCAAACAGCAATACCTGCAGGATGTTACCGCTGGCAAACGCGCCAATGACGCTCGCAGGGATAATGTCCATCAGGAAACCTACGATCCCCTGGTCTTTTGCCTGTTCGGCGTAAATCGCTACCGCTTTGGCATCCAGCGTTGCCGGATCGACGTTCATCCCGGCACCGGGTTGCACCACGTTGACGATGATAAGGCCGATGATCAGCGCAATCGTACTGACAATTTCAAAATAGAGCAGTGCAACCGCACCGGTGCGGCCTACTGCTTTCATACTTTCCATACCTGCAATGCCGGTCACGACAGTACAGAAGATGACAGGTGCGATGACCATCTTGATGAGCTTAACGAAAGCATCACCAAGCGGCTTCATTTGGGCGCCTAATTCAGGGTAGTAATGGCCAAGGAGAATACCAATGGCAATTGCTGTCAGGACCTGAAAGTAAAGGCTTTTGAATATAGAGGTCTTCATAGGGTGTCCTTAAAGTAAAAACCACAGGTCTTGTAAGGTTTTGTTTAACCTGCGGCCTTAAAGTAACACCCACTCAACATGACAGAAATGCACCTGGATCATAATTGATACAAAAATGTTAAAAATTTTGAGCTGGCTCGCACAAGCGAGACCTTTTTTAACTTTTGTAATCAGCGCTTTCCGGTGCCAGGTAACGTTCTTCAAAGATATTTGCCGGAACGGGTCGGGCAAACAGGAAGCCTTGCGCCACTTCCACCCCGGCTTGTGATAACCATTCGCGTTGCGCTTCCGTTTCAACGCCTTCGGCGATCATCTGCAAGTTGAGGCTGTGTGCCAGCTGAATGATAGCGGAGATCATGCTGCAATCTTCGGGCACACCATCGACAAACATCTTATCGATTTTGAGTACATCCACTGGTAGCGACTTCATATGCTGTAGCTGTCGCAGACCCGCATACCCCATGCCAAAGTCGTCCAGCGCGATGCGCACGCCCGCGTTGCGCAGCGGTCGCAAAATGGTCACTGCGGCGTGGGGATCGTCAATATGCCGACTTTCAGTCACTTCCAGAATCAATGTGCCAGGCTTAATGCGATAGCGCGTCAACAACTCCAGCAGATCAGACACCATACTTGGGTGCATCAACTGGAGAGCGGATAAATTCACCGAGAGCGGCAGCATCAGACCGCGTTCTTGCCAGGCTGACAGCTGGCGGCATGTTTCTTCCAGCACCCAATAACCGACTGTCACCATCAGACCACAAGACTCAATTCTGTCGATTAACCCTTCCGGAAGCTCCCAGCTACCGTCCGGCTGCTGCATCCGCAATAATGCTTCTGCGCTCAATACCTTGCCGCTGGACATCTCTACCTGGGGCTGCATCCAGAGCGCAAATTGCTGGTTATCCATAGCAGTTAAAATATCGTTCTCTTGGGTTAAACGCTGCTGCGCCTCTTCCATTTGCAACGGATCAAAGAACTGAATTTGGTTTTTACCTTTATGACGCGACGTTAACACGGCGGACAGGGCGCGGCGGTAGAGCTGCTCTGCGGTTAAATCACCATAAAACATCGCCACCCCAATGTTGCAGTTCGGACGTAGTTGAATGCCCTGAATCGGTAACCGCTCATTAACGATAGTGAGTACTTGCTGACCTAGTGTAATAGCATGCCATGGCTCTTTTACACCATGCGCGATGATGGCAAAGTCATAGCCGCTCACCTGGGTAAGCACCATTCTGGGAGCCAATACGGATTTCAGTTTTTCGACCAGCGTGAGCAGCAGGATTTCTCGCTGAGTTTCGGTTAACACGCCCGCGGTATCACGCAGGGTTTCACAGGTGACAATCATCAGCGCCGTCGTTTGCTGACGCGTCACTACCTGCTCCAGCAATCCCATTAAAAACGATTTGTTGGGCAATTCTGAAACCGGGAAGCGCATCGAATGGTCGCTTTGCTCTTCGCTATGGCGTTTGATGAGCTGCTGATTGAGGTTGTAGCTACGTACCAGCATACCAATCTCATCATCCTGATGCAGACGTGGTAATGCCAGTTGATAGCCAATCAGGTCCTGCTGTTGAATGTCGTTCAACTCACGAGCGATTTTGCGTAATGGATGCACAATCAAACGGTTAATACACCATGAGATGGCTACCGTGAGTATTAACGACAAAAGTAAGTAAATGGTCACTAACGTTGAGAGAGTACTCATCACAAACTTGTACATGCGGTACGAATCCGCCTGCAGCACCAGATACGCCAGCGGTTGTGGGTTCGCTGAACGCTCAAGTGAATAGACCGGCAGCGAAATTTGCACCGGCAGCTCAAACAGGCGGGTCACCGTAACGGGAACCGGGCGTTCGGGAATAAAGCTCATCCGCAGCGCCTGAAACTGATTGGGGAGCACCACATCAGCGCGGCTGACCACGCCTGCTGGCCGAATACTGCGTAGAACGGCTTCCGCTTCGGGAATATCCCCTTTCAGGATAGTGTCGGAAAGAGGTTCACGGATGGAGCGAGCGATACTTTCCAGTTGTGTAGCCGTGTTATAGCGGTTCTGCTGTACCAGATGGAACAACAAAACGGTGCAAAAAATGAAAACAAACACCATGACAACGGCCGCGACCATTGCCATCTGCTTAATTGTTAACGAGCGACTGACACGCAAACTGACTCTCCACGGATAGACGAAACTGCCGTCAGAGTATACCCGATCGTAGCGGTATTAAGAGAGACGGTATCTGAAAACTTCCCAGCGTGCATTATCGCGACAGGATAGGCACCTGACGACGAGATTTATCTGCATTTAAGCCGAAAAAGGCCGCAAGGTCACCCCTGCGGCCTGGTTCGGGCGCATGTTGCCATCACGGCAGGCAGACGCCCACTAAGAGCATTACTTCCTGTTACGCAGCCAGCTCATAATCAGACTGGCAATAATACCAGCGATGATCGGAGCCGCTAAATCGTGCCATAAGGCCACGCCTAACTGTGCGAGCGTCATATAGCCGCCTGTGTTGCAATGGCAACTGTTCACGGCTATCCTTGAGTTGTTCAGGTTCAAGTCAGCCCCCGTTTTGTTGCCAGGTTTATACCGAACAACGTGCGGGGGTTTTCTCTTTCCAGCAACCGATGCCGCCGGGGATCAAGCCCCCGCAACATTGCGCCTCACCGGGAATTCCCAGCTTGCCGCTGATTCTACGGCAGCCCATTCGCCATATCACCGCGCAATATTCCGCTTTGCGTAGCGCCTCGCATTTCACCCGTTTCTCGCCAGGACGCTGGAAAGATTCTTGCCAGTTGGCAACATTCCTGCCGACCATCAATCCAGGAAAATACATAACTCATTGATATCTATTAATTCAATTTCTGGCACAGCGATTGCTATTTGAGTGTGAGCTGTTCTGTTCCGAATTAAAGGAGATATCATGTCTGACTGTCGTACTTACGGATTCAACACCCAGATCGTTCACGCGGGGCAACAACCCGACCCTTCAACTGGCGCGCTCAGTACGCCTATTTTCCAGACTTCAACGTTTGTGTTTGACAGCGCCGAACAAGGTGCCGCCCGCTTTGCGCTGGAGGAGTCCGGGTACATTTATACTCGTTTGGGTAACCCCACCACCGATGCGCTGGAGAAAAAGCTGGCGGTGCTGGAAAGAGGTGAAGCCGGACTGGCAACCGCGTCCGGTATTTCTGCCATCACCACAACGCTACTCACTTTGTGCCAGCAGGGTGACCATATCGTTTCCGCCAGCGCAATTTACGGCTGCACCCACGCGTTTCTGTCACACAGCATGCCGAAGTTCGGGATTAACGTCAGCTTTGTCGATGCGGCGAATCCTGAAGAAATTCGCGCCGCCATGCGCCCGGAAACCAAAGTGGTGTATATCGAAACGCCCGCCAACCCGACGCTCTCATTGGTTGATATTGAAACGGTGGCTGGCATTGCCCATCAGCAAGGCGCATTGCTGGTGGTGGATAACACTTTTATGTCGCCGTACTGTCAGCAGCCTTTGCAACTGGGCGCAGACATCGTGGTGCACAGCGTCACCAAATATATCAACGGTCACGGGGATGTGATTGGCGGCATTATCGTCGGCAAGCAGGAGTTTATCGACCAGGCGCGGTTTGTTGGGTTGAAAGATATCACCGGCGGCTGCATGAGTCCGTTCAACGCCTGGTTGACGCTGCGCGGCGTTAAAACACTGGGCATTCGAATGGAACGTCACTGCGAAAATGCGATGAAAATCGCCCGCTTCCTGGAAGGACATCCGTCCATCACCCACGTTTATTATCCCGGCCTCTCTTCACATCCGCAGTATGAGCTGGGCCAACGGCAGATGAGTCTGCCAGGAGGAATTATTAGCTTCGAAATCGCCGGCGGCCTCGAGGCTGGCAGACGGATGATCAATTCTGTAGAATTGTGCCTCCTCGCGGTCAGTCTCGGTGATACCGAAACCCTCATTCAGCACCCAGCGTCTATGACACATTCGCCCGTTGCGCCAGAGGAACGGCTTAAAGCAGGTATTACCGACGGGCTTATCCGTCTTTCTGTGGGTCTTGAAGATCCAGAAGATATTATTAACGACCTTGAACACGCCATCAGAAAGGCAACATTCTGACCACTACAGCCTGAGCCGACGCAGATCGGTTCAGGCTGTTGGGAATCAAGGCACAACAGTCTGGCTATACGCGCAATCCTTTTCCGGGGAGAGCGTGTATTTTGGGCAGGGGGTTCTATGCAGGACAACACATTACAATTAAGCAACAATACAGCAACCGCCGTACCAATCTCAAAAAAAATACCGTTCACGAAATACGATTTTGGCTGGGTATTACTCTGTATCGGCATGGCAATTGGCGCCGGAACGGTACTGATGCCGGTACAAATTGGCTTAACTGGTATTTGGGTATTTATTGTCGCCTTTATTATTGCTTATCCCGCAACCTATATTGTGCAGGACATTTATTTAAAAACATTATCAGAAAGTGAAACCTGCAATGACTATACCGATATTATAAGTCATTATTTGGGGAAAAACTGGGGCGTATTTCTTGGCGTCATTTACTTCCTGATGATTATTCACGGTATATTTATTTATTCCTTATCCGTAGTATTTGACAGTGCCTCTTATATCAAAACCTTTGGCCTGACCGAGGCCGACCTTTCGCAGTCAATAATCTACAAAGTTGCCATTTTTGCCGTGCTGGTCGCCATTGCTTCCGGGGGAGAAAAGCTGCTGTTCAAAATCTCCGGTCCGATGGTAGTAGTAAAAGTGGGGATCATCATCGTGTTTGGTTTTGCGATGGTCCCGCACTGGAACTTTAGCAATATCAGCGCATTTCCTGAAGCCTCGGTTTTCTTTCGCAACGTGCTGTTGACCATCCCGTTCTGCTTCTTCTCTGCGGTGTTTATACAGGTATTAAACCCAATGAACATCGCTTATCGCAAACGGGTGGCTGACCGGGTACTGGCGACGCGTATGGCGATACGCACGCATCGCATCAGTTACATTACGCTGATTGCAGTTATTCTGTTTTTCTCCTTCTCTTTTACCTTTTCGATTAGCCATGAAGAGGCCGTTTCGGCCTTTGAACAAAATATTTCCGCCCTGGCGCTGGCAGCGCAGGTTATTCCAGGACAAATTATTCATATCACCTCAACGGTACTGAATATCTTCGCCGTATTAACTGCGTTTTTTGGTATTTACCTGGGATTCCATGAGGCGATTAAGGGTATTATTCTTAACGTCCTGAGTCGTGTCATTGACGTTGAGAAAATTAATCCGCTGGTGCTTACGCTGGGTATTTGCACATTTATTGTGATCACCCTGGTTATTTGGGTGTCGTTCCGCGTATCGGTACTGGTTTTCTTCCAGCTGGGTAGCCCACTGTACGGGATTGTGTCGTGTATTATTCCTTTTTTCCTGATCTATAAAGTAACGCAACTGGAGAAATTGCGCGGCGTTAAAACCTGGCTGATCCTGCTGTACGGAATTCTGCTATGCCTGTCGCCATTATTGAAGCTGATTGAATAACCCGTCTAACGCGCCGTCAGCCACTGACGGCGCTTAACTCACACTCTCCAACTGATAGCTGCGAATTTTATTCAACACCGTCGTATGCGACACCCCCAACGCTTTAGCGATATGCCGCGACGACACATTATCTTCGACCATTTGTTCGATGAGCTGACGCTCAGCACTAAGAACCTGTTCTTTAAAAGGGCGTTCCGTTGGGGCTTGCTCAACCGCGGGTAAATTCACCATTCCCAGTTCGTCCAGGGTAATGACATCCGATTCCGCCATCAGCATCAGACGAATAATGGTATTTTCCAGTTCACGGACGTTTCCCGGCCAGGCGTGATGGTGCAAGGCCGCAAAACAGGCTTTATCCAGGATTATCCGGCGCTGAAATTCCTTCGCGTACTTCTGCACAAAGTGGCGAATGAGTAGAGTGATATCCTGCGGACGCTCCCTTAAAGGAGGAATGGTGAGTGAAAGTACGTTGATGCGATAATAGAGATCGGCACGCAGCAGACGTTGTTCCACCATCTCTTCCAGATTGGCGTTGGTCGCCACAATAATACGTACATTAACCGGTATAATTTGTGCCCCGCCAACGCGACGGATCCCACCATCCTGAAGCACACGCAGTAATTTTGCCTGCAAGCTCAGCGACATTTCACCAAACTCATCGAGAAATAGGGTGCCTTTATCAGCCATTTCAAACAGCCCTTTTTTGCCTTTACAATCTGCGCCGCTAAAGGCCCCTTTCTCATAGCCAAAGAATTCACTCTCCATCAACGACTCAGGTAATGCAGAGCAGTTGACCGGAATAAACGGATAAAACCGCCGCTGCCCGGAATTATGGATAGCCCGGGCCAGTAACTCCTTGCCGGTTCCCGTGTCACCGCGGATCAGAACGGTATATTTGCTGTCGGCAATTCTGATCGCCTTTTCGATAAGTAAGCGCATGCTCTGGCTGCTGCAAATAATGTCAGAGAAATAGCGCGGGCGTTCCGGCTCGGACGTTGACAGTTCGCTTATCTCTTCACACAGGTAAGCGACGTTAATAATATCGGCGCGCTGGCTTAAACAGGATTGCACGCAGGAAATATCCTGTAACTGGCGGCACCAGGATTTAATCAGGATCCGTCCCGGCGTGACTTTCATGGAGATGATATTGATATCACAGCAGGAAAACTCCTTCAGGACATCCTCAACCATCGACAGACGATCAATTGTTTTAATATCCCAGCGTATCGTGACCACATTTGCTCCTGATCGTTAGCAACTGCGAAATCGCTATTTCTGTGACAAAAGGGAATCTGACTACATTTTAGACGCTGTGGAATAATGTTCTGCCAGAGGACTCACATTGTGGACGTAAAAACAAAATATAAAAAAACCGGAGCACAAGGCTCCGGTTATTAGGTCATAACCCACGTTTATCGCTGTTGGTTTTCATCCTGGTCAACGGCGAAACAGGCCACCAGCTGACCGCCATAGTCTTTCAACTGCGGCTGAAGCTGGGTACACGGACCAAAGCGGCGGCGGCAACGAGCATTGAACGCACAGCCCGGCGGCGGATTCAGCGGGCTCGGCATCTCGCCGGTCAGTTTGATACGCTCGCGGCGGTCGTCCGGGTTCAAACGTGGCGTGGCAGAGAGTAGCGCCTGGGTATACGGATGACGCGGATTATTGAAGATCTGATCCTTGGTCCCCTTTTCCACGCAGCGGCCTAAATACATCACCATCACTTCATCGGCAATGTGCTCCACCACCGACAGGTCGTGCGAGATAAAAACGTAGGACAGTCCAAGATCCTGTTGTAAATCCATCATCAGATTCAGTACCTGCGCACGAACCGAAACGTCGAGCGCCGAGACCGGTTCGTCGGCAATCACCACGTCCGGGTCCAGCATCAGACCACGGGCAATCGCGATACGCTGACGCTGGCCGCCGGAGAACATATGCGGGTAACGATCGTAATGCTCCGTTTTCAGCCCGACTTTCGCCATCATCGCCAGCGCTTTTTCACGCCGCTGCTCTTTGCTAAGCGTGGAGTTGATCAGCAACGGCTCTTCCAGAATCTGCCCCACTTTCTTACGCGGATTCAGAGAACCGTACGGGTTCTGGAACACAATCTGGATTTTCTGCCGACGCAACTTCTGCGCCTGCGGGTCGTGCTTGAGCAGATCCTGCCCCTGGTAATACAGCTCACCGCCGGTCGGCACTTCAATCATCGTCAACAGGCGGCCAAGCGTGGATTTTCCACAGCCGGACTCACCTACCACCGCCAGCGTTTTACCGCGCTCGAGGGTAAAGGAGACACCGTCCAGCGCTTTTACCAGGCGTTCCGGGGCGAACATGCCCTTTTTCACCGGGTAGTGCTTTTTCAGATCGATAGCCTGCAACAGCGGCTGTTGCAAGGTGGCCTCATGCGTACTCATAGTGTGGGCCTCCCGGCATCATCAAGTGGGTAGTGGCATTTCGACTGACGACCGCCTTCCAGCAGATTCAGTTCAGGTTCTTCAGCGCGGCATTTGTCGGTTGCATACGGACAGCGCGGGTTCAGCAAACAGCCCGTCGGTCGGTCATATTTACCTGGGACCACACCCGGTAACGAGGCCAGACGCGCTTTATCCTGCGCAAACTCCGGCAACGCGCGTAGCAATGCCTGGGTATACGGATGACGCGGCGCGCGGAAAATATCCTGTGCAGCGCCGGTTTCCACGACTTGCCCGGCGTACATCACGATGATTTTGTGCGCCGCTTCCGCCACCAGCGCCAGGTCGTGGGTAATCAAAACCAGCGCCATATTCTCTTTTTGCTGCAACTCCAGCAGCAGCTCGATGATCTGCGCCTGAATGGTCACGTCCAGCGCCGTCGTCGGTTCGTCGGCAATCAGCAACTTCGGACGACAGGCAATCGCCATCGCGATCATCACGCGCTGGCTCATCCCACCAGACAACTGGTGCGGATACACGTCCAGACGCGAAGCCGGATCGGGGATCCCCACCTGCGTCAGCAGGTCAATCGCCCGCTGAACGCGCGTTTTTTTATTGCCGCCCTGATGCACCTTGATGGCTTCCATAATCTGATAGCCGACGGTGTAGCACGGGTTAAGACTGGTCATCGGATCCTGGAAAATCATCGCCACTTCCGCGCCCACAAGCTGGCGACGCTCTTTCTCAGAGATGCGCTTCAGGTCACGACCGTTAAACTCCAGATTTTCGGCCATCACACGGCCAGGGTAGTCAATCAACCCCATAATCGCCAGCGAACTGACAGACTTACCAGAGCCGGACTCTCCCACAATGCCAACCACTTCACCCTGGTTCACACTGTAGCTAATGCGGTCTACGGCGCGGAATTCGGAGCCTACGTCGCCGAAGTGCACCGATAATTTATCTACATTTAATAACGCCATCTCGAACCTCTTACTGCTTCAGTTTGGGATCGAGCGCGTCACGCAGACCGTCACCCATCAGGTTAAATGCCAGCACCGTCAGCAGGATCGCCAGCCCCGGGAAGGTCACCACCCACCAGGCGCTTTGGGCAAACTGCAGAACGTCAGAGAGCATGGTGCCCCATTCCGGCGTAGGCGGCTGTGCGCCCATCCCCAGGAAGCCGAGGGCAGCCATATCGAGAATGGCGTTAGAGAAACCGAGCGATGCCTGAACGATCAGCGGCGCAAGACAGTTAGGCAGAATATTGACGAACATTTGGCGCATCGCACCGGCTCCCGCCACGCGCGAAGCGGTAACGTAGTCGCGGTTGACTTCCACCAGTACGGCGGCGCGTGTCAGGCGCACATAGTGCGGTAACGCCACGAACGTCAGCGCCAACGCGGCGTTGCCAATCGAAGGACCAAATACCGCCACCAGCACCAGCGCCAGTAACAGGCTCGGCAGCGCCAGCATAATATCGACCACGCGCATGATAACGTTATCGATAATCCCGCCAAAGTAGCCGGCGATCAGCCCGAGAATGACCCCCATCAGCAGGGAGAGAACCACGACCAGACAGCCGACCAGCAGCGACAGACGCGCGCCGTACATCAGACGAGAGAGCACATCGCGGCCCACATCGTCAGTACCAAACAGGTGCGCCATCGTGCCACCTTCCTGCCACGCAGGCGGTGCCAGCAGCGCATCACGGAACTGCTCAGCCGGATTATACGGGGCGAGAACATTCGCAAAGACCGCAATCAGAATCATGATGACAACATAAACCAGCCCGACAACCGCGCCTTTATTGCGCTTGAAATAGTGCCAGAACTCCTGCATCGGGGTCATCGGCACCGGTGCGGCAATAACTTTATTTTCAGTAACCTGTGACATGATGGCCCCTTACTTCTTATGACGAATACGCGGGTTCACCACGCCGTACAGCAGGTCTACCAGCAGGTTGACGAGAATAATCATCGTCGCGACCAGTAGCACCCCGCCCTGTACCACCGGATAATCGCGGCGCTGTAACGCATCGATCAACCAGCGTCCCAGCCCAGGCCATGAGAAAATAGTCTCGGTCAGGATCGCCCCGGCCAGCAACGTACCAACCTGTAGGCCGATAACGGTGACAACGGGCAGCATGGCGTTACGCAAAGCGTGAATGATGATGACGCGCATACGGGTCAGGCCTTTGGCACGGGCGGTACGAATGTAATCTTCACCCAGTACTTCCAGCATTGATGAACGAGTCATACGCACAATTACCGCCAGAGGAATGGTACCCAGCACCATCGCGGGCAGGATCATATGCGCCAGCGCATCTATAAAGTTACCCTCTTCACCCCAGATAGCGGTGTCAATCAGCATAAAACCGGTCAGCGGGTTGGAATCATCAAGGAATACCATGTCGCTCACCCGGCCGGAAACCGGCGTCAGGTTCAACTGCACGGAAACCAGCATGATCAGCATCATGCCCCACCAGAAAATCGGCATCGAGTAACCGGTCAGCGCCAGGCCAACGGCGGTGTGATCGAAAATGGAACCGCGCTTAACGGCGGCAAGCACACCCACCGGAATACCCACTGCGACGGCGAAAATCATCGCGCAGACACCAAGTTCCAGCGTGGCTTTAAAACGAGGCACGAACTCATCCCACACAGGTAAACGACTTTTCAGCGAGATACCTAAATCACCATGCATAACCCCCCAGATATAATGGAGGTACTGCTGCCACATCGGTTTATCCAAACCAAGTTCGGCCAGCAGTTGAGCATGACGCTCAGGGGAGATCCCACGCTCACCCGCCATGATCATTACCGGATCGCCGGGGATCATATGGACGAAGGCAAAAGTGAGAAGAGTGATACCGATAAACGTGGGGATGACGAGTCCCAAACGTCGGAGAATGAACTGCAACATAACCCGGATTCTCTCTAATGACGCACGGCCTGGAACCGTGAGTCTGTATTGCTCACAAATCTTATCCCACGCAAACTGCATCGCGGGTAAAGCATTACGCCGGATGGCGCTGCGCTTATCCGGCCTACACAACACCGGGGCGCAGCGCTTCCTTGATTGCTTTTAATTATTCGACAGAGACGTTTTCGAAGTGATGTTTGCCTAATGGATCAACCACATAGCCTTTAACTTCTTTACGCACTGGCTCGTACACGGTGGAGTGAGCAACAATCAGAGCCGGAGCCTGATCGTGCATAACAACCTGAGCTTGTTTGTACAGTTCGATACGCTTGTTGTGATCGTCGGTGGCACGCGCTGGCTGGATCAAGTCTTCAAACGGCTTGTAGCACCAGCGAGAGTAGTTTGAACCGTCTTTCGCTGCCGCACAGCTGAACAGGGTGGCGAAGAAGTTATCCGGATCCCCGTTGTCACCGGTCCAGCCCATCATAACGGCCTGATGCTCACCCGCTTTGGCGCGTTTCAGATACTCGCCCCACTCGTAGGTCACAATCTTGGCCTGAACGCCAATTTTCGCCCAGTCAGCCTGAACCATCTCCGCCATACGGCGCGCGTTCGGGTTGTACGGACGCTGTACCGGCATTGCCCACAGTTCAACGGTAAAGCCCTTGTCCTGACCGGCTTCTTTCAGCAGCGCTTTCGCTTTCTCAGGATCGTAACTGTAGTCTTTAATGTCATCGTTATAGCCCCACATGGTCGGCGGGATCAGGTTCTTCGCAGCTACGCCAGCGCCCTGGTAAACGGCTTTGATGATCGCTTCTTTGTTTACCGCGTAAGTCAGCGCCTGACGAACTTTAACGTCATCAAACGGTTTCTTCTCGGTGTTGTAAGAGAGGTAGCCCACGTTCAGACCAGCCTGCTCCATCAGGTTGATGTTTTTATCCTGCTTCATGCGCGCGATGTCTGCCGGGTTCGGATACGGCATCACCTGGCACTCATTCTTCTGCAGTTTGGCGTAACGCACGGAAGCATCAGGCGTAATAGAGAAGACCAGACGGTCGATCTGCGGCTTAGTACCCCAGTAGCCAGGGAAAGCTTTATACAGAATACGGGAGTCTTTCTGGTATTGCTGCAGCTGGAACGGACCGGTACCAATTGGGTTGAGGTCTACTTTCTCCGGGGAACCAGCTTTCAGCATGTTGTCCGCGTATTCTTTAGAAAGAATAGAAGCGAAGTCCATCGCCAGATCGGCCAGGAACGGTGCTTCCGGACGCGTCAGTACGAACTGAACGGTTTTATCGTCCACTTTTTTCACTTCGGAGATCAGATCTGGCAGACCCATCCCTTCGAAGTATTCATAACTGCCGCCAGAGACTTTGTGGTACGGGTTCTGGGCATTTTTCTGACGATCGAACGAGAACACCACGTCATCGGCGTTAAAATCGCGCGTCGGTTTGAAATCTTTGTTGTCCTGCCACTTCACGCCCTGGCGCAGGTGGAAGGTGTAGGTTTTACCGTCTTCGCTGATTTCCCACTTCTCAGCAAGGCCCGGGATCACTTCGGTGGTACCGATTTTGAATTCAACCAGGCGGTTATAGATCGGTACGGAGCTGGCATCATAGGTGGTGCCAGAGGTGAAAAGCTGTGGGTTAAAGCCTTCAGGAGATCCTTCTGAACAATAAACCAGAGTTTTAGCCTGTACGCTTGCTGCGACGGTCATGGCCACCAGGCTCAGACCAAGCTTCAGCATCCCTGACTTCTTCAAGGAAATACTCATTCTTCTGCTCCAAATGTGATGTTTGTTGTTTTACCCTTTGCAGTGGGTTTGCACCGCCTGGCCTTTTTTGTTTTTTACCCGGCCGGGTCGGCGTTAAGAGGATGGGGATTCCGTTCACATAAGCGACTGAGTTGCAGTGCGGATTCTCCATGAAATGCCCCTCATGCCCTACAATCTGTCAACAGAATGTGAAAACGTCAATACAGGTAACCGTGATTTACACCAACGGTGAGAATTGACAAACAAAGATTAAAAAAAGTGCAGACGGCTATTTTCAGCAGGGAAATTTGTGCTACGCGCTCTGTGCCAGAATAAACTTCTTAATATTTCGCAACATTTGGTGATTAACATTTATGCAAATTCTTAAAACTTTCTAAATTAATGCTGCATATCTGAGCGATTAATACCATGAACGTTAAAACGCACAGCGGAAAATGCCAGGTTCAGCCATAAGTAGCGCAAAAAAAGTTTCATGCAAATATAAAAAAAGGCAATGGAATATGTCACAGAATCGTTAACAGTCAGTGGGAAGTGGCGCACAATTTTTGTAGGCAAAATGAAGGTCAAAGGTGGGGTTGGAATAACGCCTTACACGCCGGGATGAAACTAAGCCTGTAGGCCGGATAAGGCACCTGCGACGCCATCCGGCGATGCCTCCCGAATTGCCTGATGGCGCAGGCCTACAAATGCAAAAAACCCTGCTCGTTGAGCAGGGTTTTGAATTTGGTCGGTGATAGAGGATTCGAACCTCCGACCCCTTCGTCCCGAACGAAGTGCGCTACCAGGCTGCGCCAATCACCGAATGCGGGGCGCATCTTACTGCTCAGCAGCGCGCCCGTCAATCCCTTAGCATCAAAATGCCATTTGATCGGCGAGAAAGTCAGCAGCCTTCGTTACTGGGCTGCAACCTTCTTCGCGTCCGGAATACGGCACCAGTTGTTATTTTCGTTAATACCGCCATTTGGCGAGGTATAACCGAGGCAACCTAAAATAGTGTCGTATAGCTCCACATGACGACGCGGCACCTTCATATCAGCTTCTTGCTTCAGATGCGCGAACGCCTTCGCATGGTCGGGATCTTCCAGATACTTGTCAGACATCCACACCAGCATAGGAACGCGGAACTGTTCTGGCGGCGCCATTTTACGTGGCGTCCCGTGCAGGTGCTCACGCTCGTTAATCGACTCACCGTGATCGGCGGCGTAGAACACTATCGCTTTCTTATCGCGCAGCTGATCAAACACTTGCGTAATAAAGTGATCCACATAGGTTACCGAGTTATCGAATGAGTTGATCATCTCAGCTTTTGAGCAGCCGCTATCAACATTGACGCATTCCGGCTTCCACTGTGCATATTCACGGGTGTAGCGCTGCGTATAGTTAAAATGCGAGCCTTTGGTATGCAGAATAATCAGGTGCTTACTACCGTCATCGTTCTGCTGCAGAGACTGCTGCATCTCGGGAATCAACAGCATGTCATCAACGTTTTTGCCACGGTTACGCGGCTCAGCGCCGATCTGCTCACGGTAGGAGATGTTCTCCGCCATGGTATTACTGTAAAACCACATCTCGCTTTGCATTGCGTAAAGGTCTGTCTTGAACCCTAACTGAGTAAGCACGGCAAAAACGTTTTGTTCTTTGAGGGTTCGCTGAGGATTTTCTTCCGCCCCACCTTCACGTACAAACATGCAGCGCAGAGAAAGTTTGGTTGCCGTATCACAGGAATATCCCCGGAACGCGGCCAGATTTTTCTCCTGGGCGAGCCTTGGCGTGGTATTTCGCTCGTAGCCAAAAATCCCCATATGATCCCAGCGGGTGGTTTCGCCGATGATAAACACCACCCAGGTGTCGTCGAGGTTCTTCGGCGCAACATAGGTAAACTTTTTGGCCGGGTTCATCAGCGATTTGTTATCTGAAGACTCATCCACCTGCGCCCAGGCGTACAGGCCCAACGCCGAGAGCCAGTTTGACGGTAAATAAGAGTTCGCCACAACCCCGCCATAGCTGGGTAGATCGATGCCGGTTTCCCGTTCAACGCTTCTCTGTTGCATACTCAACAGGCGAATCGGCACCCACACCATCAGACCTGCCAGTAACACCACCGCCACGCTACGCCATCTCATGCCCGGCGTACGAATCTGTCTCATCAGGGTATAGCGGCAGCGGTTACTCCAGATCAACACCAATGGGATAATACTGACCGAAACCAGCCACACGATGAAATGCCAGCCAACCACTTCTTTCGATAAATCAATATCCGTGGTCATGACGGAGGCAATAATACCGTAGCCAATAACCACGTTCAGGAAGGTCATATAATAGCTGGCGCCGGCAGAACACAGCACCACAAAGGTGGCCAGCACACGCCAGGCCCGTCGACCGAATAAAGAGAGAAGCCGTAATAAAAAGAAGGTCACCAGCACAGTGCCGGCTAATTCAACAACCGCAGAGAGTCCTTTCCAGACGGTGAATTCGTGCGCATATCCGCTAAAACGACGGAAAAATACAGCACAGTTCATAAACAAACCGATATAGATTGCCAGCAAGAAACTGAGTTTCTGCTGCGTCATCGACTTAATGTATCTCATGCAAACAAACCCTGGGGATCGGGATAAAAACTCCCTGCGCAGCGGCCAAACAGACTTTACAGGGGAAAAATGCGACAACAGCAGAGGTGAAATATCTACGGGCGCGGGTAAGTAGACCACAGGAGGGAAGAAAAGTGCTTATAGAGAATGCAAATGGCGCATATATTTTTGTAAATATATGCGCCAGGTATTAATCAGACCACTAATAGATTTAGGCGTGCGCCTCGGTATATACGCTACGTTGCGGCTGGCGAATAGTGGTAGAAAGTGCCAGCGAGATGATTAACAGCGCAAAGATAACGCAGAAGGTCACATAGAATCCGCCAAACAGCGAGGCGATAATGGAACCACAAATACTGCCGATACCGAAGCCCAGGTAAATAACACCGTAGTTTTTAGCCAGGTTATTGAGGCCAAAGAACTCACTCACCAGTGACGGGAACACGGTGATGGTGCCGCCAAAGTTAAATGCCACACAAGCAATTGCCGCAAAGAAAGTAACGTCATTGAGCGGGGCGAAGAGCAGCGCCGCCATACCGACCAGCGAAACTACCTGACCAATGGTGATAACACGAATACGAGAGATTTTGTCGGACAGAATACCCAGAACCAGACGGCCTGACAGGTTAGCGATGGAGATGACGGTCACCGCATTTGCCGCCGTGGCAACATCCATATGCGCCAGGCTCTGCGCAATATCTTTCGCCACGCCAATTACATACAGCCCGCTCATACACGCAGTGAGGAACATCACGGCCAGCATCCAGTACTGTGGTTTACGCATGGACTGCGCCAGGCTGTAGTCGTTCTCGACCACACCATTTTTCGCCTTCACTTCCTGATTCGGTGCATCTTTCATCAGCATGGAGCCAAAGACGATCATCACCAGCACAATTGCGCCCCAGATCATAAAGGTTTTTTCCAGACCCACGGTGCTAAGCAGTTGGCTGTCGATAAATTTAAAACCGAGGCTACCCAGGCCATAAGAGCCGATAGCAAAGGCGGAAATCAGCCCCTTACGCTCAGGGAACCATTTTACGCAGTTGGAAAGGGTTAACAGGTATCCGGCACCATCCGCCAGACCGACCAGTACACCGGCACTCAACCACAGCATAATCAGGCTGTCAGAGTGGGCGGTTAAGAAGAAGCCGACGCCCAGTAAGATACCGGAGGCCATGGTGACGCGCTTCACGCCAAAACGTTCTTGCAGCTTCCCGGCGACGGAAGAAGAAATCGCCAGCCCCAGGCTCAGTAAACCAAAGGAAAACGCAACCTGGCTCACCGGTGCGTCAAGTTTAGAAGAGAGTGCGCCGTTAAACAGGCTCCAGGTATAAACAGAACCTAAGGCAAATTGGGTAATGATGGTGCCGATCAGTGTCAGCCAACGGGTACGCTGATAATCAGTAGTTTTCATGGCAGTCTTCCTGCATAAGCAAAATGGGAAATTCTCTGCCAACAACCATACCGAAGCGCCATTTATACCAGGAAAAAACGGCATGAAATGCCGTCAGAACGGAATGAAATGCCTGGATTGCGGAATGAATGACGAGACAAAAAGTTGGGATACTGAATTTTACCGCATGTGTTAGTACACGCTATCGCTGGAAAGCGTGTGATTGTTGATCTCAATATGTAACTGAGATGTAGAAACGATGATTGCTTTCGTTAAAATTTGGCACTAACACCCATGGTGTACATATAGTCGCTGTTGTTGGTACTGTTTTCTGCCTGAGAAAGTGCGGCGTAAGCCGCCATATGTGGATTCAACAGCATATCTGCGCCGACGGTGACATCCAGCCAGTTACCATCCTGTCCTGCTGTCGTCATGCGGCTGAGACCCGACTGCGCCTTCCAGATATTCTCGCCAAACTGTTGGTTATAGCTGATTTGCGCCCAGGGACGCACATCACCGAACTGCGAATTGACTCGCCAGCCTAACGTGCTGACGCTGGCATGCCACATCGGATCGGTCGGTGTTATTGAGGTCGCGCTATCACCAAACTCGTTGTAGGTAGACGTGGTCGAGCCGTCATAATGTAAGGCGGCGACCGGTCCGGTTGTTACCTGCCTGGAAAGAGGAAAGTTCCAGCCCATACTCATGCCGCTGGTCGTATCCATCAGCGTCTGATCGGCCAGATTCACCACCGGCCCCGCCACGTTCTGCGTAGAACGAATTCGTTCCTCCAGAATGTCGTTATAACGTGGTTGGTGATCGCTGTCCCATGTATAACGTTCAGCCGTATGCCCTGACATCGCATCAACGATATATTCTTGTTGCCAGCCATATGCTGTATTGATGGACAGCGCACAAACTACAACGCTCGCCAGAGTTAACCTTTGGCGACCACTACTGTTTCTTATAATCATCAACGCGACTCCAGAAAAGAGCCGAATTCGGCGATATTATTGTCATTGTGTGTAGGAAATCGGGGCCATCAGGCCCTGTATTAAATATTGTCTTTTTAGCTGGCGCGTCAAGGCGGGCCGAATGAAATTTTTACGCCAGTAAAACAGCGAGGAAGAATATGCAGCGTTGCGGATGGGTCAGCCAGGACCCACTTTACATTGCCTATCACGACAAGGAATGGGGCGTCCCCGAAACCGATGGCAAGAAGCTGTTCGAAATGATCTGCCTGGAAGGCCAGCAGGCGGGATTATCATGGATCACCGTACTGAAGAAACGGGAAAATTATCGCCACGCCTTCCACCATTTTGATCCGGAAAAAGTGGCAGCCATGACCGAAGAGGATGTGGAAAGGCTGGTACAGGATGCCGGCATTATTCGCCATCGCGGAAAAATTCAGGCCATTATCGGTAACGCTCGCGCATTTCTGGCCATGGCGCAAAACGGTGAATCGTTTAGCGAGTTCGTCTGGTCATTTGTTGATAACCAACCGCAAGTGACCCGCGCCGCCAACCTGAGCGATATCCCCACCTCAACGCCTGCGTCAGATGCGCTGTCTAAGGCGTTAAAAAAACGCGGGTTTAAGTTTGTCGGCACCACCATCTGCTACTCCTTTATGCAGGCCTGTGGTCTGGTCAACGACCATATCACCAGTTGCATCTGTTACCCAGGGGCACAACATGATTCGTGAATCTAAAGCTGACGATCTGCCGTCAATTCTGGCGCTGTGGATGGAAAGCACGATCCATGCCCACCCGTTTATCGACGAAGGCTACTGGCGCGAAAGTGAACCCATCGTGCGTGATGTATACCTGCCCGCCGCGCAAACCTGGGTGTGGGAAGAAGAAGGTGTACTCAAAGGCTTTGTCAGCGTGATTGACGAACGCTTTCTTGGCGCGTTGTTTGTCGCGCCTGCGGCCATCAGAAGCGGAATTGGTACAGCGCTGGTGCAGCATGTGCAGCAGCGCTTTTCTCTACTCAGCCTGGAGGTCTACCAGAAGAATCAGTCAGCGGTAAACTTCTACCATGCGCTGGGTTTTCGCATTGAAGACGGCGCATGGCAGGAAGAAACTCACCACCCCACGTGGATTATGGGCTGGCAGGCGGATCAAACGCCGTAAGCGTCAGGGCGGGTCCATTGTATTTTTCGATCCACGCCAGGGCAGTGTTGCCCGCGCAGCCATTCCCCAGCTTCGAGCTGGGGAGATCTTTGGTCAGCACGTTGACGGCACCATTTTTACAAATACCACCGGCAGTGAGATCCAAATCAGGCCAGGCGCCTTCATGAATGCAGATGACGCCAGGTTTAATCCCTGTCGTCACGACTGCACCCGCCAGAACGTGCCCACGCGGGTTCCACACCCTCACCGTGTCGCCATCCTTAATACCACGTGCGTTGGCGTCCTGCGGATGGATCGTAACGGGCTCACGATCCGCCACCGCATACTGCTCACGCAACGCACTGTAATTCAACTGGCTGTGCAAACGGTGCGCCGGATGGGCGGAAAGCAGCTGTAACTGACCCGGCTCGGCGTTACCAAACCACTCATCAGGTTCCAGCCACATCGGGTGTCCAGCACAATCCGCATAGCCGTAACCAGCAATCTTCGCGGAGTAGATTTCAATTTTTCCGCTGTCCGTTTTCAGCGGATGCGCCTGTGGATCGCAGCGAAAATCCGCAAACCGAATAAAGTGCGCGCTGGCGGGGTTTTCCGGCATTTCGATCAGGGCGTTGCGCTGCCAAAACTCGGTGAAGGACGGCAGTGTGACCTGCTGGCTGGCCCCGCGCTGCCCGGCGATATTGTAAAAGGTCTCCAGCCACGCCAGCTCGCTTTTACCTTCGGTGAATCGTTCATAGCCGCCCCTTTCCCAGCGCTCGCTCAGCTCGGCAAAGACATCAAAATCATTGCGCGCCTCATACTGCGGCGGCACAACCTGCTTCATCGGCACCAGGTGCTGGTTGCTGTAATCACCCGTCATGGTGAGGTCGTTGCGCTCAAACGAGGTGGTCGCCGGTAATACGATATCGGCATGCTTAGCTGCGGCGGTCCAGAAACACTCCGAGATAACCACCAGCTCCGGTTTTTGCCAGGCGCGAATCAGACGGTTGGTGTCCTGGTGATGAGTAAAGTTGGCCCCGCCGGCCCACCACAACATGCGGATGTCCGGGAAATGCCGGTCCATTCCATTGTGCTGGTAAAAACCCCCGGGGTTCTCCAGCGCTTCGACAATTCGCGCCACCGGGATTTTATCCACCGCGTCGGTGCCGCCTTTAACGCTGCCCTGCATTGAAGCCAATACAGCGGCACGACGCGTTGGGTTACCGCCGTTGGCAAAATGGTACGACAGCCCAAAGCCACCGCCAGGCGTGCCGATTTGCCCGAGCATGGCGGCCAGGGTGACAATCATCCAGTGTTTCTGCTCGCCATACTGTTGGCGCTGCATTCCCCATCCGGCCATCAGCATGGTGGTATTTTGGTGGAATATCGCCGCCAGTTCACGTATTTTTGCCGCAGTTATCCCACAAATTTCAGCAGCCCACTCTGCCGTTTTTGCGACATTGTCAGTTTTACCCAGCAGATAGTCGGCAAACCGCTCATAACCAGTGGTACAACGGGCGAGAAAGTCTTCGTCGTGCCAGCCGTTTTCCACCAGCGTATACGCGATGCCCAGCATCAGCGCCACGTCGGTACCCATATGCGGGGCGATCCATTCCATCTTATCGCCAAAGAAATCCACGCTTTCCGATCGCATCGGATCGATACAGATCAAACGTTTGCCGCTATCACGCAATGCCTCAAAGTAAGCAAGACCCTGTTCGTCGGAAGCATTCCAGGCAATCTTCAGGGTATTCAGCGGATTGGCGCTCCATAACACCACCACATCGCTGTGTTCCAACACGACGGGCCAGCTGGTCTGCTGCTGGTAAACTTCGTTGCCGCCCACCACGTACGGCATGATGGCCTGCGCGGCGCCCGTGGAGTAATCCCCCAGATGCCCGGTATAACCGCCCGCCAGTGCCATATAACGTTGTAACAGGGTCGCGGCTTTGTGTAACACGCCGTTGGAGCGCCAGCCGTAGGAACCAGCAAAAATCGAGGCCGGGCCATAGCTGTCACGGATACGTTTATGCTGCGTATGGATAAGCGTCAGCGCGTCATCCCAACTGACGCGAACAAACTCATCCTGCCCGCGCACGCCCTGTGGGCTTTCCGGCGAGGCGAGGAAGCCTTTACGTACCATCGGAAAACGTACCCGCGTTTTACTGTGTACCTGGTCACGCACCACGGTTTGCAAAGAGTTGGGATGAGTGGTGGGCAACGCGCCACGGGAGGAGAAAACGGTCTCGCCATCGGTTTCGACGAGAATAGGTCCCCAGTGGGCAGCGGTTAACACCGAGTAGTGTGCGGGTGAATTAGCCAAGATGGCGCTCCTGAATACGATGTGGCGGCTTATTTATTCTGCCGTTCAATGTTACTTACAAATTTCAGAGTCTTCCCTGGAATTTTCTTCATGTTCACACGTCATAATCAACCGCCACTGTCGCTGTGGCAAAGAAGAATAAGTCATTAAGGAATTGAGATGAAGAAACGTGTTTTTGTTATTGCTGCCATCGTGAGCGGCGCCCTGGCGGTTTCTGGCTGCACAACAAACCCTTACACCGGCGAGCGCGAAGCGGGTAAATCCGGTATTGGCGCAGGCATTGGCTCTCTGGTCGGCGCGGGTATTGGCGCACTCTCTTCTTCGAAGAAAGATCGTGGCAAGGGCGCACTGATTGGCGCAGCAGCTGGCGCGGCTGTTGGCGGTGGTATCGGCTATTACATGGACGTGCAGGAAGCAAAACTGCGCGAAAAAATGCAGGGAACCGGCGTCAGCGTGACGCGTAGTGGCGATAACATCATTCTGAACATGCCAAACAACGTCACCTTCGACAGCAGCAGTGCCAACCTGAAACCTGCCGGGGCTAACACACTGACCGGCGTGGCCATGGTTCTGAAAGAGTACAATAAAACCGCGGTTAACGTGCTGGGCTTCACCGACAGCACCGGCAGCCAGGATCTGAATATGCGCCTGTCACAGCAGCGCGCGGACTCCGTCGCCAGCGCCTTGATCACTCAAGGCGTCGCCGCTAACCGAATCCGCACTCAGGGTATGGGTCCGGCAAATCCAATCGCCAGCAACAGCACGGCGGAAGGTAAAGCGCAGAACCGCCGCGTAGAGATTACCTTAAGCCCGATCCAGTAACGTTTTAAGCCGGAGACAGGCTGCGCCCGATCCGGCATGAAGCACTTGCCATCGTTGATTTTCGCGTTAAGGTGTTGTCACCAAATTCAGGGAAATCAGCGATGAGCAAATCAACACGGGCAACCATCAGCGATGTGGCGAAGGCCGCAAAAACCGGCAAGACCAGCATTTCACGTTACCTTAACGGTGAAAAGCACCTGCTATCCGACGCGCTGCTGGCCCGCATTGAACAAGCCATTGCCGATCTCGACTACCGACCCAGCCTGATGGCACGCGGCCTGAAACACGGTCGCACCCGCCTGATTGGCCTGATCATCGCAGATATTACCAATCCCTACTCTGTCAACGTATTAAGCGGAATTGAAGCCGCCTGCCGCGATAAAGGCTTCACCCCGCTGGTATGTAACACCAATAACGAAGTGGATCAGGAGTTGCACTATCTTGACCTGTTGCGCAGTTACCAGGTCGAAGGGATTGTGGTCAACGCCGTTGGGATGCGCGAAGAGGGGCTGAATCGCCTGCAACAGTCTGCGCTGCCGATGGTACTGATTGATCGTAAAATTCCTGATTTCGCCTGCGATATGGTCGGGCTGGATAACACCCAGGCCGCAACGGTTGCCACGGAACACCTGCTTGAACAAGGCTTTGAAGCCATTCTGTTTCTCAGCGAACCACTCGGCATGGTGAATACCCGCCGCGAACGTCTGAGCGCCTTTCGCGCCACGCTCGCACGCTATCCCGGCGTTATCGCGCAAAATGCCGAAGTTCCGCTAACGGACAATGCGCAACTGGATGACACGCTGCGCCAGTTCCACCAGCAGCATCGGGGCATGCGCAAAGCCGTTATCTCCGCCAACGGTGCCCTTACGCTACAGGTTGCCCGCGCCCTGAAGCGCATTGGCCTCAACTGGGGCAGCGATATCGGGCTACTTGGTTTTGACGAGCTGGAATGGGCCGAGCTGGCGGGTGTCGGTATTACCACGCTGAAACAACCCACATGGCAGATTGGCTACACCGCTGTGGAACAGGTTGTACGCCGGATCGATGGCGGCTCTGACGCCATTCAGGAACAGGTTTTCTCTGGTGAACTGATCGTGCGCGGCTCTACCGCCCGCTAAATTTCCTTCGTGATGGTGATCATAAATTCGACATCCCAGGCTTTTCTTTGGAACCGGTTCCATCTAGCGTTATAGCAAGAACGCTGGTTATGGAGTTTCCATGAAAAGAAAAATTATGGTGGTCACCGCCGCCTACGGCTATGAGCAGGTCCGCGCTGCGGGTGGACAAACCGCCATGCTGCCCATCATTGCTGAAGCCGGTGCTGACGGCGTCGAAATTCGCCGCGAGATGCTAACTGACACCGAACTCACCACGCTGTCAACGATGGCCTCAGCGATCGAAATCTTCGGCCTGCTGGCCTGTTATTCAGCGCCTGAGCCGCTGTTCCTTGAGGACGGTAACCTCAACCCCCGTCTTCCGGCGCTATTTGCGGAAGCGCAGACCCTGCAAGCGCTGTGGTTAAAAGTCTCCCTTGGTCATTTTTCCCATACCGAACAGTTCGACGTTTTACGCGAATGGCTGGATAACAGCGGGATGGAGCTGGTTGTCGAAAACGATCAGACCGCCTGCGGACGCCTGCAGCCAATGCAGCACTTTAACGAAGCCTGCCAAATGCAAAACCTGCCGATCTCGCTGACCTTTGATATGGGCAACTGGCTGTGGGTTGGCGACTCCCCGGAAGAGGCGGCGAAAAACCTGGCGCCAACCGTGGGATACATCCATGTCAAAGCCGCCGTTACGCATCGCGACAGCTACCGTGCAGTGCCGCCTGATGCAGCCGATCCGCGCTGGCTGGCGCTGTTAAAAACGCTGCCTGACGATGTTCCGCGCGGCATCGAGTTTCCCCTGGAAGGACAGGATTTGACGGCGGTTACCCGCCATTACGTCGAGCTGTTACGCGAGGAGTAACGCATGAAGAATTCACTGGATGTGGTCACTATAGGTGAAGCGATGGCGATGTTTGTCGCCACGCAAACCGGCGACCTGGCGGATGTAGAGCAGTTTATCAAGCGCGTTGCAGGCGCTGAACTCAACGTGGCGACCGGTCTTGCTCGTTTGGGTCTGAATGTAGGCTGGGTAAGCCGCGTAGGTAACGACAGTTTTGGCCGTTTTATTATTAAGTCGCTGGAAAAAGAAGGGATTGATGCGCAGGGAGTCACTCAGGACGAGCGTTTCGCTACCGGCTTTCAGCTTAAATCTAAGGTCGAAAATGGAACCGATCCCATTGTGGAATACTTCCGCAAAGGCTCCGCAGCCAGCCATCTCAGTATTGAGGATTACCACGAGGACTATTTTGCCAGCGCGCGTCACTTGCACCTGAGCGGCGTGGCAGCCGCGCTTTCCGCCAGTTCCTATGAACTTCTGGCGCATACCGCCCGGGCCATGAAAGCTCAGGGGAAAACCATCGCGTTTGACCCGAATTTGCGTCCGGTGCTGTGGAAAAGCGAAGCCGAGATGGTGGAAAAACTGAACCGGCTGGCATTCCAGGCTGACTGGGTTTTGCCTGGTCTAAAAGAGGGAATGATTCTCACCGGACAACAAACACCTGAAGCCATCGCCGACTTTTATCTGCGCCATGGTGTGAAGGCAGTCATTATCAAAACAGGGGCAGATGGTGCCTGGTACAAAACCGCCAGCGGCGAGCATGGCTGCGTCGCACCGGTAAAAGTCGACAACGTGGTTGATACGGTCGGCGCAGGCGATGGCTTTGCCGTGGGCGTGATCAGCGCTCTGCTGGAAGGCCGTTCGCTGCATCAGGCAGTGACCCGCGGCAATAAAATTGGCGCACTGGCCATTCAGGTTCAGGGCGACAGCGAAGGATTACCCACACGTGAACAATTAGGGGAATAAATCCCCGGCCAACTCTGTACCCTACATACAGAGGCGGCGTATCAGCATAACCAGAGGGCAGTCTATGAATAGCTCAACCAATGCAGCAAAACGCTGGTGGTACATCATGCCAATCGTGTTTATCACGTATAGCCTGGCGTACCTTGACCGCGCGAACTTCAGCTTCGCCTCCGCCGCAGGCATTAACGAGGATCTCGGCATTACCAAAGGGATCTCCTCTCTGCTGGGCGCTCTGTTTTTCCTTGGCTATTTCTTCTTCCAGATCCCGGGCGCAATTTACGCCGAGCGCCGCAGCGTACGAAAACTGATTTTCGTCTGCCTGATCCTGTGGGGGGCTTGTGCCTCGTTAACCGGGATGGTCAGCAATATTCCGATGCTGGCCGCTATCCGCTTTATTCTTGGCGTCGTTGAAGCTGCCGTGATGCCCGCAATGCTGATTTATATCAGCAACTGGTTTACGAAATCCGAGCGTTCACGCGCTAACACCTTCTTAATCCTCGGTAACCCGGTTACTGTTTTATGGATGTCCGTCGTTTCCGGTTATCTCATTCAGGCGCTGGGCTGGCGGGAAATGTTCATCATCGAGGGCTTCCCGGCCATCATCTGGGCGTTCTGCTGGTGGGTACTGGTAAAAGACAAACCGTCTCAGGTCGGCTGGCTGTCGGAATCCGAAAAAGCTGCGCTTCAGGCCCAACTGGAACAAGAGCAACAAGGGATCAAAGCCGTGCGTAACTACGGTGAGGCTTTCCGCTCACGTAACGTCATCCTGCTGTGTATGCAGTATTTCGCCTGGAGTATTGGCGTCTACGGGTTTGTGCTGTGGCTGCCGTCCATTATTCGCAACGGCGGCGCAAATCTGGGGATGGTGGAAGTTGGCTGGCTGTCATCCGTACCGTATCTGGCGGCGACGGCAGCGATGATTCTCGTCTCCTGGGCCTCTGATAAACTGCAAAATCGTAAGCTGTTTGTCTGGCCGCTGTTACTGATTGCCGCTTTCGCCTTTATCGGCTCCTGGGCCGTTGGCGCGGATCACTTCTGGCTGTCCTACACGCTGTTAGTCATCGCGGGCGCGGCGATGTATGCCCCATATGGTCCCTTCTTCGCCATCATCCCGGAAATGCTGCCACGCAACGTCGCCGGAGGTGCAATGGCGTTGATTAACAGCATGGGCGCGCTGGGCTCATTCTTTGGTTCCTGGTTTGTCGGCTACCTCAATGGCGCAACCGGCAGCCCATCCGCCTCGTACATTTTTATGGGGGTAGCGCTTTTTGCCTCAGTATGGCTAACTTTAATTGTTAAGCCTGCTAATAATTCCCAAATTCCGGTTGGCGCACGCCACGCTTAAATTTTAACTTACGGAGATTCGCATGAAGCCGTCCATTATTCTCTATAAAGCGTTACCTGACGATTTACTGCATCGCCTGGAAGAGCATTTTACTGTGACTCAGGTGCCTAACCTGCGTCCGGAAACGGTCGCACAGCACGCCGAGGCCTTTGCCAACGCCGAAGGTCTGCTGGGCTCCAGTGAAGCCGTCAATACCGCGCTGTTGGAGAAAATGCCCAGGCTGCGTGCGACATCCACAATATCCGTAGGCTATGACAACTTCGATGTCGATGCCCTCAATGCGCGTAAGGTACTGTTGATGCATACGCCAACCGTGCTCACGGAAACCGTCGCCGATACGGTAATGGCGCTGGTGCTAAGCACCGCTCGCCGCGTGGTGGAAGTTGCCGAACGGGTAAAGGTCGGCGAATGGACCAAAAGTATCGGACCGGACTGGTTTGGTACCGATGTACACCACAAAACGCTGGGGATTGTCGGTATGGGCCGCATTGGGCTGGCGCTGGCGCAACGTGCACATTTCGGCTTTAGCATGCCGATTCTCTATAATGCGCGCCGTCATCATCAGGAAGCAGAAGAACGCTTCAATGCACGTTACTGCGACCTCGATACGCTGTTGCAGGAGTCTGATTTTGTCTGCCTGATCCTGCCGTTAACCGACGAAACGCATCATCTGTTCAGTACCGAGCAGTTTGCTAAAATGAAGTCTTCCGCCATTTTCATTAACGCTGGACGTGGCCCGGTGGTCGATGAAAAAGCGTTGATTAGCGCTCTGCAAAACGGCGACATTCATGCCGCCGGTCTGGATGTATTTGAGCAGGAGCCATTAGCGACAGACTCTCCGCTGCTGTCACTGCCCAACGTGGTGGCCGTGCCGCACATTGGTTCAGCCACGCACGAAACGCGCTATAACATGGCGGCCTGTGCGGTGGATAACTTAATCGATGCGCTGCAAGGAAGAGTGGAGAAGAACTGCGTCAACCCGCAGGTCGCGCAATAAACAAAAGGCCGGGTAGCGCTTACGCTTACCCGGCCTTCTATGTATTACAGCACTCTTTTACTGAGTGGCATTCACCGCAGCAGTCCAGGCTTGAGTAAACGCCTGATGCTGAGCAGCCAACGGGCCAATCAGCGTGTTGTACTGACTTGCCTGTTGTGAAGTTGGGAACTGGATACCGTTAGCGACAAAGCTCACCTGCGTATCCTGCTGCGCCACAAAATCACCGACCTGCACCAGTTGCTGCGTGAAGATTTGCGCGGCAGGGATCAGCGGCTGTAACGCCTCTGAAGGTGCAGTGACGACTTTATTGTAGACCTGGTCAAAGACCGGCTTGAGATCCTCGCCCTGCTTCAGCGCACCATGCGCAGCATCTGCCTGCAGTTTCGCATTCTGCAACTGTTGCCCTAACACACCCAGTGCGCCATTTGCCTGACGCAGCGGTTCACGCTGAGTCACATAATCCTGAGGAACACGAATCGCATTTACGCTATCAACGACCGGGCGCAGACCGGAGTCCATCGCCTGATTAACCTGTTGAGAATAGCCATACAGAATCGCGTAATCGGACACAAACGGGCCAAACTGTTTTTTCTGATCGGCAGTCAGCGTTGGTAAACGCTCCCCGCTACGCATTGCAGTATTCTGCAGAAAATCGATAAACGCCTTGCGCTGATCGCCTTCTTTATCAAAACACCCACTCAGGCCAACTACCATTAAGAGCGCCAAAACAGGCGCAAACCAGCGAGAGCAGGACTTACCTGTCGCCATTTTAATACTCCTTTCACCCAAAAATGCGCACAACGACACCCGCGTGCCAGACGTTGACAAGGATAGTCCAGGTCAGGCTCGCAAGATACCCTTTCCGCGTAATCTTGTGAGGGAAAATAACCGTTCCCGCCCCCCTTTTTTTGGCTAAACAATGCGCCATTCATTACCCAGGGTCGTATTTTCGTCATCTTTACAATCGGGAGCGATCGTTCGGAGATCGCGACCTTAATCAGTTTGTTAGCCTGTAAAGGCTTGTCGCTCATACTCTGCTGAAACGAATCCATCACGCAAACCTTAGATCCGACTTCATTTTTTCCGACTACTCTTAAGGAGCTTCGATGAAATTCACGATCCCGCTGTGTGATTTATAGGAGTTCTCAATGGAATACAAAGATCCAATGTTTGAACTGCTGAGCAGTCTGGAGCAGATTGTTTTTAAAGATGTATCGCAGACAGTTACTCTGACGCAAAAAACCAACCCTTTCACCGAATTTGAACAGCTACGTCGAGGGACTGGTTTAAAAACAGATGATTTTGCCCGAGTGATGGGCGTGACGGTCGCGATGGTGCATGAATGGGAGTCTAAACGCGTAAAGCCTTCCACTACCGAATTGAAGTTGATGCGCCTGATCCAGGCCGATCCGAGATTAAGTAAGCAATTGATGGACTGAACTATTTTTTAATTTTGCTGAAGAACGGTCCGGTAAAAGGACCGTTCCCTTACGGAGGGTATCCACAAATAAGAAAATAGTAGTTGCATCCACAGGCGTAAAATGAGTTAATGCTCTCAACGGTTTGACGTACAGACCATTACAGCAGTTTAGTAAGGCAAGTCCCTTCAAGAGTTATCATTGATACCCCTCGTAGTGAGCATTTCCTTTACTGTTAAAAAATCTGTAGAGCACGCCATATCGCCGAAAGGCACACTTATTTTTTAAAAGGTAATACACTATGTCCGGTAAAATGACTGGTATCGTAAAATGGTTCAACGCTGATAAAGGTTTCGGCTTCATCACTCCTGACGATGGCTCTAAAGACGTGTTCGTACACTTCTCTGCTATCCAGAACGATGGCTACAAATCTCTGGACGAAGGTCAGAAAGTTTCCTTCACCATCGAAAGCGGCGCTAAAGGCCCGGCAGCTGGCAACGTAACCAGCCTGTAAGCTTAAAAAGCTCAAAATTCTGAATCCCTGCCAAACGGCGGGGATTTTTTTTATCTATATTTCGCAATACATCCCACCGAAACCCGTCTTTGCATTACTTTACCCGCCGTACCTTTGACCTTTCCCTAAGGGCAAGCTTTATAGTGAGCCAGTCTGTATTCCATAATGTTCACAAGGAATTGAAGCTATGTCGAAATCCTCACTGCTGCTGGTTTTAGGTTTGCTCACAACGGGTACTGCATTCGCGGCGACCCCGGAAGCCACTTTTCTGGCGGAACATGGACTCAGCGGTAAATCCGTTGAGCAAATCGTAGAGACTATTGACCAGTCACCACAGAGTCGCCCGTTGCCTTACTCAGCGTCTGTCACCAGCACCGCGCTGAAACTATCTTCTGGCGATCAGGTTTATACCCTGCCGCTCGGTGACAAATTCTACCTGTCATTTGCCCCTTATGAATGGCAAACACATCCTTGCTTCAACCATAGTCTGTCTGGCTGCCAGGGCGAAATGCCGGAGAAGACATTCAATGTCAAAGTGACGGACAGTAAGGGAGAGGTAGTGGTACAAAAAGCGATGAAGAGCGGTCGAAACGGCTTCGTCGGGGTATGGCTACCGCGCAATATGGAAGGCACCATCGCAGTGAGCTACAACGGTAAATCAGCCAAGTATCCCATTAAGACAATGGAAGACAGCCAGACCTGCCTGACTAAGTTGCAGTTGCGATAACAACATAAAAAAATGCCGGATAAGGCGGAGCCGCCATCCGGCATTTTCTACGTCAGCTCAGGGCCGTTACTGCAGCAGCGAAATATCCGCCACGCGCAGGAACAGCTCGCGCAGTTTTTCGAGCATAGACAGACGGTTAATACGCAGATCTTTATCTTCCACGTTAACCATCACTTTCTCAAAGAACGCATCGACCGGTTCACGCAGTGCCGATAGCTCAACCAGCGCTTCCTGGTAATGACCGGCTGCAAAGACAGGCTCCAGCTTGTCGCGCAGCACCACAACCTGCATCGCCAGCGCAATTTCTTCCGGCTCTTTCAGCGTTGCCGCATTCACGCGGTCGTTCAGCGTTTCTTCAGACTTCGCCAGGATGTTTGATACACGCTTGTTCGCCGCAGCCAGCGCGGACGCGGCTTCCAGCGTACGGAAGTGCGATACCGCCTTCATACGCGCGTCGAAATCAGCTGGACGAGTCGGACGACGCGCCAGCACGGCCTGAATGGTATCAACGGTGTAACCTTCATCCTGATACCAGGCGCGGAAGCGACCGAGCATAAAGTCGATAACGTCATCCACGACTTTCGCGTTGGTCAGCTTGTCACCATACAGACGAACCGCTTCCTCGGTCAGCGTTTGCAGATCGAGATTCAGGTTCTTCTCAACGATAATACGCAGCACGCCCAGCGCGGCTCGACGCAGCGCAAACGGGTCTTTGTCGCCTTTCGGATGCTGGCCGATACCAAAGATACCCGCCAGGGTGTCCATTTTGTCGGCAATCGCCACGGCACAGGCTACCGGGTTAGACGGCAGGTCATCGCCAGCAAAACGCGGCTGATACTGCTCGTTCAGCGCCACGGCCACATCTTCCGCTTCGCCATCGTGACGCGCATAGTGCATGCCCATCACGCCCTGGGTGTCGGTGAACTCGAAGACCATGTTGGTCATCAGGTCACACTTGGATAGCAGGCCCGCACGCGTTGCGTGGTTCACGTCAGCGCCAATCTGACCAGCAATCCAGCCCGCCAGCGCCTGGATACGATCGGTCTTGTCGCGCAGCGTACCCAGCTGCTGTTGGAACAGCACGGTTTGCAGACGCGGCAGATGATCTTCCAGACGTTTTTTACGGTCGGTATTGAAGAAGAACTCGGCATCCGCCAGGCGCGGGCGCACAACTTTCTCATTACCGGAAATAATCTGGCTCGGATCTTTCGATTCGATGTTGGCAACGAAGATAAAGTTCGGCAGCAGTTTGCCGTCATTGGCGTAAACCGGGAAGTACTTCTGGTCGCCTTTCATGGTGTGAACCAGCGCTTCTGACGGAACCGCGAGGAATTTATCTTCGAACTTCGCGGTTAGCACTACCGGCCATTCTACCAGCGAGGTGACTTCTTCCAGCAGGCTTTCGCTCAGATCGGCGTTACCGCCAATTTTACGCGCCGCTTCTTCTGCATCGGCTTTGATTTTCGCTTTACGCTCAGCGTAATCCGCAATCACTTTACCGCGCTCACGCAGGATTTCTGGGTATTGATCGGCAGAATCGATGGTGAATTCCGCTTCGCCCATAAAGCGATGGCCGCGAATCACACGATCGGACTGAATGCCCAGAATCGTTGCCGGAATCACTTTGTCGCCCAGCAGCAGAGTCACGGTGTGAACCGGACGCACGAAATGGACGTCAGACGCGCCCCAGCGCATCAGTTTCGGGATCGGCAGCTTAGCCAGCGAGGTGGCGATCATGTTCGGCAGCAGCGTTTCAGCGCTTTCGCCTTTCACATGCGCGCGATACAACAACCACTCGCCTTTATCGGTGGTCAGACGCTCGGCCTGGTCAACGGTGATACCGCAGCCACGTGCCCAACCTTCTGCCGCTTTGCTCGGTTTGCCTTCGGCGTCAAACGCCTGAGCAATTGCCGGGCCGCGTTTTTCAACTTCACGGTCAGGTTGCGCTTCAGCCAGGTTCGCGACTTTCAGCGCCAGACGACGCGGTGCGGCGAACCACTCAACGTTGCCGTGCGCGATGCCAGCGTTATCCAGCTCCGCGGTAAAGTTCGCAGCAAAGGACTCAGCCAGGCTGCGCAGTGCTTTTGGTGGCAGCTCTTCAGTGCCGATTTCCACCAGAAAAGTTTTCTCAGACATGGCCGCCTCTTATTTCTCTTTGTTGCACATCGGGAAGCCAAGGGCTTCACGGGAAGCGTAGTAAGCTTCTGCCACTGCTTTGGTCAGGGTGCGAATGCGCAGGATATAGCGCTGACGCTCGGTGACGGAGATGGCTTTACGCGCATCCAGCAGGTTGAAGCTATGGGCGGCTTTCAGAATACGTTCATACGCAGGCAGCGGCAGTGGATTTTCCAGCGCCAGCAACTGCTGCGCTTCTTTCTCGTACTGCTCGAAGCAGGTGAACAGGAAGTCCACGTCGGCATATTCGAAGTTATAGGTGGATTGCTCCACTTCGTTCTGATGGAACACGTCGCCGTAAGTGGTTTTACCCAGCGGGCCGTCGCTCCAGACCAGGTCGTAAACGCTGTCTACGCCCTGAATGTACATGGCCAAACGTTCCAGACCGTAGGTAATTTCCCCGGTCACAGGTTTACATTCCAGACCACCAACCTGCTGGAAGTAGGTGAACTGCGTGACTTCCATACCGTTCAGCCACACTTCCCAACCCAGCCCCCAGGCACCCAGCGTCGGGTTCTCCCAGTTATCTTCCACGAAACGGATATCGTGAATGGTCGGGTCCATACCCAGCTCTTTCAGAGAACCCAGGTACAGCTCCTGAATGTTGTCCGGAGACGGCTTAATCACTACCTGGAACTGATAGTAGTGCTGTAAGCGGTTCGGGTTTTCGCCATAGCGGCCGTCGGTCGGACGACGAGAAGGCTGCACATAAGCAGTCGCCATCGGTTCCGGCCCCAGCGCACGCAGGCAGGTCATTGGGTGAGATGTCCCCGCGCCGACTTCCATGTCCAATGGTTGAACGATGGTGCAGCCCTGGCGAGCCCAGTAATCCTGTAAGGTCAGGATCAAGCCCTGGAAGGTCCTGGTATCAAACTTTTGCATATTATTTCGTGCTGGATACGTGTGGATTTAAAGGAAGCGGTCAGTATACCCGCTGGCTGCAAGATATACAGTACGAAACGGGAAAAAGGGGGAACTTAGCGCATGGAAAGGTGCAAAAACTGCCCGTCTGCATCAAAAGAGCAGACAAAACTCTCTTTACGGAAGGTCGAACCACGCATCTCATAGCTGCCCTGGAATTGTTCCAGGCCGGAGATATCAATTTTCTGCGCGCCGATGTTATAAAGTTGTGCCGCCTCATTTTTGCACAGCGACTCCATATCCAGCGAGCGTGTTGCACTGACCTTAACCTTTTGCGCCTTCTGCGCGGGTGCAGACGGCTGTGTGTTGGCGCAGGCTACCAGCATGAGGGTAGCGATCGCGGGAAAGAAATACTTCATCATCATTTTATTACCGCCTGGTTTGCTGGTCAGTCTTATTATTAGTGTCTGGAAACAGATCCTATTTTGAGAATCTCATCAGACCATCTCAAGCTTTAGCGTAAAAACTCAGATTATTCCAGTGAGTTACGTACGCAAAATATCGGTCAGACTTTTTTTAATGGAGACAGAGGAACTGATGCAGCCCAAAATTTTCTGGATTGATAATCTGCGCGGAATAGCTTGTCTCATGGTTGTGATGATCCACACCACGACCTGGTACATCACCAATGCGCACAGCGTCAGCCCGTTGAATTGGGATCTGGCCAATGTGCTCAATTCCGCCTCTCGCGTCAGCGTCCCGCTGTTCTTCATGATTTCGGGCTATCTGTTTTTTGGTGAGCGCAGCGCCAAACCGCGCCATTTCACGCGCATAGCACTGTGTATTCTTTTTTACAGCAGCGTGTCGATGGCCTATATTCTGTTGTTTACCTCGATCAATGCTGAGCTGTCGCTGAAAAACCTGCTGCAAAAACCGGTGTTCTATCACCTGTGGTTTTTCTTCGCCATCGCTGTCATCTACCTGGTTTCCCCGCTGATACAGGTGAAAAATATCAGCGGCAAGATGCTGCTGGCGCTCATGGTAGTGATTGGGGTAATTGCCAATCCCAACACCGTCTCGCAAAAAATTGGCGGTTTTGAGTGGCTTCCCATCAACCTGTACATCAGTGGCGATACCTTCTATTACATCTTGTACGGCATGCTGGGTCGGGCGATTGGCATGATGGATACGCAAAAGCGTACGCTCACCTGGCTCTGTGCGGCGTTGTTCATCACCGCGGTGTTTGTTATTTCTCGGGGCACGTTGCATGAACTGCGCTGGCGCGGCAATTTTGCCGATACCTGGTACCTCTACTGCGGCCCGGCGGTGTTTATTTGTGCCGCCTCGCTCCTGACGCTGGTCAAAAATACGCTCAGCAAGCGCACTCTGCCGATACTGGGCCTTATTTCCCGCCACTCGCTGGGCATATATGGCTTTCATGCGCTGATCATTCACGCGCTGCGCACCAACGGCCTTGAACTCAAAAACTGGCCACCGCTGGACATGCTGTGGATTTTTAGCGCCACGCTGGCGGGTAGCCTGCTGTTGTCCATACTCTTGCAGCGTATCGATACGCGCAGGTTGGTGAGTTAAGACTCACCGTTTTGTTCATTCGGCCCTGGACGCAGGAGTAAAACTTGTCCGGCCAAACACACGAAGAATGCTGCCAGGTATAGCCCCTTTTCGAGGGGCGTTAACGGTATATTCCATATCCCCACCAGCAGTAGCCCCAGCGTTATCAATGCCACCATCTGACACACGGAAGCGAAGCGTTCGTCGTTCTGATTGAGATTTTCAGCACGCTGATAAGCGTACGTCACAAACATTCCCGTCATCAGCGCACCCAGAAAATAGCCTTTGCCGCTTAATAACGGACATGCTCGCCATAAGCCGATAACGTAAATCAGTATGCCAGAGAAAAATAATATCCATGGCAACAGCCTGGTCGTCTTCATTGGGATCTCCTTATCCATCATGGATACAATATGAATAACCCGCTAAAGACAACACAGAAATATGCCACCACACTGGATTTTCAGAATAAATCCATTCGCATCAATTATTTATTGCATTGAAATATATATTTGATAAATCCCCTCTGCTATTCAGAGGGGAAAATCGTCAGGACATCAGCGGCTGTAATTGCTGATAAATACGACGGAAGGTTTCCCGACGCTGTAGGTAAAGCGCATGGCGCTCACCATCAGGATAATGCGCCTGTTCCAGCGTAAGCTGAGGCAGTATGTCTGCTAACGGCTGCTGCGGATTCATAGCGATTTGCGCCAGTCGCGCCGCACCAAGTGCAGGGCCGACATCACCGCCGGTACGGTAATCCAGCTGCAATCCGCTGATGTCAGACAACATCTGACGCCAGTATGCGCTGCGCGCCCCGCCGCCAATCAAGGTAATGCTGGCAGGCTGCACGCCGCACGCATGCACCACATCCATACCGTCAGCCAGCGCAAAACCCACACCTTCCAGTACCGCTCGCGCCAGTTCTGCCGGACCATGCTGATGCGTCAGACCGAAAAATACGCCCTTCGCCTGCGGGTTATTATGCGGCGTACGTTCACCGGACAGATAAGGTAAAAACCAGACCGGCTCGGCGTGTTCATCCGCCTGTTGCGCTGCGGCGATCAACGCAGGTACGCTCGCCTGTCCGGTTAATTTCGCTGCCCAATCCAGGCAGGATGCTGCGCTCAGCATCACGGACATCAGGTGCCATCGCTCCGGCAAAGCATGACAAAAACTGTGTACCGCGCTTTCCGGTTTGCTGAGGAAGCCGTCGCTTACCGCAAAATAGACGCCGGATGTACCCAGCGAAAGCATCGCCTGACCGGCATTCATCATGCCCACGCCAACCGCCCCCGCCGCGTTATCACCGCCCCCGGCAACGACCGCAACCTCACTCATTCCCCAGTTCCGGGCGACTTCTGGCAGCAATGTTCCGGTAATCGCACAACCTTCATATAGCGCAGGCATATGCGCACGAGACAGCTTACAGGCCGCCAGTATGACATCACTCCAGTCACGTTTGGCGACATCCAGCCACATCGTACCTGCCGCATCAGACATATCGCTGGCAAAATCGCCGGTCATACGCAGACGCAGGTAATCTTTCGGCAACAGCACTTTATCAATCTGGCTGAAAATCTCCGGTTCGTGGCGTTGCACCCACAGCAACTTTGGCGCGGTAAAGCCAGGCATCATCAGGTTGCCAGTAATAGCACGAGACTGCGGAACCTGGTTCTCCAGCATTATGCACTCTTCACCGCAGCGGCCATCGTTCCACAGGATAGCGGGACGTAATACTTTCTGTTGCTTGTCCAGTAACGTCGCGCCGTGCATCTGGCCGGCAATCCCTAACGCTTTCACCTCACTGAGCGAATTCTGCTGGCCCAGCGCTTTTACGGCGCGATCCGTTGCCAGCCACCATTGTTCAGGGTCCTGCTCTGACCATAACGGATGCGGGCGCGAGACCGTGAGTTTCTCCGTTTGCGAAGCGATCACATCGCCCTGCTCATTCAGCAGAATGGCCTTTACGCCTGAGGTGCCTAGATCTATCCCGATATACATAGCGTATCGTTCCTTAAAGAAAGGCCCGGCAGCGCATAGCTTTCCGGGCTTACGGACGTTCTCAGAAACCTGTTATTTGTCGAACAAATAATGGTTTACCAGATTTTCCAGCAGTTCCTGATGACCGCTCTGGTGCACTGGCGCCAGGTTATGTTGTTCAGCGTACTGCGCAATTTCCGTCAGCGTCATCTGCCCTTTCAGAATTTGCTGGCCCAGCTCACCATTCCAACCGGCATAGCGCTTGGCCACGCGCTGATCCAGGCCACCGTCCTCAATCATACGGGCCGCAATTTTCAGCGACAGCGCCATGGTATCCATTGCGCCAATATGACCATAGAACAGATCGTATTTATCGGTGCTCTGACGACGGACTTTGGCGTCGAAGTTGAGACCGCCGGTGGTGAAGCCGCCCGCTTTGAGGATTTCGTACATCACCAACGCATTCTCTTCTACGCTATTCGGGAACTGGTCAGTATCCCATCCCAGTTGTGCGTCACCGCGGTTGGCATCGACAGAGCCAAACAGACCCAGCGCGATAGCAGTGGCGATTTCATGATGGAAAGAGTGACCCGCCAGCGTGGCGTGGTTGGCTTCGATATTCAGTTTGATCTCTTTTTCCAGTCCAAACTGCTTGAGGAACCCGTAAACGGTCGCTGCATCGTAGTCGTACTGGTGTTTGGTTGGTTCCTGTGGCTTCGGCTCGATAAGTAAAGTGCCCTGGAAACCCGTTTTGTGTTTGTGCTCTACCACCAGTTGCATAAAGCGGCCAATCTGTTCACGTTCCTGACGCAGATCGGTATTCAGCAGCGTTTCATAGCCTTCACGACCGCCCCACAAAACATAGTTTTCGCCGCCTAGCTTATGCGTGGCATCCATCGCCGTGACCACCTGCGTGGCAGCCCAACTGAACACTTCCGGATCCGGGTTCGTGGCCGCGCCCGCGCCGTAGCGTGGATTGGTGAAGCAGTTTGCCGTTCCCCACAGCAGCTTGACCCCACTTTGTTCTTGTTTTGCCGCCAGTACATCAACCATCTGCGCAAAGTTGTTTTTGTACTCTTTCAGCGACGCGCCTTCCGGCGAGACATCCACATCATGGAAGCAATAGTAAGGGACGTTCAGTTTGTGAAAGAACTCAAATGCGACATCCGCTTTGCGTTTCGCCAGCGCCAGTGCTTCTCCGGGCTGCTGCCACGGGCGATCGAAAGCGCCCATGCCGAACATATCCGCACCGTTCCAGCAGAATGTATGCCAATAGCAGGCGGCAAAACGCAGATGATCTTCCATGCGTTTGCCCAACACGATTTCGTCAGGGTTGTAATGGCGAAATGCGAGCGGGTTGGTAGATTTAGTCCCTTCAAAACGAACACGATCGAGTTGGTCGAAATAAGCCTGCATAATAAGCTCCATAATCAGGTAATACGGCGAGTAAACTGCGATATAGCTATACTGGAATTTCCTGATTTATTGCTCAATTACGTTATTTCACACCGCCATTAAGAGAATACCCAAACGTGCGCTGGCTCCCAAAAAATCGCATTGAAAAAAGAATTAAAAAAGCGATCGCGATCGAAGGTTCATCATTAAACAAAAAACCGTAATGCGCAGATAAAAAATGGCAATTGTCATCCCGCGTTCAGTATGTGAATTTTGCGTAGAATCAGAAAAATAAAAATTTGTCACGCTTCATCAAGCAGTCGTACCTGCGGTTTTGCTAGTATCGACAGGCCACGTTAACCTTCCAGGACAGGTTCTTATGTTTGATAAACGTCACCGCATCACTCTATTATTTAATGCCAATAAAGCCTATGACCGCCAGGTGGTAGAAGGGGTGGGTGAATATTTACAGGCATCGCAATCAGAGTGGGATATATTCATTGAGGAAGATTTCCGCGCCCGCATTGATAATATCAAAGACTGGTTAGGCGATGGTGTTATTGCTGATTATGACGACGATGACATTGCACAATTACTTGCCGATGTGGATGTTCCTATCATCGGCGTCGGGGGTTCCTACCATGCGGAAAAGGATTATCCGCCGGTACATTACATTGCCACCGATAACCACGCGCTGGTAGAAAGCGCTTTCCTGCATCTGAAAGAAAAAGGGATCAACCGCTTCGCATTCTACGGACTGCCCGCTTCAAGCGGCAAACGCTGGGCCGCTGAACGTGAATATGCGTTTTGCCAACTGGTCGCGAAAGAAAAGTACCGTGGGGTTGTCTATCAGGGACTGGAAACCGCGCCGGAAAACTGGCAGCACGCGCAAAACCGTCTGGCGGACTGGCTGCAGACTCTGCCGCCGCAAACCGGCATTATCGCCGTCACCGACGCGCGAGCGCGGCACGTCCTGCAAGCGTGCGAACACTTGCATATTCCGGTCCCGGAAAAACTGTGCGTGATTGGTATCGACAACGAAGAACTGACCCGTTACCTGTCGCGGGTGGCGCTGTCATCCGTTGCTCAGGGGGCCAGGCAGATGGGGTATCAGGCCGCTAAGCTTTTGCACCGCTTACTGGCTAGTGAAGAACTACCGCTGCAACGCATACTGGTCCCTCCAGTGCGCGTCATTGAACGCCGTTCAACTGACTACCGTTCATTGACCGATCCGGCGGTGATTCAGGCGATGCACTTTATCCGCAACCATGCCTGCAAAGGCATTAAAGTCGAACAGGTACTGGATGCCGTGGGGATTTCGCGGTCGAACCTGGAGAAACGTTTTAAAGAAGAGGTCGGAGAAACTATCCATGCGGTGATTCATGCCGAAAAGCTGGAAAAAGCGCGCAGCCTGTTGATTTCCACCACGCTTTCAATCAACGAAATTTCACAAATGTGCGGTTATCCATCTTTGCAATACTTCTATTCCGTCTTCAAGAAAGAGTACGACACGACGCCAAAAGAGTATCGCGATGTGAATAGTGAAGTGTTGCTATAGAGGGAATTGCCGGATGGCGGCTTCGTTTGATCCGGCCTACAAATGACTTGTAGACCGGATTACACACGTTACATATGCGCGGCGATTAAGCGCTGGTTATCCTGATACATTGCGAACAGATAGTTGTTGTAGCTCTGTCCCTTCGTAGAATACCCCTTCAGCTTATGGATCATCGCGGTAGCGGTGACTTCCTGATCGGCTTTACGCAGTTGCGCACGTGACTTACGGAAAGAAGAGTAAGCAGGGTGCGTATTCAGGTTAATGACATAGGCATTGACTGACTCTTTCACTGATTCAAACTGTGAGTAGCCTTTCACCTTACCCGGAGCATTGTTACAACGCCCTTTGCCACATTTCATGCCAAACAGGTTGTTGTTGCTCCGCGCCAGCTTCGACGTACCCCAGCCGCTTTCAGCCGCAGCCATGGTTGCCACCATACTGGTCGGGATAATGTCTACACGCTCAAGCAGCGTATTCCACGGAATTTTACGCGTGTTACCAGACCAGCTCACCTTGTAGCGCTTGGCGATGTCTTTCATCCGCGTACGCTCTGTCGGTGACCAGCGATTCTGGTACTGTTTTGAAATCAGCCAGTTACGATCCGCCGTAATGGCAGCATTTTGGCTGGTAATATAAGGCATAACCGTCCGGAGAAACGCTTTTTTCCTTGGTGTTCCGGAAGGGTATTTTCGCAAATCAGGAAGTGAACTACTCTTTGCACTATTGCGAGAATACTCTTGTTTACTGCTAACCTGTTTATTACTTGCCTTGATTACCTGGGGCTTGTGACTCGTTGTCGCCGTGTGTGTCTTTGCCAGCACCTCACCCGAAAATGCAACGGTGAGTAACATAAGAATCATTGCCCCATATCGTCGAATGGGAGTCAATATCATTAGGTCTCCTGGTCGGATTTATACATTCCAACACCTTATATTTTTCACAAAAATGAGAGATGAATCTCAAATCATATCAAAAATAACGGTCAAGAGCACCCAAAGGAATAGTCCAATTCTGAAACTATGTCACGCGTTAACGATTCGGGGCGCCATTAATTTGATGAAAATGTGGGGGTTATCGCAAAATAAGTTCATTTTTTGTGCGCATTAGCTCACCCTCACTTCTCCTCCTGGCGGAATCAGCTCAAAGGAGGAGTTTCCGGCCTGATTTCACTGGCAAACTGGCGAAAATCGCAGCATCAAGGACAGCATTATGAAACTTGCAGCCGTTGCGCTGGCGCTAATACCCGGAATTGCCATCGCCTCAACATGGACCTCTCAGGGACTTCCCACCTTCGAAGCGGAAGGTACGGGTAAATTCGTCAGCCATGCAGCGTTGACGAAGGGTACTCGTCCTTTAATTCTGAATTTTGACCAACAGTGCTGGCAGCCAGCTGATGCAATAAAACTCAACCAGATGCTGTCGCTCAAACCGTGTGAAGGCGCCCCGCCGCAGTGGCGTTTATTCAAGGACGGCGATTACACGCTGGAAGTCGATACCCGCTCCGGCACGCCAACGCTGATGCTCTCAGTCAAAAGCGCCGCAGACCCCGTCAGTGTCCAAATTCGCCAGTGTCCGAAATGGGATGGTTCGCCATTAACGCTGGACGTCAGTCAGACCTTCCCGGAAGGCGCCGTGGTGCGCGACTACTACAGTAACCAAACGGCGACGGTAAAAAACGGGTCGATTACCCTGCAGCCCGCCGCAACCAGTAACGGATTGTTGCTGCTGGAACGGGCGGAAACCGACGCCCCCGCAGCTTTCGACTGGCATAACGCGACGGTGTATTTCGTCCTGACAGACCGCTTTATGAATGGCGATCCGGGCAATGACCACAGCTACGGTCGGCGCAACGACGGTATGCAGGAAATTGGCACCTTCCACGGCGGCGATTTACGCGGTCTTGCCAGCAAACTCGACTATCTGCAACAACTGGGCGTCAATGCGCTATGGATCAGCGCGCCGTTTGAGCAAATCCACGGCTGGGTCGGCGGTGGCACCAAAGGCGATTTTCCCCACTACGCCTATCATGGCTACTACACTCAGGACTGGACCACGCTCGACGCCAATATGGGCAACGAAAACGATCTGCGCGCGCTGGTTGACGGCGCTCACCAGCGCGGCATCCGTGTCCTGTTCGATGTCGTGATGAACCATGCTGGTTACGCCACACTGGCGGATATGCAGGAATATCAGTTTGGGGCGCTGTACTTATCAGGCGATGAGCTGAAAAACACGCTCGGCGAACGCTGGACGGACTGGAAGCCAGCCGCCGGGCAGAGCTGGCATAGCTTTAATGATTACATCAACTTCAGCGATAAAACCGGCTGGGAAAAATGGTGGGGCAAAAACTGGATCCGCACCGATATTGGCGATTACGACAACCCTGGCTTTGACGACCTGACCATGTCGCTGGCTTTTCTGCCCGATCTGAAAACCGAATCCACCACGCCTTCCGGCCTGCCTAATTTTTATCAGCACAAACCAGATACTCACGCCAAAGCTATCGCCGGCTACACGCCCCGTGACTATCTGACCCACTGGCTCAGTCAGTGGGTGCGCGATTACGGAATTGACGGCTTTCGGGTCGATACCGCCAAACACGTTGAGCTGCCCGCCTGGCAGCAGCTCAAAACACAGGCCAGCGCGGCGCTGGTCGAATGGAAGAAAGCCAACCCGGACAAAGCGCTGGATGATAAACCCTTCTGGATGACCGGTGAAGCCTGGGGTCACGGCGTCATGCAAAGCGACTATTATCGTCACGGTTTCGACGCGATGATCAATTTCGACTATCAGGAGCAGGCGGCGAAAGCCGTTGATTGTCTGGCAAATATGGATCTCACCTGGCAGCAGATGGCAGAAAAACTGCAGGATTTCAATGTCCTGAGCTATCTCTCCTCCCATGATACCCGGCTGTTTCGCGAGGGTGGAGACAAAGCCGCCGAGCTATTGCTGCTGGCGCCAGGGGCAGTACAACTGTTTTACGGTGACGAGTCGGCCCGGCCTTTTGGCCCCACGGGTTCCGATCCCTTGCAGGGTACGCGCTCAGAGATGAACTGGCTGGATGTGACCGGGAAATCTGCCGCCAGCGTCGTACACTGGCAACGTATCAGCCAGTTCAGGGCCAGACATCCCGCCATTGGCGCCGGTAAACAAACCACGCTGACATTGAAGCAGGGGTACGGATTCGTCCGTGAACATGGCAACGATAAAGTTATGGTGGTGTGGGCCGGTCAGCACTGATCCTGACGGGCTTCTCGTACTCGCTGATGCGAGAAGCCCAATTCACGATAAAACACCACCCCGACAAAAATCTGCAGCACAAAACATCAATCCAGCCTGATACCCGTGATTTGCACCCCGCCATAGGTAGCGCTATGGTTAGCCACTTTACTACTCAGTTCGACAGACCACCTGCTATGACATTCTCACTTTTTGGCGACAAATTTACCCGCCATTCAGGCATCACACGCCTGATGGAGGACCTCAACGATGGCTTACGCACACCAGGCGCCATCATGCTCGGCGGCGGTAATCCGGCGCAAATCCCAGAGATGAAAAATTACTTTCAGTCTCTGCTGGCAGATATGCTGGAAAACGGCAAAGCCACTGATGCGCTTTGCAATTATGACGGTCCACAAGGTAAAACCGAGCTACTGGCCGAGCTGGCGAAACTGCTACGTGAGAAGCAGGGTTGGGATATCGAGCCACAAAATATTGCACTGACAAATGGCAGTCAGAGCGCATTTTTCTACTTATTCAATCTCTTCGCCGGACGCCGCGCCGACGGAACAACACAAAAAGTGTTGTTCCCATTAGCGCCGGAATATATTGGCTATGCCGATTCCGGGCTGGAAGAAGAACTCTTTGTCTCTGCACGCCCAAACATCGAACTGTTACCAGAAGGACAGTTTAAGTATCACGTTGATTTTGAACATCTGCACATCGGTGAAGAAACGGGGATGATCTGCGTGTCGCGCCCGACTAACCCGACAGGCAACGTGATCACCGACGAAGAGCTGATGAAGCTGGATCGGCTGGCCAACCAGCACGGCATCCCGTTGGTGATCGATAACGCATATGGCGTACCGTTCCCTGGCATCATTTTTAGCGAAGCGCGGCCGCTGTGGAACCCAAACATTGTGCTGTGCATGAGCCTTTCTAAGCTGGGTCTGCCAGGTTCCCGCTGCGGCATCATTATCGCCAATGAAAAAATCATCACCGCCATCACCAATATGAACGGCATTATCAGCCTTGCGCCCGGCGGAATGGGACCGGCGATGATGTGCGAAATGATTAAACGTAACGATCTTCTGCGCCTTTCTGAGACAGTGATCAAACCGTTTTATTACCAGCGCGTTCAGCAGACTATTGCGATCATTCGCCGCTATTTACCTGAAGATCGCTGTCTCATCCATAAACCAGAAGGGGCGATTTTCCTGTGGTTATGGTTCAAAGATTTGCCGATCACCACTGAGCTGCTGTATCAGCGCCTGAAAGCGCGCGGCGTACTGATGGTTCCTGGTGACTACTTCTTCCCGGGGCTGGATAAACCCTGGCCGCATACTCATCAGTGCATGCGCATGAATTACGTTCCAGAGCCGGAGAAAATCGAAGCGGGCGTGAAGATTCTGGCGGAAGAGATCGAGCGCGCCTGGCTGGAAGGCTAACGCAAATCCCGACCCGAGCGTGGGTCGGGATCGCTTCACAGCGGCTGTGAACGCAGACGCTGTCGCTGCATACTGACAGCATCAATACACTGCAAGGCATTGGTCGGGCAGGCTTCTACACATGCAGGTCCCGCCTCGCGATGCCAGCACAAATCACATTTTATCGCCTGCGCCCGTGCCGTTCGTGCGACAACATTCATCGCCCCAAACGGACATGCGATCATGCAGCTTTTACAGCCAATACACTGCGCCTGTTCAACGAAGATATGTCCATGTTCACGACGAATAGCGTGCGTTGGACACACATTAGCGCAGGGAGCATCTTCGCACTGATGACAGGCTACTGCCGTCGTAAAGGCATCGTCTTTAATCACCCGAATCCGCGGGATAAACGCCGCGGAGGAGACCGATGCGCAATCCTGATTTTCCTGATGTGCGACAACGCAGGCAACTTCGCAGGTACGACACCCAATACATTTTGCCGCATCCGCCATAATAAACTCGTTCATTGCCCCCTCCGTCAGAGTGAAAACCACAGATTGCCAGAGAGAGACTCCCTGCTGCCTTGATCGGACAGGGGGAACGGTTAAATTTTGTCAGGTGACTGAACGACGCCAGGCATGCGCCTAATCGCGAACGGTAAAGCCCAGCTCATTGGAAATTGCCTGAGCGGTTTCGCGCAGCGGCTTAAGTAAATTCTTTTCCCCTACCTGCTTCAGACGTGAGGTAGAAAGTGAAATCGACACCGAATACGGCACCCGACCGTGAATATCAAACACCGGCACGGCAATACAGGAAACCCCCAGCTCGTTCTCTTCTCGATCCATCGCCATACTGCTTTCGCGGATTTGCGCCAGTTCGTCATACATCGCCGGTAAACCGGTAATGGTATTGCGGGTCAGAGGCTGAATCAGATCCTGATGGCTCTCCCAGTAGGACGCCACGTAATCCGCATGCCCAAACGCCATATAGATTTTGCCCATCGCGGAGCAGTACAGCGGCATATGCTGGCCGATATAGGCGCGGGTACGCAGCATGCCCGTTGTCGGCTCGAGCTTATAAATCAAAATAGCGTGGTCATCTTCACGGCTGGAGAAGTTGATGGTTTCGCCGGTGGCAATATTCAGCGCTTCAAGGTGCGGCGCGGCGACATGGATGATATTCAGTGACGACAGCGCCTTCTGCCCAACGGCGATAAATTTAGTGGTCAGCCGATAGCTGCCCGCAGCGGGTGCGGGTGTGACATAGCCGCAGGACTGCAATCCTTGCAGGAGTCGATGCACGGTACTTTTGTTCAGCCCCGCCAGTTCAGACAGGTGGGCCAGCGGGCACCCATTCGGATAGTTGCTCAGGATCTCAATCAACATCAAACCACGGAACAGGCTCTGACTTCCGGCTGGCCTCTCTTTGTCTTGCGTCATTTCACTCTCTTTTGTGCCCATTTTTTCCGCTCCCCTTTTCGTCGCGCTCTGATGGTAGCGCAAAGTGTGTTTCAGTTCACGATCTGAACCAAAAAAACACAACTATTTGATTTTGCAGATTTTAAAAAACAGGCCACCCCGTTGATCTGTTAAATTTTGATCGCTATATTTGAAATCAGATTTCGCATAGTGAAATTTAGAGATAAAAAAGCGATCAAATTTAAACAAGGAAACAGGAATGAAAGTCACCTTTGAACAGTTAAAAGATGCGTTCAATCGGGTACTGCTGGCACGCGGTATCGCCGTTGAAACCGCCGATGCCTGTGCAGAAATGTTCGCGCGCACCACCGAATCCGGCGTCTATTCGCATGGCGTCAACCGTTTTCCCCGCTTCATTCAGCAACTGGATAACGGCGACATCATTCCTGAAGCCAAACCACAGCGCATCACCAGCCTGGGGGCGATTGAGCAATGGGATGCCCAGCGTTCGATCGGCAACCTGACGGCGAAAAAGATGATGGACCGGGCCATTGAGCTGGCCTCCGATCACGGTATTGGTCTGGTGGCGCTGCGTAACGCCAACCACTGGATGCGTGGCGGCAGCTATGGCTGGCAGGCCGCGGAGAAAGGGTACATTGGTATCTGCTGGACCAACTCAATTGCCGTCATGCCGCCGTGGGGTTCGAAGGAGTGCCGCATTGGTACTAACCCGCTGATTGTCGCCATCCCCTCCACGCCAATCACCATGGTTGATATGTCGATGTCGATGTTCTCCTACGGCATGCTGGAAGTGAATCGCCTGGCCGGTCGCGAACTGCCGGTAGACGGTGGCTTTGACGATGAAGGCAATCTCACCAAAGAGCCTGGCATTATCGAAAAAAATCGTCGCATTCTGCCAATGGGTTACTGGAAAGGTTCAGGTCTGTCGATTGTGCTGGATATGATTGCCACCCTGCTTTCTGACGGCTCTTCCGTTGCGGAGGTCACTCAGGATAACAGCGACGAATATGGCGTTTCGCAGATTTTCATCGCCATTGAAGTGGATAAGCTGATCGATGGCGCCACGCGCGATGCCAAACTACAGCGGATTATGGATTTCATCACCACCGCCGAACGCGCGGATGAAAACACGCCTGTTCGTCTGCCAGGCCACGAGTTTACAAAGCTACTGGAAGAAAATCGCCGTAACGGTATCACCATTGATGACAGCGTCTGGGCAAAAATTCAGTCGCTGTAAGGAGCAACACCATGATCTTTGGACATATTGCTCAGCCTAATCCGTGTCGTTTGCCCGCAGCGATTGAAAGGGCGCTCGATTTCCTGCGCACCACGGATTTCCGCAAACTGGAGCCGGGCGTGGTGGAGATAGACGGTAAAAATATCTTCGCGCAAATTATCGATTTAACCACGCGTGACGCTGCCGAAAATCGCCCTGAAGTACATCGCCGCTATCTGGATATTCAGTTTTTAGCCTGGGGTGAAGAAAAAATCGGTATCGCCATTGATACCGGAAATAACCAAATCAGCGAATCGTTATTAGAACAGCGCGATATTATTTTTTATCACGCCAGCGAACATGAATCTTTTATTGAAATGATTCCGGGAAGTTACGCCATATTTTTCCCGCAGGATGTTCATCGTCCAGCATGTCATAAAACTGTCGCCACGCCGATCCGCAAAATAGTCGTGAAGGTTGCTATTTCAGTTTTATAAAAGGAGCACAAAAATGAAAGCTAACACTACCGGTTATATTATCGGTGCGTACCCTTGTGCACCCTCATTTCACCAAAAGAGTGAAGAGGAAGAGAAGGACTTCTGGCGTCAACTCTCCGATACCCCGGATATTCGCGGACTGGAGCAGCCCTGCCTTGAGCATCTGCATCCGTTAGGTGACGAGTGGTTATTGCGCCATACGCCAGGCGAGTGGCAAATCGTGGTCACAGCGATTATGGAGACCATGCGTCGTCGTGGTAACAATAGCGGTTTTGGGCTGGCCTCCAGCAACGAAGAGCAGCGTCAGGCCTGTGTGGCGTATTACCGCCATCTGCACCAGAAAATCAACCATATTAATGCGGCCAGTGCCGGGAAAATAATCGCCCTTGAACTTCATGCCGCTCCACTGGCAAGCAACCCAAATGTCGCTCAGGCCACCGACGCGTTTGCCCGTTCGCTCCAGGAAATTACCCGTTGGGACTGGTCCTGCGATCTGGTACTGGAACATTGCGATGCTATGACTGGCCCCGCACCACGCAAAGGATTTTTGCCGTTAGAAAACGTACTGGACGCGATCGCCGGTTACGACATCAGCGTGTGTATTAACTGGGCGCGATCGGCGATTGAAGGGCAGGACCTCGCCCTACCGCTGGCCCACACGCAGCAGGCCAAACGGGCCGGGAAACTGGGCGCGCTGATGTTCTCCGGCACGACGCTGACAGGAGAATACGGCGAGTGGCAGGACCTTCACGCACCATTTGCCCCTTTCTGTCCGCAGAGCCTGATGACCACGGACCATGCCCGCGAATTATTCGCCTGCGCAGGAAGCGATCCATTGCAGTTTGCCGGTATTAAATTGCTGGAAATAAATGCCAATGCAGATGTGAACCATCGCGTAGCGATATTACGCGACGGCATCGCTGCATTAAACAAAGCAAAACTATAAAAATACGACCCTACGAGAATATTAATATGAACATGACCTCTCGCCCTACACTCAAAGATATACCCCGTCAGCGCTGGCTGCGGATTATTCCCCCAATTCTGATCGCTTGTATTATCTCTTATATGGACCGCGTTAATATCGCATTTGCGATGCCCGGCGGTATGGATGAAGAATTAGGTATTTCCGCCACCATGGCCGGTCTGGCCGGGGGAATTTTCTTCATCGGTTATCTGTTTTTACAGGTTCCCGGCGGAAAAATTGCCGTACACGGCAGCGGCAAGAAATTTATCGGCTGGTCGCTGGTTGCCTGGGCGGTTATTTCCGTTCTGACGGGATTGATCACTAATCAGTATCAACTGCTGGTTTTGCGTTTCTTACTCGGCGTGGCCGAAGGCGGCATGCTGCCGGTGGTGCTGACGATGATCAGTAACTGGTTCCCCGACGCCGAACGCGGTCGCGCCAATGCGATTGTGATTATGTTCGTGCCTATTGCCGGGATCATTACCGCCCCGCTCTCAGGCTGGATAATCACCGTACTCGACTGGCGCTGGCTGTTCATCATTGAAGGTTTACTCTCCGTCGTCGTTCTGGTGCTGTGGGCCTATACCGTTTACGACCGTCCGCAGGAAGCGCGCTGGATCTCTGAGGCGGAGAAAAATTACTTGGTAGAAACCCTGGCCGCCGAGCAAAAAGCGATTGCCGGAACAGAGGTCAAAAATGCCTCTCTGGGCGCGGTGCTGTCCGACAAAACCATGTGGCAACTTATCGCGCTGAACTTCTTCTATCAGACCGGGATTTACGGTTACACCCTGTGGCTGCCGACCATCCTCAAAGAGTTGACCCACAGCAGCATGGGGCAAGTTGGCATGCTCGCTATTCTGCCGTACGTCGGCGCGATTGCCGGGATGTTCCTGTTCTCTTCCCTCTCTGACCGGACCGGCAAACGCAAGCTGTTCGTCTGCCTGCCGCTGATTGGCTTTGCCCTGTGCATGTTCCTCTCTGTAGCCCTGAAAAATAACGTCTGGCTGGCTTATGCCGCGCTGGTTGGCTGCGGATTCTTCCTGCAATCGGCTGCAGGCGTGTTCTGGACTATTCCGGCGCGTTTGTTCAGCGCGGAAATGGCCGGTGGCGCACGTGGGGTCATCAATGCGTTGGGTAACCTCGGCGGTTTCTGCGGCCCTTACGCGGTCGGCGTACTTATCACCCTGTACAGCAAAGATGCAGGCGTTTACTGCCTGGCTGTCTCACTGGCTCTGGCCGCGCTGATGGCGCTGCTGCTGCCAGCGAAATGTGACGCGGGTTCCGCGCCGCTCAAAACACTGAACCCACATAAACGCACGGCGTAAAACCATGCCCGGGGGCGCTGCGCTTACCGGGCCTACAAAATCAATAAATACCCAAGGCCGGATACGCGCAGCGCCATCCGGCAAAAATGAGATAACAAAGATGAGTGATAGAGAGACCTTTTGGCTGGGGATCGATTGTGGCGGTACCTATCTGAAAGCCGGTTTGTATGATGCCAAAGGTCATGAGCATGGAATTAACCGGCAATCGTTGCAGACCGTATCGCCATTACCGGGTTACGCCGAACGCGATATGCACCAATTGTGGCAACAGTGTGTTGCCACAATTGCCGGGCTGTTGAAGCGCACTGGCGTATTCGGTGAACAAATCAAAGGCATCGGTATTTCCGCTCAGGGCAAGGGACTGTTCCTTCTCGATAAACAGGATAAGCCGCTGGGCAATGCCATTCTTTCTTCCGATCGACGTGCGATGGACATCGTTCAGCGCTGGCAGCAGGATGGGATCCCCGAGCAGCTCTACCCGATCACCCGCCAGACATTATGGACCGGACATCCCGCATCCCTCCTGCGCTGGGTGAAAGAAAATGAACCGCAACGCTACGCGCAAATCGGCTGCGTCATGATGGGCCATGACTACCTGCGCTGGTGCTTAACCGGCGTGAAAGGCTGCGAAGAGAGCAACATCTCCGAGTCCAACCTCTACAACATGACGACAGGTCAGTACGACCCGCGTCTGACCCAGTGGCTAGGCATCAGTGAAGTCGACAATGCGCTACCGCCCATTGTCGGTTCAGCAGAAATATGCGGGGAAATCACCGCTCAAACAGCCGCCATAACCGGTCTGGCGGCGGGTACTCCCGTCGTCGGCGGTCTGTTTGATGTGGTTTCCACCGCACTCTGCGCCGGGATCGAAGATGAACACACCCTCAACGCGGTAATGGGAACCTGGGCCGTCACCAGCGGGATCGCTCACGGCCTGCGCAACCACGAAGCGCATCCTTACGTCTATGGCCGCTATGTCAATGACGGGCAGTACATCGTTCACGAAGCCAGCCCGACCTCTTCCGGCAATCTGGAGTGGTTTACCGCCCAGTGGGGCGAACTCTCTTTCGATGAGATCAACCAGGCCGTTGCCAGCTTGCCAAAAGCCAGTAGCGATCTTTTATTCCTGCCTTTTTTGTATGGCAGTAACGCCGGGCTGGAGATGACCAGCGGTTTTTATGGCATGCAGGCTATACACACCCGTGCCCACTTGTTACAGGCCATCTACGAAGGCGTGGTTTTCAGCCATATGACCCACCTCAACCGTATGCGTGAGCGCTTTACCAAGGCGCATACCCTGCGCGTTACCGGAGGTCCGGCACACTCCGACATTTGGATGCAAATGCTGGCAGACGTCAGCGGTTTACGTATCGAACTGCCGCAGGTTGAAGAGACCGGATGCTTTGGCGCAGCGCTCGCCGCCCGCGTAGGCACTGGTGTTTATCACAATTTCAGCGATGCCCAGCGCAGCTTACAGCACCCGGTACGCACCCTGTTGCCGGACGCCGCGGCGCATGCGAACTATCAGCGCAAATACCGCCAATACCAGAATTTAATTACCGCACTGCAGGGCTATCACGCCCGTATTAAGGAGCACGAATAATGAGTCGACCATTACTGCAACTGGCGCTTGACCACACGAATCTGCAAGCGGCCCAACGCGATGTCGCGCTGCTACAGGAAAGTGTCGATATCGTTGAGGCAGGCACGATTCTCTGCTTAACCGAAGGCCTTTCCGCCGTGAAAGCGCTGCGAGCACAGTGCCCGAATAAAATCATCGTCGCCGACTGGAAGGTGGCCGATGCGGGCGAAACCCTCGCACAGCAGGCGTTTGACGCAGGCGCCAACTGGATGACCATCATCTGCGCCGCGCCGCTCGCTACGGTGGAAAAAGGCCATGGCGTCGCGCAGTCCTGCGGCGGCGAAATTCAGATGGAACTGTTCGGCAACTGGACCCTGGATGATGCCCGCGACTGGTATCGCGTCGGCGTTCGCCAGGCGATTTACCATCGTGGACGCGATGCGCAGGCCAGCGGTCAACTGTGGGGGGAAGCGGATCTGGCGCGGATGAAGGCGCTTTCTGATATCGGTCTGGAGCTGTCGATTACCGGTGGAATTACGCCCGCCGACCTGCCGCTGTTTCGCGACATCAACGTCAAAGCCTTTATCGCCGGACGCGCGCTGGCGGGAGCACAAAACCCGGCGCAGGTGGCCGCCGAATTCCATGCGCAAATCGACGCCATCTGGGGAGCAAAATATGCGTAATCATCCGTTAGGTATCTATGAAAAAGCGCTGGCCAAAGACCTCTCCTGGCCGGAGCGGTTGGTGCTGGCGAAAAGCTGCGGTTTTGATTTCGTTGAAATGTCGGTAGATGAAACCGATGAACGTCTGTCGCGCCTTGACTGGACTCCTGCCCAGCGCGCATCGCTGGTGAGCGCGATGCTGGAAACCGGCGTGGCCATTCCTTCTATGTGTCTGTCGGCCCACCGCCGTTTTCCCTTTGGCAGTCGCGATGAAGCCGTCCGCGCCCGGGCACGCGACATCATGACCAAAGCCATCCGCCTGGCCCGGGATTTAGGTATTCGCACAATTCAACTGGCCGGTTACGACGTCTATTACGAAGAACATGACGAAGGTACACAGCAGCGCTTTGCCGAAGGGCTGGCATGGGCAGTCGAGCAAGCCGCCGCCGCGCAGGTGATGCTGGCGGTAGAAATCATGGATACCGCCTTTATGAACTCGATCAGCAAGTGGAAAAAGTGGGATGACATGCTCTCATCGCCATGGTTCACCGTCTACCCGGACGTGGGCAACCTCAGCGCCTGGGGTAACGACGTTACGGCTGAATTGACGTTGGGCATCGACCGTATCGCCGCGATCCATCTGAAAGATACGCTGCCGGTAACCGAAACTCATCCGGGCCAGTTTCGCGATGTCCCCTTTGGCGAAGGATGCGTGGACTTTGTGGGCATCTTCAAAACGCTGCATCAACTGAACTATCGCGGATCGTTTCTGATTGAAATGTGGACGGAAAAAGCAAAAGAACCGGTGCTGGAAATTATCCAGGCCCGACGCTGGATAGAAGACCGTATGCAGGAAGGAGGTTTCCCATGTTAGAACAACTGAAAGCCGAGGTACTGGCGGCGAATCTGGCGCTGCCGGCACATGGTTTAGTCACCTTTACCTGGGGTAACGTCAGCGCAGTAGATGAAACACGCAAGCTGATGGTGATCAAGCCATCCGGCGTGGAATATGACGTGATGACCGCCGATGATATGGTGGTGGTGGATATCGCCAGCGGCAACGTGGTTGAAGGCAGTAAAAAACCCTCTTCCGACACGCCAACTCATCTGGCGCTGTATCGCCGTTACCCTGAGATCGGCGGCATTGTGCACACGCACTCACGCCACGCGACAATCTGGTCGCAGGCGGGTCTTGATCTCCCGGCATGGGGCACCACGCATGCCGACTACTTTTACGGCACGATCCCATGTACCCGACTGATGACCGTAGAAGAGATCAACGGTGAATATGAATACCAGACCGGCGAAGTGATCATTAAAACGTTTGAGCAACGGGACCTGAACCCGATGCAGGTTCCGGTGGTACTGGTGCATTCACACGGCCCGTTCGCCTGGGGTAAAAACGCCGCGGATGCTGTGCATAACGCCGTAGTACTAGAGGAGTGCGCCTATATGGGGCTGTTCTCACGCCAGTTGGCCCCACAGTTACCGGATATGCAGCCTGAATTACTGGATAAACACTATCTGCGTAAACACGGCGCGAATGCCTATTACGGGCAGTAACGGGTCAGGCGCTATTGATATGTTCCTTACAATAGCGCCGTTTCCAGGCCGCTGGGGTCAGGCTGGTATGCTTGCGGAAGATTTTGCGAAAATAGCCCACGTCGTTAAATCCACATCTCCTCGCCACTTCAGTGAGCGACAGCGAATCGCTGATTAACAGTTTTTCTGCCGCCCTCACCCGTTGACGATGCAACGCTTCGGTGAGTGTCAGCCGAAAAGCGCCGCGGAAAACACGTCCCAGATAGTCGGCATTGCAATGCAGTTCTCTCGCCAGCGTTGAAGCGCCAATCGGCAGGTGGAACTGAGTGTGGATTATTTGCTGCGCTTTCCATGCCAGCGCATTCCCAGGGCTATCAACAGGTTGCTCACCGGCGGCCGCGGATATTTGCTGCAAAATCAGCAACAGGATCAGTTCCAGCGCCATGCTGCGATGAATGTTTTCCTGCTCGCGTAAAAACTGGCGAAACAGCGAAATAATATATTGCGGCTCGCTCACCCTGGTATGCTGAGGAATCGCAAGTAACGGTTCTGTTGATGAAGCATCGTTTCCTGACGTTAACTCAAAGTGCAGCCAGTAAAATTTTAAATCGGGCGGAAATTGCCCGACGCCAATATGTAAGCGATGCGGCCACAGCAGCAAACTTTCTCCGGCATTCACGCAAAAAACAGTATGGCCTTCGCGAATCGTTAATGTCCCTTTTTCGACAAAGATTATTTCCCAGGATTGCAATTGCCGCGCAGGATGGCTACCGATACCGCGTGAAATAAATAATCCGCCGTTTTGCACTTTAACCGGCAGAGACATGGACAATTCGAGCATATATATTCAAATTCCCGCTTTTTGCATTAATTAAACCGACCTTTGCATTTGATTATTCACGATAAAATTGCTTTTCGCCGGATCGAAATCACATTTTCCCAATGAAGTCGGAATTGTCACCTTTTTATACTTTTCTCTTCCCTTGTTGACCCAAACATAACGTGCAAAATTAATCATGTATTTTGCAAATTACATCCAAATAATCCGCAGAGTTGCGGGATACATTCCGAATATCACTTCCAGGAGTTATTTATGACTTCGGCTCCGATTACGACATCTGATTTGGCACAGCGTGCGCAAGACGACAAATTATCCCTGCGTGAAAAAATAGGGTATGGGTTAGGCGATGCAGGCGGGACGGTGATTACCTGCCTGATCATGAACTTCCTGACGTTCTTCTACACGGATGTCTTCGGGTTAACACCCGCGCTGGTCGGCACATTGTTTATTGCCCTGCGCGTGTTTGATGCGATTTCCGACCCCATCATGGGCGTTCTCGCCGATCGGACGCAAAGCCGCTGGGGACGCTTTCGCCCCTGGCAGCTGTGGGTCGCGGTTCCGATTGGCATTATCGGCGTGCTGACCTTTACCGTCCCAGACGCCAGCATGGGCGTAAAAATCGCCTGGGCATTCGGCACCTATCTGTTGCTCTCCGTCGGCTATACCGCCATCAACGTACCGTACTGTGCGCTGATTAACACCATGACCACCCGCCATAATGAGGTGATCGCCTGCCAGTCCTGGCGCTTTGTGCTATGCGGCGTGGCGGGTTTTCTCGTCTCCGTCGGCCTGCCGTGGATGGTGGATGTGCTGGGCCAGGGCAATGCCGCGCAGGGTTACCAGTTCGGTGTCGGCGTCCTGTGCGCCATCGCGGTGGTCATGTTCCTGTGCTGTTTCTTCTGGGTGCGTGAACGTGTGCCGCTGGCGATGATGGGGAAATTTACCCTGCGCGAGCATATTGGCGGCCTGCGCAAAAATGACCAGTTACTGCTGATGTTGGTGATGTCGTTCCTGCTGATCAACGTCTTCAATATTCGCGGCGGCGGATATATGTATTTCATTACCTATGTGCTGGAAGGCAGCACCGCTTACACGTCGCTGTTTTTCACCATGGTAACCTTTGCCTCTATCATCGGTTCAGTGCTCGTCAGCCCGCTGACCCGACGCATTGATACCGTCAAACTCTATTACTACACCAACCTGATGTTGGCGGCGCTGGCGGTGCTGATGTGGTTCCTGCCAACCGGCCCGGCTTATCAGACATTGTGGCTGGCGATTATCCTCGGTAACGGCATTATCCTGGGCTTCACGCTGCCGCTGCACTTTTCGCTGATGGCCTTCGCCGATGATTATGGCGAGTGGAAAACCGGTGTTCGTTCCTCCGGGATGAACTTCGCCTTCAACCTGTTCTTCATCAAACTGGCCTGGGCCTCCAGTGCGGGGATTATCAGCCTGTTGTTTATTTTTGTCGCCTATCAGCCCGGCGCCGGTAATCAAACCGCCAGTTCGCTGCAAGGGATTACTGCCATGGAGACGCTGCTGCCCGCACTGTTCCACCTGCTGCTGGCGCTGTCTGTCCGCATCTGCAAACTCAATAACCCGATGATGTCGCGCATTGCTACCGATCTGCGTCAACGTCATGTACAGCCTTAAGGAGCACGAAATGAATGTACTGGAAGTCGACCTGCACAAGCTCACGGTCAGCGATCCGTTTCTCGGACAATATCAGCAGTTGGTGCGTGACGTGGTGATCCCCTACCAGTGGGATGCGCTCAATGACCGCATTACAGAAGCGGAGCCAAGCCATGCGATCGAGAATTTCCGCATCGCCGCAGGCCTTCAGCAAGGTGAGTTTTACGGGATGGTTTTTCAGGACAGCGACGTGGCGAAATGGCTGGAAGCCGTCGCCTGGTCGCTGTGCCAGAAGCCCGATGCGGAGCTTGAGAAAACTGCCGATGAAGTTATTGAACTGATCGCCGCCGCGCAGTGTGAAGATGGCTATCTCAATACGTATTTTACGGTCAAAGCCCCGGATGAACGCTGGACTAATCTCGCTGAGTGTCATGAGTTGTACTGTGCGGGTCATTTGATTGAAGCGGGCGTCGCTTTCTACCAGGCGACGGGGAAACGTCGTCTGTTAGAGGTGGTGTGCCGCCTGGCAGATCATATCGACAGCGTTTTTGGGCTGGGAAAGAATCAACTGCGCGGCTACCCCGGACACCCGGAAATCGAGCTGGCATTAATGCGTTTGTACGAAGTCACTCAGCAACCACGCTATATGGCGCTGGTAAATTACTTTGTTGAGCAACGCGGTGCGCAACCTCATTTTTATGACGAAGAGTACGAAAAACGCGGCCAAACGTCTTACTGGCACACCTACGGTCCGGCGTGGATGGTGAAAGATAAGCCTTATAGTCAGGCACACCAGCCTGTTTCTGAGCAGCAAACAGCCATCGGTCATGCCGTACGTTTTGTTTATCTGATGACCGGCGTGGCGCATCTGGCACGCTTAAGTCAGGACGAAAGCAAGCGTCAGGATTGTTTGCGTCTGTGGAACAATATGGCCCAGCGTCAGTTGTATATTACCGGCGGGATCGGTTCGCAAAGCAGCGGCGAAGCGTTTAGCAGCGATTACGATCTGCCCAACGATTCCGTCTATGCCGAAAGCTGCGCCTCAATCGGGCTAATGATGTTCGCCCGCCGGATGCTGGAAATGGAAGCCGACAGCCAGTATGCCGACGTGATGGAGCGCGCCCTGTATAACACCGTACTTGGCGGCATGGCGCTGGACGGGAAGCACTTCTTCTACGTTAACCCGCTGGAGGTGCATCCTAAATCTTTAAAATTCAATCATATTTACGACCATGTGAAGCCCGTTCGCCAGCGCTGGTTTGGCTGCGCCTGCTGCCCGCCCAATATCGCCCGCGTACTCACTTCTATTGGCCATTACATCTATACGCCACGTCAGGACGCACTGTATATCAATATGTATGTGGGCAATAGCATGGAAGTTCCTGTGGCAGACGGCGTGCTTAAACTGCGCATTAACGGAAATTACCCGTGGCATGAGCAGGTAACAATCGCCATTGAATCACCGCTACCGGTCGATCATACCCTGGCGTTACGCCTGCCGGACTGGTGTACCGCGCCGCAGATTTTGCTGAATGGTCAACCGGTTGCACAAGATGTACGTAAAGGCTATTTGCACATCAGCCGAACCTGGCAGGAGGGGGATACGCTAAGCCTGACCCTGCCGATGCCCGTGCGTCGCGTATACGGAAACCCACTGGTGCGCCATGTTGCCGGTAAGGTCGCCATTCAGCGCGGGCCACTGGTGTATTGCCTGGAGCAGGCCGACAACGGCGAAGAATTGCATAACTTGTGGCTGCCAAAAGAGAGTGAGTTCAGGGTCTTTGAGGGTAAGGGACTGTTCAGCCATAAGATGTTAATTCAGGCGGAAGGCGTGAAGCAAAGTACCCACAATGCGGCACAACAAGCGTTGTGGCACTACGATGTTTCACCAGCTTCGCGTCAGGCGCATACGCTGACGTTCATTCCGTGGTTTAGCTGGGCAAACCGTGGTGAAGGCGAAATGCGAATCTGGATAAACGAGCAGTAACGATGACGACGGATGGCGGCAGTTAGCCCCATCCGTCAAGGCATCATGAAAAGATTGCCCTCCTCCCTGAGGACAAACGGGTGAGAATCAGAAACGCCAGGTCAGACCGGACATCAAGGTAAAGCTGTCATCGCGATCAACCATCGGGCTATTTTTAATGTCATCCGGCAGCACGCTATAGTTGGCGCTGGCCAGCAGCGTCAGGTTGCTGGTCAACGCATATTTAGCGGACAGGCCAACATACGGTGTCCAGCTGTCCCCTGGGGAGTAGCTTGATAACCCACTACGGCGGGATTCATTGCCAGAGATGCCGTAGTAATATTCGTTGAAGTTTTCGTCATAGTAGAGCACGCCAATCGCCGGCGTCAGCGTCAGCTTGCCCATTGGCATTTGGCGGAACATAGACATTTCCGCCACCCAGCCATTGCTGTTATCCAGCACATCCGCTGCGGCAGAGACCTTCACACTGCCCCATTTTTCATGGTGATACCATGCGGCACCCGCCATGGCGGTTGCATCACGCTTGTCCAGCTGCTTCATCGCATGATCGTCGTTATCACCGGGATCAAACTCAAGCGGCATGTAAGAAGCGGTAATGCTAAATTCATTACTTTCACTTTTTGAAAGAATATAGCCTAACGTTGTTTGCCTAAAATAAAATGATTCACTTTCATAACTGATAAGCGGTACTGCATGAACATTATCATTATATCCACGATAAGGAGATTCATTATATACAGCGCCACCGCCAATAGAAAACTCTGCGGCAGTTGCACTCGCCATAAAAGAAAAGGCGAACAGCGCCACAATATTGCGTTTAATTAACATGCCAACATTCCATTTTAAAATAAGCCACAAAGCGGGTGCATAATAATGCTTACAATTTCATCGATGCAACTTCCATATTTATATAGTAATATATACAAACATATATATATTGGGTTTGGCGATGAACAAATTACAACTCAAACACCGGGAACTGAAGATTATTTCGGTAATTGCTGCCAGTGAAAACATCAGTCATGCCGCTACGGTTCTCGGCATCGCACAGGCTAATGTCAGCAAGTATCTTGCTGATTTTGAATCAAAAGTTGGGCTAAAGGTATTTGATCGCACCACCCGACAGTTGACCCTGACGCCCTTTGGTGTAGCGCTGCTACCTTACATCAATGACATGCTGGACAGAAACGATCAGCTAAATAGTTTCATCGCTGATTATAAGCATGAAAAACGTGGCAAGGTAACGGTATATGCACCAACCGGAATTATTGCTTACTTATCGCAACATGTTATTGCAAAAATTCAGGATATCGGTGGTATTACTCTCTCGCTGAAAACCTGCAATCTTGAACGGAAAGCATTTTATGAAGGTGTAGACTTCCCGGATGATTGTGACGTTTTAATTACCTATGCGCATCCTAAAGATGAATCACTGGTCGCCAGCTTTATTACTAAATATGCAGTGATGGCGTTTGCCAGCCCTGAATATATCAAACAGCATCCCATTAACAGCCCTGATGAGCTGGAGAATCATTCCTGTATTTTAATCGATTCGATGATGATTGATGAGGCCAATATCTGGCGCTTCAGCGCCGCGGGCGGCAAGGAAATGCATGATTATCGGGTAACCGGAAACTACGTCTGTGACAATACACAATCCGCGCTGGCGCTGGCGCGTAATCATCTGGGCATTGTTTTTGCGCCCTATGCGAGTATACAAAAAGATGTTCAGTCCGGATTGTTGGTTCCCTGTTTCTCCGAACAGCACGAATGGTGGCTGGATTTGGTGGCGATTTTCCGCAAGCGTGAATATCAGCCCTGGCGTGTACAGTTTATTCTCGACGCAATGTTAGCGGAGATACGTCAGCAGCTTACTCAGACGCTACAGCTGTCTGAGTAAGCAAAATAGCCTGCACCTAGTGGTCGAGATACAGGTAATGCACCCAGCTGGTCATCCGCAACAAGACTTTGCGCATGATTGACACATGTTCGAAGTGGTCAGAGTAAACGGCGACCTGGGCGTAAATCCCATCAGGTAACGCGCTCACGTCCGCATTGTCGTTCAGTTCAATCGTGGCGATCACCCCTTCTGAACCGGGCGTAGAGTTTAATGATTGCAACGCCCCGTTCGACTGGTATGTACCACCCGGTACAGCCGGGCTGATAGCAGCCAGTTTGCCGCTAAATACCTTCCCCGGCAGGGCGTTAAACACCACTTCTGCTTCATCGCCTGGCTCCAGTCGCAGCAGCGAGTTTTGACGGAACTGGGCGATAATTTGCCGTTTCTGTTCCGGGATAAACACCATCACCGGACGCATAGGCAGCGCGGCGGCATAGGTTCCGGGGCGCATCAGCACCTGCGTAACGTAACCATCGCTGGGCGCACGAACCACGGTCTGGTCAAGGTTAAACTCCGCTTCGGCGAGTTGTGCCTTCAGGCTGGCAATTTGCGAATTTTCACCCAGTACCAGGCTGTCTAACTGGCTCTGGATTTGCTGTTGCTCCGCAATAGACGATTTCACCGATGCTTCCTGCGCCAGATAGTTTTGACGAGCCGCATCGATATCGCGTTCAGAAAAAGGGTTGACCTTCGCCTGACTCCCCTGCGCATAGCGCTGGTAATCTTTTGCCAGCTTGTCACGCGTCGCCTTTGCCCGCTGCGTATTAGCTTTCATTTCGTCTAGCTGCGCAACCAGTGCCTGCTCTTTATGCTGAGCGGTGACAATGTCGGCTTTCAGACGATCAACCCGCGCCTGATAACGTCCTGGATTAAGTTTAAACAGAACTTCGCCTTTTTTGATCAGCGTATTCTTCTTATCCGTCACTTCCGTTACAACACCCGTGACCTGCGGCACCACGGGAATAGAAATTACCGCTTTTTGCGCCTTAAAGGTATACGGATGGTTATAATTCATCAGTAATATAAGTCCGCAAACAATGAAAATACCACCCAATGCCGCAGTGGGTACCGTCCATTTATTTACAGGAATTTTAAAAATTTTAAATATCGACCATGCGCATGCCACATAGGTCAGAACAATCAGTAAATCCATCGATATTACTCCGCCGGAGAGGTCTTAACCTCACCCAGTTTCTTTTCCAGATCGGCAACCCGCGCCTGAAGCTGGATCAGGGAAGAATCCGCGCTCTGCATACCCCACCCGCGCTCCGGGCGATAAAGCGTTGCCCAGATCCATAAAAAGGGCCAAATAACATGTAAGGTAAACAAGCTAACCCAGCCCGCAACATGTATAGCGTCGGCATGAGGATGGTTACGTTTCTTTGCAATGAGATAGGGAATATCATGCAGAATAATAATCCCGTAAAAAATGACCAGGAATACAAAAATAAGCACTCCTAATGCAAAATAATCAAGGAACATATTTGCCTCAGGGATTTAAATTAAAGAACTTGGCTGCTATTTATTTAAAAAATAGAGTTGATAATAGTAGTGGAATGACCAGATTGGATGCAATGGGGTTATTTATATAACGATATATGACTTTCTATATACCCGTCGTCTTTCGAACTGCTTCTTTGTTGGCTGCGTACGTTCACCCCAGTCACTTACCGGAGTAAGCTCCTGGGGATTCCCTCTCTTACCGCCTCGAAGCAACACGAAATCCATAGGGTATATTTTTCATACTTTAAGCTGCAGGACATAACTTGATGCCCGGTACGCTAAATGCGACCGGGCAGTAAGTGACGGGATATTAAAACAGCCCCAGCGGTTTATCCGAGTAGCTCACCAGCAGGCATTTGGTTTGTTGATAATGCTCAAGCATCATTTTGTGTGTCTCGCGCCCAATGCCCGACTGCTTATAGCCGCCGAACGCCGCATGTGCCGGATAAGCATGGTAGCAGTTGGTCCAGACACGCCCCGCCTGAATCCCGCGGCCCATCTTGTACGCGAGATTTCCGTTACGGCTCCAGACGCCAGCGCCAAGTCCATATTGGGTGTCATTGGCAATTTCCAGCGCTTCGTCCATGGTTTTAAAGGTCGTAACAGCCAGTACAGGGCCGAAGATCTCCTCCTGGAAAACCCGCATATTGTTCTTGCCAAACAGAATGGTCGGTTCGAGGTAGTACCCCTCCTTTAACTCACCATCCAGCTGCTTGCGCCGTCCACCGGTCAGGATATCCGCCCCTTCTTTCTTACCAATATCGATGTAATTCAGAATGGTTTCCAGTTGACCATGTGAAACCTGCGCGCCCATTTGCGTCACGCTGTCTAACGGGTTGCCGCTACGAATACTCTCCACCCGGCGAATGGCTCTTTCCATAAAACGTTCGTAAATGGATTCCTGCACCAGGGCACGACTCGGACAGGTACACACTTCGCCCTGGTTGAAAGCAAACAGCGCAAAACCTTCCAGCGCTTTGTCAAAGAACGCATCTTCTTCATCCATCACGTCTGCAAAGAAGATATTGGGAGATTTCCCACCCAGCTCCAGCGTGACAGGGATAATGTTCTGCGTGGCGTACTGCATGATCTGCTGGCCGACTTCCGTTGAGCCGGTAAACGCCACTTTCGCAATACGTTTAGACGTCGCCAGATACTCACCGATTTCCCCACCCGCGCCGTTTACCACGTTCACGACACCAGGCGGGAGCAGATCGCCGATGACTTCCATCAGCAGCAGCACAGACAGCGGCGTCAGGCGCGCGGGTTTAAGCACCACGCAGTTACCCGCCGCCAGCGCGGGCGCCATCTTCCAACTGGCCATTAGCAGCGGGAAGTTCCACGGGATAATTTGCCCGACCACGCCAAGAGGCTCATGGAAATGATAAGCCACGGTCTCACTATCAACCTCGCTGATCCCCCCTTCCTGCGCACGAATACAGGAGGCGAAATAGCGGAAATGGTCAATCGCCAGCGGCACGTCTGCCGCGCTGGTTTCACGGATGGGCTTACCGTTATCCCAGGTTTCTGCCGTCGCCAGCAGCTCCAGGTTTTGTTCCATACGATCGGCGATTTTGAACAGAATCGCCGCTCTGTCCTGCACGGATGTCTGCGCCCATTTATCTTTTATATTGTGCGCGGCATCCAATGCCAGATCGATATCCTTCTTACCGGAAGAGGCCACTTCGCACAGCAATTGCCCGGTGACCGGCGTCAGATTTTGGTAATACTCGCCGTCCACCGGCGCGACCCAGTCACCGCCGATAAAGTTATCGTATCGGGCTTTTAACTTCAGAGGGTAACCATACTCGCCGGGATAAATACGCGTTGAAGGGGGGTTATTGGTCATGACCGTCTCCTTGCTGTAGGGGTACTACAAGGGTAGACGGGGCTGGCGAATAATTCGCCAGCCTTTTACTGCTTTACGACAGGTATCACGAATTACATCGCAGCACGATAAATCGCCATGATTTCTTCATGTGTCGCCTGAATCGGGTTAGTGAAACCACAGGCATCTTTCAGGGCATTGGTCGCCAGAACGGCAAAATCTTCTTCCTTCACGTTCAGCTCACGCAGACCAGCCGGAATATTCACTTTCTGCGCCAGTTCACGGATCGCCGCGATACAGGCTTCCGCCCCTTGCTCTGCACTCAGTCCAGCAACGTTAACGCCCATCGCAGTCGCGCAATCACGCAGACGAACGGCAGCAACTTTGCTGTTGAAAACCTGCACATGCGGCAGCAGCACGGCGTTACATACACCGTGTGGCAGATCGTAGAAGCCACCCAACTGGTGCGCCATGGCGTGCACGTAACCCAAAGAGGCGTTGTTAAATGCCATACCTGCAAGGAACTGTGCATAAGCCATGGCTTCACGCGCCTGAGCATTGCTGCCATCTTCAACGGCAACCGGCAAGTTTTCCGCAATCATGGTGACCGCTTTCAGTGCACACGCATCGGTAATCGGGGTCGCAGCAATAGAAACGTAGGCTTCGATAGCGTGGGTCAGCGCATCCATACCGGTGGCCGCCGTCAGAGACTTCGGCATACCGACCATCAGCGAGGAGTCATTGACCGACAGCAGCGGAGTGACGTGCTTGTCGACAATCGCCATTTTAATATGGCGTTCTTCATCGGTAATGATGCTAAAGCGTGTCATTTCTGATGCCGTGCCCGCAGTTGTATTAATTGCAATCAATGGCAATTGTGGCCGGGATGAACGATCAATCCCCTCGTAATCCCTAATATCTCCGCCATTGGTCGCTACCAGCGCAATCCCTTTTGCACAGTCATGCGGGGAACCTCCGCCTATTGATATAACGCAGTCACACTGGTTTTCGCGTAATATTTCCAGTCCAGCATTTACATTCTTAACTCCGGGGTTAGGACAAGAACCATTGTATACAACGCTGGCAATACCTTTATTACTTAACTCTTCACAAATGTGATCAACAACCCCTTGTTTACTTAATGTTTTCCCGCAAACGATTAACGCTTTTTTAAAATTAAAACCTACCATTGTTTCCAGCGCATCTGCTAAGGTATTCATACCAATAATATTCACAGATGGAATATAGAAAATGGCCATGTTTATATCCTTATTTTAAAAACCAGTAATATATTACACAGCCAAAATAAACAGTAGAGCATTTTTATAATTATATTTACCTTACTATATAAAACATAAGGTAAATATAATTATTTATTATTGTTATTCACGTAAATAGTGTTTTGTCGCGTAATAAATGATCATTCCCGCGACGACGCGTAAAACCAATCCGGTCAAAATATTCCAGAATCTGGATAGCTAATTTACGCCCCACATTAAGCCTGTCGCGAAAATCGGCGGCGCAGGTCGATCCTTTCTCCTGATCCAGTTCGCGGATCATGTTGGCGAAGGCCACAATCCGATCGTTACGGTAATAACGATCTTTCACGATCGCAGTAATAATGCCTTGCTGCGCCGCTTGTCGTAACACCACGCGCATCATTTGCTCATCCGTTCCCGTTTGTTTTGCCAGGTCGCGCACCCACCACGGCTCATCGCCAAAAAGCGGTTCTGCTTTTTGCCAGATAGCCTGCTGTTCATCGCTGAAACCCGCCTTGTGATCCGGCAAATGCAGCCAACCGTGATGGCTATGGATAGCGCCGCTCTCGCGCATCTTTTCAATCAGCAGCAATACCAGCGCTTCATCTTCCATCGGCAACGCCATACGACGCAGGCGTTCGCGCCCTGGCCCTGGCTCATCACGGTGCTGTTCGTGATAGGTCGCCAGCGTATCGAGGACTTTTCGCTGCCAGCGCGCGGCAACGGGCGCATTCAACAGGCTGTACCCCGCCTGAATAAAACCATGTTGCTCAATCAACGGGCGCATCCCATTGCCGTTGAGCTGGCGCGCCCAGGCAAAGTCAGGAATATTCACCGCCCCACGCGTCAGATGCAGCGCCAGGGCGTCGCCGTCGCTGCGTGCATTTTCGAGCGCCGACAGCCACTGCAGATATTCCGGTTTACGCTTTCCGCGGCGCGGTGGGTTGAGCGTGACGACGCGTGCGCCAGCCAGCGTCGTGCGGGCAGAAATATCGCGCAGCACCAGGCGGTCGTTATCGGCAAGCCATAACGGTGTATCAAACACCAGTTCCGCCAGCGTTCCTTCAAGCAGTGAGATGCGCCCGGTGACATGGCTGGCCGCGTGGTGAATATGCAGCGGTTGCCACTGCGTCAGCGGCGCGGCATGTTCTAAAGAGACAATCACGCGGTTAAAAGCCTCTGGCGGGACATCGGAAAGCAGCCAGTCGCCGCGGTTAAGCTCTTCTTTTTGCGCATCACCGGCAATATTCAGCGCAATACGCTGCCCGGCATGAGCATGCTCAGTGGCCTGGTTTTGCGCATGCAGGCTACGTACGCGCATTGGCTTGTTGACGCCCGTCAGCCACAGCGTATCCCCGACATTCACTTCACCGCTGAGCGCCGTCCCGGTCACCACCAGCCCTGCGCCCTTGACCGTAAAAGCACGGTCAATCGCCAGGCGGAAGCTGTGATCGCGGGCATGCTCGCGCGAGGTTAATTGCAATAAATGGTCACGCAGTTCTTCGATCCCACGGCCTTCACTGGCGGCAGTCACAAACAGAGCCGCATCGGCAAAACCATAGTTTTCCAGCGTGGTGTGTACCTCTTCACGCACCGTATTGATGCGTTCCTCATCCACGCGATCGGCTTTTGTGAGCGCCACGGTGATTTGCGGATTGCCCGTCAGTTGCAGAATTTGCAAATGTTCACGCGTTTGCGCCATCACGCCGTCATCACAGGCGACGACCAGCAGCGCGTGGTCGATACCGCCTACACCCGCCAGCATGTTGGACAAAAACTTTTCGTGTCCGGGAACATCAATAAACCCCAACACCTGCCCATCCGGCTGCGGCCAGTAGGCATAGCCGAGATCGATGGTCATACCACGCTTTTTTTCCTCCGGCAGACGGTCGGCATTCACGCCCGTAATTGCCTGTAATAACGTTGTTTTTCCGTGGTCAACGTGTCCGGCGGTTGCAATAATCATTTCAGCATCATCTCCATAAACCGGGTCTCGTCTTCAAGGCAGCGCAGATCCAGCCACATGCGGCCATCATAAATTCGCCCAATGATCGGCACGGGCAACGCACGCCAGCGGGCGGCCAGCGCGTCGAGGCGACTACCGCGCCCGTCATATGGGGTAAAGGTCAATGCCGCGCTGGGTAACCTGTCGACAGGTAACGAACCGCTACCAATTTGCGACAGGCAAGGCATCACATTCAAAGCAAACTCGTCGCTGTAATGCGCAGCGAGCCGTGCCTGTAATTGTTGTGCCTGCGTGTGGATCGCCTCTTGCGAGCGGGTGAGCTGGCGTAACGTCGGCAACTTCGCCGCCAACGCTTCCGGGTGCAAATACAGTCGCAGCGTTGCTTCCAGCGCCGCCAGCGTCATTTTATCTGCCCGTAACGCACGTTTCAGCGGATGGCTCTGTAGGCGAGCGATCATCTCTTTTTTACCAACGATAATTCCGGCCTGCGGCCCCCCCAGCAGTTTGTCGCCAGAGAAGCTCACCAGACTCACGCCTGCGGCAATCAGTTGCTGCGGCATCGGCTCCTGCGGCAAACCATACTGACTGAGATCGACCAGTGAACCGCTGCCGAGATCCGCCACCACCGGAACATCCAACTCCCGGCCAATGGCGGCCAGCTCAGCCTCATCCACCGACTTCGTAAAGCCTTCGATGCTGTAATTACTGGTGTGCACCTTCATCAGCAGGCCGGTATTTTCATTCACCGCCTGACGGTAATCTTTCGCGTGGGTCCGGTTGGTGGTCCCCACTTCGCGCAGCATACATCCGGCCTGACACATCACATCAGGAATACGAAACGCGCCGCCAATTTCCACCAGCTCACCGCGCGAAACGACCACCTCTTTGCCGTTAGCCGTGGCGGCCAGCATCAGCAGAACCGCTGCCGCATTGTTATTCACGATACAAGCGTCTTCGGCCCCCGTCAGGCGACAGAGTAAATCCGCCAATGCCCGATCCCGATGTCCGCGCCCGGCATCATCCAGGCTGTATTCCAGCGTCACCGGCGTGCGCATCGCCTGCACCACCGCATCGATGGCTTCCTCGGCCTGCAACGCACGACCCAGGTTAGTATGCAGCACCGTTCCGGTCAGGTTAATCACTGGACGCAGCGCGCTTTGCGATTCTCTTTCCAGCCTGGCTCTGGCTTCTTGCGCCCAGTCCTCACACCATGCCGGGAGCGCGTGGGCGTCGCGAATGGCTTCTCTGGCTTCGTCGAGCATATGACGCAGCAGGTCAACTACCCGGGTATGACCGTGGAATTCACGTAAGGCTGAGAAAGCGCTATCGCGCAATAAACGATCGATAGCAGGAAGCTGGCTGTAGAGTGAACGCATGTCGGTTGTCATGAAAGGGCCTGGCTGTTGGTGGCCCTCTCCACCGTGGAGAGGGATATCGATATAGGAAGGATTGTATCGTGACTTTGCTCAGGCGGACATAACGTGTATCAAGCCTTTGGCGGTTCCGTACGGGCAAAACTTTCGCGCTGAAAGAGCGTTTCCACCAGTTTGACCAGACGCGGGCGGTCCACACACCAGCCGGGCGCGACCCGACGGAAATTGAGATAGCCGACAGCGCAGGCAATCGCAATGGTGGCCAGGTTAACCGTATCCGTTTTCAGCGTACCGTCCGCCAGATAGCCTTCCAGCACATCCAGACTGCGTGTGATCTTCTCCCGCTGGCGTAACAACTCAGTTTCTGACTGCTGTGCGGCGGGGCGAGCCTGTTCGCGTACCGAGACTAAACCGGCATCCATAATGCCGTCTGCCAGCGCCTCCAACTGCCGTACCTTCAGCGCCGCCAGCGGTTCACGCGGCAACATAGCTGGCGCAATATCCAGCAGCTCTATGTATTCCGCGATGATTGGAGAATCAAACCAATACTCACCCTCATCAGTAACCAGCGCGGGCACTTTTCCTAACGGGTTATAGCGCGCCACGCCGCTATCCGCGTTGTAGGGGAGTTCATTTACAAATTCGAAGGTGATGCCCTTTTCCAGTAACAGAATAGAAATTTTACGCACAAAAGGGCTGGTATAGCTGCCAATGAGTTTCATGCCGGGTCCTTTTTGCCAACAAAAATATCAGTATGGCTCAGGACAGCGCAAATGGCAGGTGATGACGTTCTCAATGATCCAAATAAAGGTAATGCATCCAGCTGGTCATTCGCAGTAGCACTTTACGCATCACCGACACGTGGGCGAAATGGTCGGAATAGATCGCTACCTGGGCATAGATACCGTCCGGTAGCGCCTCCACATCGGCATTCGGATCCAGTTCAATGGTTGCCAATACGCCATCGGTCCCCGGCACCACCGTTAAGGACTGTAATGCCCCCTGCGCCTGATAAGAACCTCCAGGCACAACGGGAAGGATACTGGTTAGTTTGCCGCTAAACACCTGGCCTGGCAGCGCGTTGAATACCACTTCTGCCTCATCGCCCGGCTCAAGACGCAGCAGAGAGTTCTGGCGAAATTGCGCCACGATTAGCCGTTTTTGTTCAGGAATAAATACCATAACTGGTCGCAGAGGCAACGCGGCGGCGTAAGTCCCCGGGCGAATAAGCACCTGCGTCACGTAACCGTTGCTGGGCGCACGCACAACGGTCTGCTCAAGATTATATTTGGCTTCGGCAAGCTGGGCGCGCAGGGAGGCGACCTGGGATTGCTCACCGTTGACCATACTGTCTAACTGGCTCTGAATCTGCGTCTGTTCCGCTACTGAGCCTTTCACCAGCGCATCCTGAGCCAGATAGTTCTGGCGGGCGTTGTCGATATCACTTTCGGAAAACGGGTTAACCTTCGCCTGGCTACCCTTCAAATAGCGCTGATAATCTTTATACAGGCGGTCACGTTCCGCAGACACGCGAGTGGTATTCGCGACCGCTTCCAACAGTTGCGCTTTCAAATTGTCGATATTGTGAGTCGCGGTGACCAGGTCAGCCTGTAGCCGGTCAACTCGCGCCTGATAACGCACAGGATCGAGTTTAAATAACACTTCGCCTTTTTTAATCAGCTGATTATTTTTATCTGTCACCTCACTAACAATTCCTGTGACCTGCGGGGTAACGGGAATTGAAATAACCGCTTTTTGCGCCGTAAAGGTATATGGATGGTTATAGTTCATTAATAAGATGAGTCCCGCCACAATAAACACCCCACCTAATGCTGCGGTGGCAAGCGTCCACTGATTTACCGGAATACGGAATATTTTAAAGATGGCCCAGGCGAATGCCACATAAGTCAGGACAATTAACAAATCCATGATTAAATCTCCGGAAAGGTGGAGTTATCGATTCTTTTTTCCCCATCCAGCTTTTTTTCCAACTGGGCGATGCGCGCTGCCAGCACGGCTATCTCAGGGTCAGGTTCCTTTCCGGTCGGCGTGATGTGCGACTGCATTCCCCACCCCTTTTCGGGCTGGTAGAGCGTGGCCCAAATCCACAGGAACGGCCAAATAACATGCAACGTAAAAAGACTTACCCACCCTGCCGTATGGATAGCGTCGGCGTGGGGATGGTTGCGCTTTTTAGCGATGTTATAGGGAATGTCATGGATGGCGATGATTCCGTAAAACAGAACCAGAAAAACGAAGATCAGCACGCCTAACGCGAAATAATTTAGAAACATACCTGCCTCGAATTCACGCTAATTAGAGTTTTTTTATGCCGGCAGCCGTATGCACCCAGGCTGATGTTTTGAACATAACTGCAGTTTGCGGTTTTCGCCATACCACAAAAAAAATATTTTTTCTGGTTTTAAGTTGCTTAATCTGGCAAGGAAAATGTCAGCTCCAGAACCCGTCGCAGATCACATCTGATTAAACCCAGACAAAAATACTTTGTGAATCACATCACAAAAATTCAACAAACAGCAAATACAAAAACGTGAACAAGTTCACATTTAACTGCCATTTTTAGCGATTTCTCGCGCTGTGATGTTTTTTTGTACCGGTGTTTTGTGATGAAAATCACATTAACTAACGCCATACACCCCATATTTACGTGACCAACATCACATAAAAGGCCATCGACTGGACAGTTGAACGATTCAGTGCCAGATTTCGCAGTATCTACAGGGTCCGGCTACCTCCTGCCGCTACATTAACAAACCTCGGGCTTTCAGCCTGCGCGATAGCAAACATAAGAAGGGGTGTTTTTATGTCATCCGATATTAAGATCAAGGTGCAAAGCTTTGGTCGATTCCTCAGCAATATGGTGATGCCAAATATCGGCGCGTTTATCGCGTGGGGTATTATCACCGCATTATTCATTCCGACAGGGTGGTTGCCGAACGAAACGCTGGCGAAGCTGGTCGGTCCGATGATCACCTATCTGCTGCCGCTGCTGATCGGTTATACCGGTGGTAAGTTGGTAGGCGGTGAGCGTGGCGGCGTGGTTGGTGCTATCACCACCATGGGCGTTATCGTCGGTGCGGATATGCCGATGTTCCTTGGCTCCATGATCGCAGGCCCGCTGGGCGGCTACTGCATCAAGAAATTCGATAACTGGGTAGACGGTAAGATCAAATCCGGTTTTGAGATGCTGGTGAATAACTTCTCCGCAGGCATCATCGGTATGATCCTCGCCATCCTGGCTTTCCTCGGCATTGGTCCATTGGTTGAAGGTCTGTCCAAAATTCTGGCGGCAGGTGTTAACTTCATGGTTGTCCATGACATGCTGCCGCTGGCGTCGATTTTCGTTGAACCGGCAAAAATCCTGTTCCTCAACAACGCCATCAACCACGGTATTTTCTCACCGCTGGGTATTCAGCAGTCCCATGAGATGGGCAAATCCATCTTCTTCCTGATTGAAGCTAACCCAGGTCCGGGTATGGGCGTCCTGCTGGCGTACATGTTCTTTGGTCGCGGCAGCGCTAAGCAGTCTGCGGGCGGCGCGGCTATCATCCACTTCCTGGGCGGTATCCACGAAATTTACTTCCCGTACGTGCTGATGAACCCACGTCTGATCCTGGCCGTTATCCTTGGCGGTATGACTGGCGTATTCACCCTGACCATCCTGAACGGCGGTCTGGTTTCTCCGGCTTCTCCTGGCTCCATTCTGGCCGTACTGGCGATGACGCCAAAAGGCGCTTACTTCGCTAACATCGCTGCCATCGTGGCGGCAATGGCGGTCTCCTTCGTGGTTTCTGCAATTCTGCTGAAAACCAGCAAAGTGAAAGAAGAAGATGACATTGAAGCGGCCACCCGTCGTATGCATGACATGAAAGCGGAATCTAAAGGCGCATCTCCGCTGGCGGCTGGCGACGTGACCAACGACCTGAGCCATGTACGTAAAATCATCGTGGCTTGCGATGCCGGTATGGGTTCCAGCGCCATGGGCGCAGGCGTATTGCGTAAGAAAGTGCAGGATGCGGGTCTGTCTCAGATTTCCGTCACCAACAGCGCGATTAACAATCTGCCGCCGGATGTGGATCTGGTCATTACCCACCGTGACCTGACCGAGCGCGCGATGCGTCAGGTGCCTCAGGCGCAGCATATTTCGCTGACCAACTTCCTGGATAGCGGCCTGTACACCAGCCTGACCGAACGTCTGGTTGCTGCACAGCGCCACAACGTGAACGAAGAGAAAGTCCGCGATCATCTGAAAGACAGCTTTGAGGAGGGTGATAACAACCTGTTCAAGCTGGGCGCGGAGAATATCTTCCTGGGTCGGAAAGCCGCTAACAAAGAAGAGGCGATTCGCTTTGCTGGTGAACAACTGGTGAAAGGCGGCTATGTTGAGCCGGAATACGTCGAGGCGATGCTGGACCGCGAAAAGCTGACGCCGACTTACCTCGGTGAATCCATCGCAGTACCTCACGGTACAGTAGAAGCTAAAGACCGCGTGCTGAAAACCGGCGTGGTGTTCTGCCAGTATCCGGAAGGCGTACGCTTCGGTGAAGAAGAAGACGATATTGCCCGTCTGGTCATTGGTATCGCCGCACGTAACAATGAGCACATTCAGGTCATCACCAGCTTGACCAACGCGCTGGATGATGAATCCGTGATCGAACGTCTGGCCCATACCACCAGCGTGGATGAAGTTCTGGAACTGCTGGCAGGTCGTAAGTAAACGTTATTGCCCGGTGGCGCTCGCGCTTATCGGGCCTACAAAATCCTCTCCCTTGTGGAGAGGGTTAGGTTGAGGGGAAATCTATGCAGTCCCTCACCCCAGCCCTCTTGGGTAAAAACATTAATGAAGGTTAATACTATGAAAGCATTACATTTTGGCGCAGGTAATATCGGTCGTGGCTTTATCGGCAAACTGCTGGCGGACGCGGGGATACAGCTGACGTTTGCGGATGTAAACCAGGTCGTGCTCGATGCCCTGAATGCCCATCATAGCTATCAGGTTCATGTGGTGGGTGAAAACGAGCAGGTTGATACCGTTTCCGGCGTCAACGCTGTCAGCAGCATCGGCGATGATGTTGTCGACCTGATTGCCCACGTTGATTTAATCACTACTGCCGTGGGTCCGGTTGTGCTTGAGCGTATCGCTCCGGCCATCGCTAAAGGGCTGGTAAAACGTAAGGCGCAGGGCGTGGATGCCCCGCTGAATATCATCGCCTGTGAAAATATGGTGCGCGGCACCACACAGCTGAAAGGCCACGTAATGAACGCGCTGGCGGATGGCGATAAAGCCTGGGTTGAACAGCACGTCGGTTTTGTCGATTCCGCCGTGGATCGCATCGTGCCGCCATCTGCTTCTGCGACCAACGATCCGCTGGAAGTTACCGTCGAAACATTCAGCGAGTGGATTGTCGACCAAACGCAGTTCAAAGGCGAGCTGCCAAACATCCCGGGAATGGAATTAACTGATAACCTGATGGCATTTGTCGAACGTAAACTCTTCACGCTGAACACCGGGCATGCTATAACCGCGTACCTCGGAAAATTGACCGGTCATCAGACCATCCGTGACGCGATTCTCGACGAGAAAATCCGCGCAGTGGTCAAAGGTGCGATGGAAGAGAGCGGCGCGGTACTGATCAAACGCTACGGTTTTGATGCCGACAAACATGCGGCATACATTCAGAAAATCCTCGGTCGTTTTGAAAACCCGTATCTGAAAGATGATGTTGAGCGCGTAGGACGTCAGCCGCTGCGTAAACTGAGCGCAGGCGACCGTCTGATTAAACCGCTGCTGGGCACGCTGGAGTATGGTCTGCCGCACGTTAATCTGGTTACCGGTATTGCTGCTGCAATGCACTATCGCAGTGAAGAAGATCCGCAGGCACAGGAACTGGCCGCGCTGATTGACGAAAAAGGTCCGCAAGCCGCGCTGGCGCAGGTATCCGGTCTGGATGCCAACAGTGATGTGGTGGCGGAGGCGGTTAACGCATATAACGCGACCAAATGATAGAGAATGTGGCGCAGGTCAGCCTGCGCCCGAATGACAGATTGTCAGATATGCAGGCAATAATGGAACAAACGCAGGCCTTTGAAAATCGTGTGCTTGAGCGTCTGAATGCTGGCAAAACCGTACGCAGCTTCCTCATCACCGCCGTAGAACTGCTCACTGAGGCGGTGAATATCCTTGTGCTTCAGGTATTTCGCAAAGATGACTATGCGGTGAAATATGCCGTAGAACCGTTGCTCGACGGCGACGGGCCATTAGGCGATCTTTCGGTTCGCTTGAAGCTAATCTACGGTCTGGGCGTACTCAGTCGCCCGGAGTATGAAGATGCGGAGCTTCTGATGGCGCTGCGGGAAGAGCTGAATCACGACGGCAATGAATATGCGTTTACCGACGACGAGATTCTCGGGCCGTTTGGCGAGCTTCACTGCGTGACGGCACTCCCGCCGCCGCCACAGTTTGATACCTCAGACTCAGGTTTGCACGCCATGCAGATCCAGCGCTACCAGCAAATGGTACGCTCCACGATGGTACTTTCCCTGACCGAGCTGATTTCTAAAATCAGCTTAAAAAAAGCCTTTCAAAAATAAGTCCATGCAGGCTTATTTCTCTTCCTGCTGCGGTCGATACAGCTGTCGATAGTACGCCAGACGTTGCAGATACAGTTGCGCATTCTCCTGCGGTATTTCAGAAGGGACAACGTTGCGCGGCGGTGTTTTATTCAGATACTCGCGAAAAGCCTGGCTTGAGGCCATGAAATCAACAGTCTTATCAATAAGGACCGAAACATTCTCACCTATTTTCGCCATAATCTTCCCTCCTCCATGTATTAACCACGCTTAGCCTGCGCGGTTGATCATTTAAGTTTAGGATCGGTTGGGCGATTATATTGAGGAAAACGTGCTTCGCTATCAACCCGCCAACAGAAAGCGCCATGGCCGATCTTATTGCTTAAAATTCCTTATCAATCAAAAGCGTAATATTATCATTAGCTGATTAATACTTGCGGCATTTGATTATTTATCTTCGATTTGTTGTGAAGAATCCCGCTCTGCGCGCATACTATAGGATATACATTCTATTTTTATCAGAAGCTATCCTATGAAAGAAGTCGAAAAAAACGAAATTAAACGCCTGAGCGATCGTCTGGACGCTATCCGCCACCAGCAGGCTGACCTGTCGCTGGTTGAAGCCGCAGACAAATATGCCGAGCTGGAAAAAGAGAAAGAAACCCTGGAAACCGAGATCGCGCGCCTGCGTGAAGTCCACGGCCAGAAGCTGAGCAAAGAAGCGCAAAAGCTAACGAAACTTCCCTTCCGCCGCGCCATTAGCAAAAAAGAACAGGCCGACATGGGCAAGCTGAAGAAAAGTGTGCGTGGCCTGATTGTCGTCCACCCGATGACCGAACTGGGCCGTGAAATGGGCCTGAAAGAGATGACAGGCTTTGCAAAAACCGAGTTCTGATCTCCTGCCGGGCAACATCCGTTTGCCCGGTCTTTCCTGCCCCGCCAATTGGCCCTACCAATTATAACCAGATCCTACCATCACCTCACATTTCATTAAAATTCGCGTACAATAACGTTGCCAATAAATAACATCTGATTAACCATTCATTGTCATTACCCCTACACAACAATATTGGCAGGGCCACTTTTACACATAATGTGACGAAGAGATGAGCAAAGACTCATTTCATTATGTCTGAGGCCCCCAGGAGACCTGCAATGAATCTCTGGCAACAGAACTACGATCCAGCCGGTAACATCTGGCTTTCCAGTCTGATCGCATCGCTCCCAATCCTGTTCTTTTTCTTCGCCCTGATTAAGCTCAAGCTGAAAGGCTATGTTGCGGCGTCATGGACGGTGGTGATCGCTCTGGCTGTCGCCCTACTGTTCTACAAAATGCCGGTCGATCACGCTCTGGCCTCGGTGGTATACGGCTTCTTTTATGGTTTGTGGCCGATTGCCTGGATAATCATCGCAGCAGTATTCGTTTATAAAATCTCGGTAAAAACCGGGCAGTTCGACATCATCCGTTCATCAATACTCTCCATTACCCCAGACCAGCGTCTGCAAATGCTGATCGTCGGTTTCTCCTTTGGAGCATTCCTTGAGGGGGCGGCAGGCTTTGGCGCACCGGTCGCCATTACCGCCGCGCTGCTGGTGGGTCTGGGCTTTAACCCGCTGTACGCGGCCGGGCTGTGCTTGATCGTGAATACCGCGCCAGTCGCCTTTGGCGCGATGGGTATTCCGATTCTGGTTGCTGGTCAGGTTACCGGACTGGACAGCTTCGAGATTGGCCAGATGGTCGGTCGCCAGCTGCCGTTCCTGACGATTATCGTGCTGTTCTGGATTATGGCGATTATGGATGGCTGGCGCGGCGTGAAAGAAACCTGGCCTGCGGTAATGGTCGCTGGCGGCTCGTTTGCTATCGCCCAATACCTCAGCTCGAATTTTATCGGGCCGGAACTACCGGACATCATCTCTTCGCTGGTCTCACTGGTGTGTCTGACGCTGTTCCTGAAACGCTGGCAGCCGGTACGTATCTTCCGCTTCGGCGATATGGGTGCTTCGCAGGTCGATATGGACCTGTCGCGCACCCGCTACACTGCAGGGCAAATCATCCGCGCCTGGTCCCCGTTCCTGTTCCTGACAGCCACCGTCACGCTGTGGAGCATACCGCCGTTTAAAGCGCTGTTTACGCCGGGTGGCGCAATGTACCACTGGGTGGTCAATATTCCGGTTCCGTTCCTCGACAAGCTGGTAGCCCGTATGCCGCCAGTCGTACACGAAGCCACAGCCTACGCGGCGGTGTACAAATTTGACTGGTTCTCCGCGACCGGTACCGCGATTCTGTTTGCCGCCCTGCTGTCTATCGTCTGGCTGAAGATGAAGCCGTCCGCTGCGCTGCAGACCTTTGGCAACACGCTGAAAGATCTGGCGCTACCGATCTATTCCATCGGGATGGTGCTGGCATTCGCATTTATCTCTAACTACTCCGGGCTTTCATCAACCCTGGCGTTGGCCCTGGCGCACACCGGCAGCGCGTTTACTTTCTTCTCGCCGTTCCTCGGCTGGCTGGGGGTATTCCTAACCGGGTCCGATACCTCATCTAACGCCCTGTTTGCCGCCCTGCAGGCCACCGCAGCTCAGCAAATCGGCGTTTCGGATGTGCTGATGGTGGCGGCAAATACCACCGGCGGCGTGACCGGCAAGATGATCTCTCCACAGTCTATCGCTATCGCCTGTGCGGCAGTGGGATTAGTGGGGAAAGAGTCTGATCTGTTCCGCTTTACCGTGAAACATAGCCTGATTTTCACCTGTATGGTGGGGGTGATTACCACCCTGCAGGCTTATGTCTTAACCTGGATGATTCCATGATTGTGATGCCCAGACGCCTGTCAGACGAGGTCGCATCTCGTGTGCGGGCGCTGATTGAAGAACAACAGCTGGAGGCGGGCATGAAGTTGCCCGCTGAGCGCCAGTTGGCCGTACAGCTCGGCGTGTCGCGCAACTCGCTGCGCGAGGCGTTAGCAAAGCTGGTGAGTGAAGGCGTGTTGATCAGCCGTCGCGGCGGCGGGACGTTTGTTCGCTGGCAGCATGAAGCCTGGTCTGAACAAAACATCGTTCAGCCGCTGAAGACCCTGCTGGCGGACGATCCTGATTACAGCTTCGATATTCTGGAAGCCCGCCACGCCATTGAAGCCAGTACCGCCTGGCACGCAGCCATGCGGGCCACCAGCGCCGACAAAGAGAAGATCAGACTCTGTTTCGAGGCTACGCAAAGCGAAGATCCAGATCTCGCCTCACAGGCGGACGTGCGCTTTCATCTCGCCATTGCGGAAGCCTCGCATAACGTGGTGCTGCTACAGACCATGCGCGGTTTCTTCGACGTATTGCAGTCTTCGGTAAAACAGAGCCGCCAACGTATGTATCTTGTGCCGCCCGTATTTTCACAGCTTACAGAACAACATCAGGCCGTGCTGGACGCCATTATCGCCGGTGATGCCGATGGCGCGCGTAAGGCAATGATGGCGCACCTCAGCTTTGTCCACACCACGATTAAACAATTTGACGAAGATCAGGCCCGCCAGGCGCGTATAACCCGCCTGCCCGGTGACCCTGGTGAGAATAGCAGGGAGAACAACACATGATTATTTCAGCAGCCAGCGACTATCGCGCCGCAGCCCAACGTATTTTGCCCCCTTTCTTGTTCCACTACATTGACGGCGGCGCGTATGCAGAGCGCACTCTACGCCGCAACGTCGAAGACCTGTCGGAAGTGGCGCTGCGCCAGCGTGTGCTGAAGAATATGTCCGATCTGAGCCTCGAGACAAAGCTGTTCAACGAAACGCTCTCCATGCCCGTGGCCCTCGCGCCTGTCGGCCTGTGCGGAATGTATGCGCGCCGGGGCGAAGTGCAAGCCGCCGCTGCCGCTGACGCCAAAGGCATTCCGTTTACGCTTTCCACGGTTTCCGTATGTCCAATTGAAGAAGTCGCTCCGACCATCAAGCGTCCGATGTGGTTCCAGTTATATGTTCTGCGCGATCGCGGCTTTATGCGTAATGCCCTGGAGCGCGCCAAAGCAGCGGGTTGCTCCACGCTGGTCTTTACCGTCGATATGCCAACACCTGGCGCACGCTACCGTGACGCCCATTCCGGAATGAGCGGTCCCAACGCCGCGCTGCGCCGTTACTGGCAAGCGGTTACCCATCCGCAGTGGGCATGGGACGTGGGCCTGAACGGTCGCCCACATGACTTAGGTAATATCTCAACCTATCTTGGCAAACCTACCGGCCTTGAGGATTACATTGGCTGGCTGGCGAATAACTTCGATCCGTCGATTTCCTGGAAAGACCTCGAGTGGATCCGTGAATTCTGGGACGGCCCAATGGTGATCAAAGGGATCCTCGATGCGGAAGATGCCCGCGATGCCGTCCGTTTTGGCGCGGATGGCATTGTTGTTTCTAACCACGGTGGCCGCCAGTTAGATGGCGTGCTGTCTTCTGCTCGCGCGCTACCCGCCATTGCCGATGCGGTGAAAGGCGACATCACCATTCTGGCAGACAGCGGGATCCGTAACGGTCTGGACGTTGTGCGCATGATTGCACTGGGTGCGGATAGCGTGCTGCTGGGGCGTGCTTATCTGTACGCACTTGCAACCCACGGCCAGGCCGGGGTGGCGAACCTACTGAACTTAATTGAGAAAGAGATGAAGGTGGCGATGACCCTGACCGGTGCGAAATCGATTAACGAAATCAGCCGCGATTCGCTGGTACAGGAGCTGGGTCAGAATCTGCCTGCTGCATTAGCGCCTCTGGCCCAGGGTAGCGCTGCGTAACACTCTCCCCCCGTAAAATCGCGTTTTCTGCATGGTCGGCCTGTTCTCAGCCCGGCCATTTTTTATGCAAAAATAACGACCAGTTAACATTTACAACCAATATATTTGACAACTTTTTATCCACCTGCCAAATGTATATACAAGCTAATACAAGAGCGATTTATACAGATAACAACCATCATAACTGGCGAGGGTGACATGGCTTATTCCGGTAAAGTGAATATCCAGCAGGCGATAGACGACAGTCCTTTTTCACGCTTTCATTGGGTGATTATTGTCCTGGGCTTTCTGGTGTTAGCCATTGACGGCTTCGATACCGCGGCGATGGGTTATATTGCGCCCACGCTCTCTGCCGACTGGGGCATCCAGAAGCAGGATCTCGGGCCTGTTTTAAGCGCCGCATTATTGGGTCTCTCATTTGGCGCATTATTAGCCGGACCGATTTCCGATCGGATGGGCCGTAAGCGCGTTCTGGTCTTTTCCTGTTTGTTCTTTGGTCTCGCCAGTCTCGGCACCGCCTATGCACAGACGCTGAATATGTTAACGTTCTGGCGCTTTCTCACCGGGCTTGGACTCGGCGCGGCAATGCCTAATGCCATTACCCTTGTGTCAGAATTTGCGCCCAAACGCTGCCGTTCGATGGCAATAAACACCATGTATTGCGGCTTTCCGTTAGGGGCTGCGGGCGGTGGCGTCATCTCCTCCTGGCTGATCCCCAATTATGGTTGGCACAGCGTGCTGCTCGCTGGCGCAATCGCCCCGCTGACGCTCACTGTGCTGTTAGTGCTGTTCCTACCGGAGTCGGTTAAGTATTTGGTCCACCGTGGTAAAAGCGTTGCGCAGGTGAAACGTATTGCCCAACGCTTTATGTCGGGCAGTCTGGAACAGGTCACCCAGTTTTATCTGGATGAAGACAAGGTTACGGTCAAAAAAGGCAGCGTGGCGCAATTGTTCAGTATGCCCTGGCTGCCGGGCACGCTGATGCTGTGGATGACCTACTTTATGGGGCTGGTTATCTATTACGTACTGCTGAGCTGGATGCCAACCCTGATGTTGGGCATGGGCTATCCACTGGCGGAATCGGCCTGGTTAACTTCGCTGTTTACCTTCGGTGGTACGGCCGGGATCCTGCTTGCCGGTTGGTTAATGGATCGCTGGGAAGCACATAAAGTGGTATCACTCGGCTTTATTCTGACGATGCTGTTTGCCCTCGCCCTCGGTTTTGAGCATAACCATATCATCTTGTTCGGCGCCCTGATCTTCCTGATGGGGATTACCATGAACGGTGCGCAGTCCGGGCTACAGACGCTGGCTGCGACGTTCTATCCTACCCACTGCCGCGCGACGGGTATTGCGTGGATGCAGGGAGTGGGCCGATTCGGCGGCGTGGCCGGAACGATGATGAGCGCCCAGCTGCTTTCCCTGCAATGGCAGGCTGATAGTATCTTAATGTTCCTTAGCCTTCCCGCGCTGCTCGCTGCTGCGGCGACGATTTACAAACTGCAACGCTATAAACCGCACGCGCTGACCGTCGCATAGTACCCGCTCTTTCTGCTATTCTGCCCCCCGTCATTAAGGGGGCAGTATGCTTAACATCGTTTTATTCGAACCAGAAATCCCGCCAAATACCGGCAATATTATCCGTCTTTGCGCCAATACCGGCTTTCGTCTGCATATTATTGAGCCGATGGGCTTTACCTGGGACGACAAGCGCCTGCGTCGTGCGGGGCTGGATTATCATGAATTTACCGCCGTGCTGCGCCACCCTGATTACGCCGCCTTCGTCGCCGCAGAAAACCCGCAGCGTCTGTTTGCCCTGACCACCAAAGGTACGCCAGCGCACAGCGCGGTAAGTTATCAGGATGGGGATTATCTTATGTTTGGCCCGGAAACACGCGGTCTGCCAGCCAGTATCCTCGACGCTCTGCCGGCCGAGCAAAAAATTCGTATTCCGATGATGCCGGACAGTCGTAGCATGAACCTGTCAAATGCGGTGTCGGTGGTGGTGTATGAGGCCTGGCGCCAGTTGGGATATCCTGGCGCGGTATTACGGTCATAAAAGAATTCAATGCCGGATGGCGGCTACGCCTTATCCGGCCTACAAATACCACGTAGGCCCGGTAAACGCAGCGCCACCGTGCATGGCTCGAAATCAGATGCCATCGCCGTATTCGAAAGTATGATGTATCCCGTTGAAATGCTGATCCATATCCATAGACGGCTTATCGCTGTCAGGCTTGCCGACGATACGTGCCGGAACGCCTGCGGCGGTAGTGTGCGGCGGTACGGGTTGTAAAACAACGGAACCCGCGCCAATCTTCGCGCCGCGCCCGACTTCAATGTTGCCGAGAATTTTCGCGCCCGCGCCAATCATCACCCCTTCACGAATTTTTGGATGACGATCGCCGCCCGCTTTACCAGTCCCGCCAAGCGTGACGGATTGCAAAATAGAGACATCGTTTTCAATTACAGCGGTTTCACCCACCACAATACCGGTGGCGTGATCGAGCATAATCCCACGGCCAATTTTTGCCGCCGGATGAATATCTACCTGGAAAGAAACAGATACCTGATTTTGCAGGAAGATTGCCAGCGCCTGACGCCCCTGATGCCATAGCCAGTGGCCGATGCGGTAGGCCTGAAGCGCATGAAAGCCCTTCAGATACAGAAGTGGGGTGGAATATTTGTCGACGGCCGGGTCGCGCGTGCGTACCGCCTGGATATCACAAGCCGCCGAAGCAATCATTTCAGGATCGGCCGCATATGCCTCTTCCACGACTTCGCGAATCGCAATGGCAGGCATGATTGGAGACGCGAGCTTATTCGCCAGCATATAGCTCAGCGCGCTGCCGAGGTTTTCATGCTTGAGCAGCGTTGCGTGGTAAAAACTGGCCAGCATAGGCTCACATTCCGCCAGTGCCCGGGCTTCCGCTTTAATGTTTTTCCAGACGATATCCAGTTCTTCACACGGCATTGCGTACTCCAGAAGGTAGCAAAACGACCGACCCGTTCTTCGCGGGTCGGGTCGTTATTATTCAACAGTTCCTTACAGCTAGTGGCGACTCAGCTCGTCCTTGCGCGCACGGCCTAATAACGTTAATGCTGCCTCGCGCGCGTTTTTTCCGCAATACAATACTTGATAAATTTCCTCGGTTATTGGCATCTCAACACCAAAACGGTGCGCCAATTCACGAACTTCTTTCGTATTGCGGTAGCCTTCCACCACCTGACCAATCTTGTCCTGCGCACCCTGCACGTCCATCCCCTGGCCGAGCATCATGCCAAATCGACGGTTGCGCGACTGGTTGTCGGTACAGGTCAGCACCAGATCGCCTAAACCCGCCATCCCCATAAAGGTGGCAGGATCGGCACCCAGCGCCGCGCCAAGACGCGACATTTCGGTCAGTCCACGGGTGATCAATGCGGTTCGCGCATTTGCGCCAAAACCGATGCCGTCAGACATCCCCGCACCAATCGCAATGACGTTTTTCACCGCGCCACCAAGCTGCACGCCAATGAAATCCGGGTTGCTATAAACGCGGAAGCTTTTGCCGCAGTGCAGCAACTGCTGGAGATCGTCAGCGAAAGTATCGTCCGTTGAGGCCAGAGAAATCGCCGTCGGCATACCCGCCGCCAGCTCTTTGGCAAACGTCGGGCCTGAGATGACCGCCAATGGAATCGCATCTCCCAGCGCTTCACGCGCCACATCCTGCAGCAGGCGTCCCGTTTCTGCTTCCAGACCTTTTGTCGCCCAGACCAGACGCGCATCAGGACGCATTAGCGGTTTGATGTTACGCAGCACTTCGCCAAAGACGTGGCTCGGCACCACCACCAGAATATTACGGCTGGCGGCCAGCGCAGTGGCTAAATCACTTTCCAGGCGCAGCGTGTCGGGAAAAGGCACATCAGGGAGGAACGCGACGTTGCAGCGATCGTGCTCAAGGGTCGCGATATGTTTTGGATCATGGCCCCACAGCACAACCTGATGGCCATTTCTTGCCAGGGTAATAGCAAGAGCGGTGCCGTACGAGCCGGCACCAATCACAGTCATTGAAGCATTACTTTGGTTCATCAGGCATCCTGATGTTCTTCAGTACCTTCGCCAGCCTGCTGCTGTAAATAGTTCATGAACAGCGCATCAAAGTTGACCGGCGCAAGGTTCAGTTGCGGGAACGTACCGCGTGAAACCAGACTGGTGATGCATTCGCGGGCATACGGGAACAGAATGTTCGGGCAGTATGCGCCCAGGCAATGCGCCATCTGAGTCCCTTCGATACCACTGATGGAGAAAATACCGCCCTGCTGAACTTCACACAGGAACGCCGTTTCTTCGCCAAGAGAAGCCGTTACGGTGACACGCAGCACTACTTCATACACGTCATCTGCCAGTTGGGTAGATGCGGTATCAAGATCAAGTTTAACCTCTGGCTGCCAATCTTTCTGGAAAACATGCGGTGCATTTGGCGCTTCGAAAGATACATCCTTGGTATAGATACGTTGGATCTGGAAAGCCATTTCAGTGTTATTTTGTTCTGACATGTTTAGAAAACCCTTAGTGTTGTCCTTTAAATACTTTCAGTACGCCTTATCGCAGCAGGGGATCCAGTCCACCACGCGCATCCAACGCATACAAGTCGTCACAACCGCCAATGTGCTGTGCATCAATAAAAATCTGCGGAACCGTCGTACGGCCACTGCGTTTGATCATCTCTTCACGCTTTACGGCATCGCCGTCAATCGGAAGTTCCTGGAAACTCACACCCTTGCTGTTCAACAGCGCTTTTGCGCGATGGCAAAACGGGCAGGTTGCTTTGGTATAGATCTCAATATTGGCCATGACTTATCTCCAGTGTTCTTTTTACCCAGCGGCATGAAAGAAGACGGGTAAATTACTTGCCGCGAACCAGTGGCAGATTCTCACCACTCCAGCCCGCTACGCCGTCTTTCAGTACGGATACCTGCTCAAAACCGGCTTTAATCAGCGCAGTTGCTGAATCCTGGCACTGCATGCCTGAACCATCAACCACAATCACAGGTTTGTTTTTGTGTTTTTCAAGTTCGCCAAAATTGTTGGCTTTGATTTCGCTCGGCAGCAGGTTAGTGGAGCCTGCGATATGGCCTTTGCGGAAGTCGTCGCGCTGGCGTAAATCCACAACAACGGCATCTTCTTTGTTGATGAGACGTGTAGCTTCGCCGCGAGTAATCACCTTCACTTTTGAGGTCAGGCTCTTAAACGTGGTAAATAATACAGCCGCCAGTAACGCAATCCAGGCGATACTCAAGACAGGGTGGCGACTAACAAATTGCATAATTTCTTGCATGGGGGGTAACAACTCCCGACTCAGTGATTAAAAAAACCAGGAAAGGAGTATACCTGCGCGTTGGCGCAAATACAGCCAGAGCGTGCATTGGATTGCATTTTTGCGGGGCGCTACGGAAAAAAAAATGTAAATCGGTGTTCCCCCTGGCACGCGATCCCCCATTATTTGATCTTCGGGGGCTACTTTATCGATTCAGCTGTAGTAAAATTACGCAATTATTTTTTATCTATTGAGTGTGAGGTTGTCGCAATGTCGGTTTCTAAAAAACCTATGGTACTGGTGATTCTGGATGGCTACGGCTATCGCGAAGACAGCCAGGATAACGCCATTTTTAGTGCTAAAACCCCGGTAATGGATGCACTGTGGGCAAAACGTCCGCATACCCTGATTGATGCGTCTGGTCTGGAAGTCGGCCTGCCCGATCGCCAGATGGGCAACTCCGAAGTGGGTCACGTCAACCTGGGCGCGGGCCGTATCGTGTATCAGGACCTTACCCGTCTGGATGTCGAAATCAAAGAACGTACTTTCTTCGCTAACCCGGTGCTGACCCACGCGGTCGACCAGGCAAAAAATGCCGGAAAAGCGGTACATATCATGGGTCTGCTCTCTGCTGGCGGCGTTCACAGCCACGAAGATCACATCATGGCGATGGTAGAGCTGGCCGCTGAACGCGGTGCGGAAAAAATCTATCTGCACGCTTTCCTTGATGGTCGTGATACCCCGCCGCGCAGCGCTGAACATTCACTGCAGAAATTCGAAGAGAAATTTGCCGCGCTGGGCAAAGGTCGCGTAGCGTCCATCATCGGTCGTTACTACGCTATGGACCGCGACAACCGTTGGGATCGCGTAGAACAGGCTTACGATCTGATGACGCTGGCAAAGGGCGAGTTCCAGTTCGCTACGGCGGTTGAAGGCCTGCAGGCTGCTTATGCCCGCGACGAAAACGACGAATTCGTCAAAGCGACCGTGATCCGTGCCGAAGGTCAGGCAGATGCAGCTATGGAAGACGGCGATACGCTGATTTTCATGAACTTCCGTGCTGACCGTGCGCGTGAAATCACTCGCGCATTTGTTAACGCTGACTTCGATGGCTTCGCCCGTAAGAAAGTCGTTAACCTCAACTTTGTGATGCTGACCGAATACGCGGCAGACATCAAAACTGCGGTTGCTTACCCACCAGCATCTCTGGCCAACACCTTTGGCGAGTGGATGGCGAAGAACGAAAAAACGCAGCTGCGTATTTCCGAAACTGAAAAATATGCGCACGTAACCTTCTTCTTCAACGGCGGTGTAGAAGAGCCGTTCAAAGGCGAAGACCGTATTCTAATCAACTCGCCGAAAGTCGCTACCTACGATCTGCAGCCGGAAATGAGTTCTGCTGAACTGACCGAGAAGCTGGTTGCAGCGATTGAGAGTGGTAAATACGACACCATCATTTGTAACTATCCGAACGGCGACATGGTTGGCCACACCGGGGTGATGGAAGCAGCGGTTAAAGCGGTTGAAGCGCTGGACCATTGCGTTGAGCAGGTAGCAAAAGCCGTTGAATCCGTTGGTGGACAGCTGCTGATCACCGCAGACCACGGTAACGCAGAGCAAATGCGCGATCCGTCTACTGGCCAGGCGCATACCGCGCATACCAACCTGCCTGTTCCGCTGATTTATGTCGGTGGTAAAAACGTAAAAGCGGTCGAAGGCGGTAAACTTTCGGATATCGCCCCGACGATGCTGACGCTGATGGGTATGGAAATCCCGCAAGAGATGACTGGTAAGCCGCTGTTCATCGTGGAATAATCCCTCCCCATGAGGGGAAAGGCGATTAATACCATCACTCGGGCCGTGAAACTGCCAAAGTTTTCAGTCAGGCCCTTGTTCTACGCCAGCGCGCTTAGCGCTGGCGTATTGCTGTGCGCCTTTTCCGCCCACGCGGACGAACGCGATCAGCTCAAATCTATTCAGGCCGATATCGCGGCAAAAGAACGCGCGGTACGCCAACAGCAACAACAACGTTCCACTCTCCTCGCTCAGCTTAAAGCTCAGGAACAGGCTATTGCCGTCGCCGCAAGGCAACTGCGCGAAACACAAAACTCACTGGCACAGCTGAACGCACAAATCGCTGAGATGAACGCCGCGCTCGCGAAGCTGGAAAAGCAGCGGGCAGCGCAAGAGCGCAGCCTGGCAGCACAGTTAGATGCCGCGTTTCGCCAGGGTGAACACACCGGCATTCAGCTCATCCTCAGCGGCGAAGAAAGCCAGCGCGGACAGCGCCTGCAGGCCTATTTCGGCTACCTGAACCAGGCGCGGCAAGAAACTATCGCGCAGCTGAAACAAACCCGCGAAGAGGTCGACTCGCAAAAAGCCGAGCTGGAAGATAAGCAGAGCGAACAGCAGACCCTGCTGTACGAACAACGCGCTCAGCAGGCTAAGCTGGAGCAGGCGCGTAACGAACGCCAGAAAACACTGTCGGGTCTGGAATCATCAATTCAACAGGGCCAGCAGCAACTGGGCGAAATGCGCGCTAACGAATCCCGTCTGCGCAACAGCATTGCTCGCGCCGAAGCCGCGGCCAAAGCGCGCGCGGAACGTGAAGCGCGCGAGGCGCAGGCCGTACGTGATAAGCAGAAGGATGCGTCACGAAAAGGCTCGACCTACAAGCCGACCGAAAGCGAAAAATCACTGATGTCCCGTACCGGCGGTTTGGGTTCGCCGCGCGGCCAGGCATTCTGGCCCGTTCGTGGCCCAACGCTGCATCGTTATGGCGAACAACTGCAAGGTGAGCTACGTTGGAAGGGTATGGTTATTGGCGCATCCGAAGGCACCGAAGTTAAAGCCATTGCCGATGGTCGCGTCATTCTGGCGGACTGGTTGCAGGGCTATGGCCTGGTGGTGGTGGTTGAGCACGGTAAAGGCGATATGAGCCTGTACGGTTATAACCAGAGCGCGCTGGTCAGCGTCGGTACGCAGGTTCGCGCCGGGCAGCCTATTGCACTTGTGGGTAGCAGCGGGGGTCAGGGCAGGCCGGCACTCTATTTCGAAATTCGTCGCCAGGGTCAGGCGGTCAATCCACAGCCGTGGTTGGGAAGATAAGTTTTGCCTCAATTTCGTCTATTACTCTCTCTTGCCAGCGTGCTGGCCTTCGTAACACCTGTTTTTGCTGGCAAACTCGCCATCGTCATTGATGATTTCGGCTATCGCCCACAAACTGAAAACCAGGTGCTGGCGATGCCTTCCACCATCTCGGTTGCCGTTCTCCCTAATGCCCCACACGCGCGTGAAATGGCGATTAAAGCGCATAACAGCGGGCATGAAGTGTTAATCCATCTGCCGATGGCGCCGCTGAGCAAACAACCGTTAGAGAAAGATACTTTGCGCCCGGAAATGAGCAGCGAAGAGATTGAGCGCATTATTCGCGACGCGGTAAGTAAAGTGCCGAATGCCGTGGGGCTGAACAACCATATGGGCAGCGCAATGACTTCCAGCCTGTTTGGCATGCAGAAGGTGATGCAGGCGCTGGAGCGTTACGATCTCTACTTTCTGGACAGCATGACTATCGGCAACAGCCAGGCCATGCGCGCAGCGTCAGGAACCGGTGTGAAGGTCATCAAACGCAAAGTCTTCCTGGATGACACACAAAATGAAGCTGACATTCGTCGTCAGTTTACTCGCGCCGTCGATCTTGCACGCCGCAACGGCTCAGCAATCGCCATTGGTCACCCTCACCCTTCCACGGTGCGAGTATTACAGCAGATGCTTTATAATCTGCCAGCCGATATTACGCTGGTTCGCCCGAGCAGTCTGCTCAATGAACCGCAGGTCGATACCTCCAGACCCAACCTCACGCCGCCGAATAACAGCGCACCACATAATCCTTTCCGTGGTGTGAAATTGTGCAAACCGAAACAGCCGTTAGAACCCATTTACGCCAGTCGATTCTTCACCGTACTCGGTGAAAGCATCACCCAAAGCACGCTGGTGCAGTATATGCGCCTGCAGTGGCAGGGCTGGCAATAATCAGTCGTTAAGTTCCAGCGTTAAATGGGCAAGGCGGCGCGGCGTCAGTGATTTATCGCGCCACTGGCTAAAACGGATGGCCCACAGCAGCACCTGATAACCCAGCTTAACGCTGCAGATATTACTTACCATCCGTTTGAACATACCCGACACAAATACTTCAGCAATCATACGCTGGCGGATTTTTTCATCCGGCTCTTTACGTATGCAATGACAAACGCGTAGCGCTTCGTAAATCACCTGCTGTTTGAATTCCGGGTAAATGGGAATGCGCCCGGCGTACTCGTGATTCATCTTGTCGAGCAGGCGGGTAATTTTAATGTAATGGCGCTGATAGGCGAGGTTCTTCAGCCCGGTACGCGGCAGACGACTCACGGACGCGCCGTGCAGAAAGTATTTGTACAATGGAACTTCCGTGTAGCGCGCGCGTTTGGCGTTAAACATAAATTCCGTGGTCCAGATGATATCCTGGTGGTGCAGGCCAGACAGGAAGGTCAGCCCTGCGTCGCGGATCGTCTGATGACGGTATACGCCCATCCAGACGACATGCCGCCAGCGGCGGCTGGCTAACGCTTTTCTTAACCAGTCCGGTCCGGTCATCACGTCAGTAGAACGTATACGATCGGTAGGAATAGATGCCCATGTATGCCCCGTCTCCGCAATACACCAATCGGCATTGCACTGCGCCACATCCAGATTGTCCTGCAGCGCCATATTCATCAACGTTTCATACATTTCCGGATAAGCAATATCATCACCGTCAACATAAGCGATGTACTCGCCCCTGGCGACTTCCATGCCGGTATTACGCGCCGCTGAGACTCCCCCGTTCCGCTGATGCAGTAGATGAACATGCGGATAACGATCCACATACGCCTGTGCGAGCTGCGCAGAGTTATCCGTAGAGCCATCATTAACAATGATGATCTCCAGATTTTTCCACGTTTGCGCAATCAGCGAATCCATACACGCAATGAATGGTTCACCCGTATTGTAAAGCGGCATAATGACGCTCAATAGGCCGGGGGTATAGGTCATATCAAATCCTGCCAAACAGTATAATTAACGGCAATTTCTAACATATTTAGCGGTAAATCTTCAGAGAAAATTTCTCAAAACTTTAGCGGAAAATGCGCCGGACGAGTGAGCGCAGCAAACAAAAAAATCCCCGGAGAGTTAACGATAGTCAACATCCGGGGATTACATACAGAATCCACTACGTGGATACGGTTAATCCCAGCTCAGGATCACTTTCCCTGACTGGCCTGAACGCATCGCGTCAAAGCCTTGCTGGAATTCATCGATGGAGAATCGATGAGTGATGATTGGCGACAAATCCAGACCAGACTGAATCAGTGCAGCCATTTTGTACCAGGTTTCAAACATCTCACGACCGTAGATACCTTTAATAAACAGCCCCTTAAAGATAACTTTAGTCCAGTCGATGGACATATCTGACGGTGGGATCCCCAGCATAGCAATACGGCCACCGTGGTTCATGGTGTCCAGCATGGTGCGAAACGCTGGCGGCGCGCCGGACATCTCCAGACCTACATCAAACCCTTCGGTCATACCCAGCTCAGCCATCACGTCGGTCAAATTCTCTTTCGATACGTTGACCGCACGGGTGATGCCCATTTTGCGTGCCAGCTCAAGACGATACTCATTCACGTCGGTGATCACCACGTGGCGTGCGCCAACGTGCTTCGCGACCGCCGCCGCCATAATACCGATTGGACCCGCGCCGGATACCAGCACATCTTCACCCACCAGATCGAACGACAGCGCCGTGTGTACCGCATTACCGAACGGATCGAAGATAGACGCCAGATCATCGGAGATATTGTCCGGAATTTTAAACGCGTTAAATGCCGGGATCACCAGGTATTGTGCAAAACAACCAGGACGGTTTACACCGACACCGGTCGTATTGCGACACAGGTGCGTACGCCCACCGCGGCAGTTACGGCAATGCCCGCAGGTGATATGGCCTTCGCCAGAAACGCGATCGCCGATTTTAAAGCCTTTAACTTCCTGACCGATGCCAACAACTTCGCCGACATATTCATGCCCCACGACCATCGGAACCGGGATGGTTTTTTGCGACCACTCATCCCAGTTATAAATGTGAACGTCAGTCCCGCAGATGGCTGTTTTACGGATTTTAATCAGCAAATCGTTATGGCCGACTTCCGGTTCAGGAACGTCGGTCATCCAAATGCCCTCTTCCGCTTTCAGTTTGGATAACGCTTTCATTTCACATCCTCAGGCAATAACGCCCAGTTGTTTACCAATGCGTGTGAACGCCTCAACAGCACGCGTAATCTGCTCAGGGGTATGCGCTGCAGACATCTGAGTACGGATACGCGCCTGGCCTTTTGGAACCACTGGATAGAAGAATCCAGTAACGTAAATCCCCTCTTTTTGCAGTTCACGGGCAAACTTCTGCGCCACCACCGCATCACCCAGCATAACCGGGATAATCGCGTGGTCCGCACCGGCTAACGTAAAGCCTGCGGCAGACATTTGCTCGCGGAACTGCCGCGCGTTCGCCCACAGGCGATCGCGCAGTTCGCTACCTTCCTCGACCATTTCCAGCACTTTAATGGAAGCAGCCACAATCGCCGGAGCCAGTGAGTTGGAGAACAGATACGGACGTGAACGCTGGCGCAGCCACTCCACTACTTCCTTACGCGCTGCGGTATAGCCGCCGGATGCGCCGCCAAGCGCTTTGCCCAGCGTGCCGGTGATGATGTCGACGCGGCCCATCACATCACAGTATTCATGCGAACCACGGCCATTTTCGCCGACGAAGCCAACCGCATGGGAATCATCGACCATCACCAGCGCATCGTACTTATCCGCCAGATCGCAGACGCCTTTCAGGTTAGCGATCACGCCATCCATAGAGAACACGCCATCGGTGGCGATCAGGATATGACGGGCCCCCGCTTCACGCGCTTCTTTCAGACGCGCTTCCAGCTCGACCATGTCGTTGTTGGCGTAACGGAAACGCTTTGCTTTACACAGACGAACGCCGTCAATGATTGAAGCGTGGTTCAGGGCATCGGAGATGATCGCGTCTTCTGCACCCAACAGCGTTTCAAACAGGCCGCCGTTGGCGTCAAAGCAGGAAGAGTAAAGGATGGCATCTTCCATACCGAGGAAAGCCGCCAGTTTTTGCTCCAGTTGCTTATGGCTGTCCTGGGTCCCGCAAATAAAGCGTACCGAAGCCATGCCAAACCCGTGAGAATCCATACCCGCTTTTGCCGCTGCAATCAGTTCCAGGTGGTTAGCCAGCCCCAAATAATTGTTCGCACAAAAGTTAATGACGTGGCTTCCGTCTGCCACGGTGATATCCGCCTGCTGGGCAGATGTAATAATGCGCTCTTCTTTAAACAATCCTTCCGCACGTGCGGTTTCGAGATCGTTGGTTAACTGTTTGTAAAAATCCCTACGCATTTCAATTCTCCAGACTGGGCAAATTTCAGCACATATTACCCAAAGCTATACATTGATACGAGATGACGCATCATCACTTCTTCAAAATGAAGCATAAATCACGCGTACCCGCACAGCTTATCGGTGAATGGCTGAAGCCTGGACCATGTAGTGATATGATAGAAGTATTCGTGTCTGAGATTGTCTCTGACTCCATAATTCGAAGGTTACATTTATGATCATCGTTACCGGCGGCGCGGGCTTTATCGGCAGCAACATCGTTAAGTCCCTGAATGATAAAGGCATCACCGATATTCTGGTGGTGGACAACCTGAAAGACGGCACTAAATTTGTTAACCTGGTGGACCTGAATATTGCTGACTACATGGATAAGGAAGACTTCCTGATCCAGATTATGGCTGGCGAAGATTTCGGCGATATCGAAGCGATTTTCCACGAAGGCGCATGCTCCTCCACCACCGAGTGGGATGGCAAGTATATGATGGATAACAATTATCAATACTCCAAAGAGCTGCTGCACTACTGCCTGGAGCGTGAAATTCCGTTCCTGTACGCCTCTTCCGCCGCGACTTACGGCGGTCGTACATCTGATTTCATCGAATCCCGTGAATATGAGAAACCACTGAACGTCTATGGCTACTCAAAATTCCTGTTCGACGAATACGTGCGCCAGATCCTGCCAGAAGCCAACTCTCAGATTGTTGGCTTCCGCTATTTCAACGTCTACGGACCGCGTGAAGGCCACAAAGGCAGCATGGCAAGCGTCGCTTTCCACCTCAACACCCAGCTTAACAATGGCGAAACACCAAAACTGTTCGAAGGCAGTGAAAACTTCAAACGTGATTTCGTTTATGTTGGCGATGTGGCGGCGGTAAATCTGTGGTTCCTCGAAAATGGGGTTTCCGGCATCTTTAACCTCGGTACCGGTCGCGCGGAATCTTTCCAGGCCGTTGCCGACGCAACGCTGGCGTACCATAAAAAAGGTAGCATTGAGTACATTCCATTCCCGGAAAAACTGAAAGGTCGTTATCAGGCGTTTACCCAGGCAGATCTGACTAACCTGCGCGCAGCGGGCTATGACAAGCCGTTTAAGACCGTTGCCGAAGGCGTAACGGAATATATGGCCTGGCTGAACCGCGACGCGTAAGAAGTTAGCATGAAAATACTGGTGATCGGCCCGTCATGGGTGGGCGACATGATGATGTCGCAAAGTCTCTATCGCACGCTCAAGGCGCGCTATCCCCAGGCGATAATCGACGTGATGGCACCGGCGTGGTGCCGTCCGCTGCTGTCGCGTATGCCTGAAGTCAACGAAGCCATCGCCATGCCGCTGGGACACGGCGCGCTGGAAATCGGCGAACGCCGTAAGCTCGGTCATAGCCTGCGTGAGAAACGCTATGATCGCGCCTGGGTGCTACCCAACTCTTTTAAATCCGCTCTGGTGCCCTTTTTTGCTGGCATTCCCCATCGTACCGGCTGGCGTGGAGAGATGCGCTACGGCCTCCTAAACGATGCGCGGGTGTTGGATAAAGAAGCATGGCCGTTGATGGTCGAGCGCTATGTGGCTCTGGCCTATGATAAAGGCGTGATGCTGACGGCCAAAGATTTGCCGCAGCCTCTGCTATGGCCGCAGTTGCAGGTCAGCGAAGGTGAAAAATCTCTGACCTGTAGTCAGTTTTCGCTTTCTGCCGAACGTCCGATCATCGGTTTTTGCCCAGGTGCGGAATTTGGTCCGGCGAAACGCTGGCCACATTATCACTATGCGGAACTGGCGAAACAATTGATCGATGAAGGTCATCAGATTGTGCTGTTTGGCTCGGCAAAAGACCACGAAGCCGGAAATGAGATCCTCGCTACGCTGAGCCTTGAACAGCAGGCCTGGTGCCGTAATCTGGCGGGTGAGACACAGCTGGAGCAGGCGGTCATTCTTCTCGCCGCCTGCAAAGCGGTTGTCACCAATGATTCTGGATTAATGCACGTTGCCGCCGCGTTGAATCGACCTCTGGTAGCATTGTATGGTCCAAGTAGTCCGGACTTTACCCCGCCGTTGTCGCACAAAGCGCGAGTCATCCGCCTGATTACGGGCTACCACAAGGTGCGCAAGGGCGATGCAGCAGAAGGTTATCACCAGAGCCTGATCGACATCACTCCTCAGCGCGTACTGGAAGAACTGAATGACCTGTTGTTACAAGAGGAAGCCTGACGGATGCGGGTTCTGATCGTTAAAACATCGTCTATGGGCGATGTGCTGCATACGTTGCCCGCATTAACCGATGCGCAGCAGGCCATACCGGATATTCACTTTGACTGGGTGGTGGAAGAAGGGTTCGCTCAGATCCCCTCCTGGCATTCGGCCGTTGACCGCGTGATACCGGTGGCGATCCGCCGCTGGCGTAAAGCGTGGTTTTCCGCGCCGATCAAAGCCGAGCGTAAAGCGTTTCGCGATGCCGTCCGTTTACAGCAGTATGACGCGATAATTGATGCCCAGGGGCTGGTAAAAAGCGCGGCGCTGGTTACCCGTCTGGCACACGGGATCAAGCATGGTATGGACTGGAGCACGGCCCGTGAACCGCTGGCGAGCCTGTTTTATAATCGCAAGCACCATATTGCCAGGCAACAGCACGCCGTAGAACGTACGCGTGAATTGTTCGCAAAAAGTCTGGGATATACCAAACCGCAATCGCAGGGTGATTACGCTATCGCTCAGCATTTTTTGACGGAAGTAAATGCTGATACAGCGCAGTATGCGGTGTTTCTGCATGCCACGACCCGTGATGATAAGCACTGGCCGGAAGCCAACTGGCGGGAGCTGATTGGCCTGTTAAACAATGCAGGCATACGCATTAAACTGCCCTGGGGAGCCGCGCATGAAGAAGCGCGTGCCAAGCGACTGGCGGAAGGGTTTACTTATGTTGATGTCCTGCCACGGATGAGTCTGGAGGAGGTCGCCCGCGTTCTGGCGGGGGCTAAATTTGTCGTGTCGGTTGATACAGGCCTGAGCCATTTAACCGCCGCATTGGATCGCCCCAATATAACGCTGTATGGCCCAACGGATCCGGGATTGATTGGGGGATATGGGAAAAACCAATATACACAACAGAGCCATTCCGGAAAATTGCAGGATCTGGATGCTAGTTTAGTCAACGCATCGCTGGTTGATAATAATTTGCTTTAACTTTAAGAGATGAACCATGCTTCACCAACACATGTTTTCTCGCTTTATATATAGTATAAAAAATAATCCATTTGATTTTATATACTTCTTATTTTATGTCGGGATACTTGCTACTTTAGGGATGATACTGGTCAATCCGGATGAAGCACTGAAGATATTTATTTTTTCCACGGCTCTGTCTCTGCCTCTTATAGGTAAAAACTTAAAGCATGTATGCAGTAACAAAAAGAATCTGGTTTTGCCTTGTATGTTGCTGCTCTTCGGTTTGCTGCAGATTTTTTGGGTAGAAATATTTAAACAACCAGGCTCAGCCTTTACCGGAGCCTACCGCTCATACCAGAACGGTGGCAAAGTAATGCTTTTTGCCGCACTGGTGATGACCGCGCTAACATCGCGAGCGCCGTGTGCCAATAAAGCCCGCATCACCAGTGTCTGGGTGATTGTTACAGCAATCGGCTTGTACCTTTTCGCGGGATATCAACTTGCCGGAGCAACTGAACCTTTAAAATACCGCGTAGCACTTGGTTTTGAGCGCCAAACTGGTACCGCTTATGCGCTGACATTGATTAGCTTATTGGCATCTCAAGCCATTATCAACCTGCGTATGAAACATACCGTTTCACTGTATCTGTTACATTTTTTGATCTCGCTGGCGGTTATCATTACCACGCAAACCCGGGCGGCGATTTTGGTATACCCGATCCTGAGTATCGTCCTGTTTCTCATGCATCATCGCCACAACCGTACCATGTTGTTTAAAGCATTATTGGGCTTCGTGATACTGATAGGTCTGGCGGCCATCCCTTTAAAGCCAGTACTTGAACATCGCTACCAAAATTTTATGCGGGATGTGCACTCTTACAACCAGAACAATAGTAAAACCTCTATTGGCGCGCGGCTTGCAATGCAACGCGCAGGTATTGAGTCAGGGAAAGTACATCTCGGGGGGCAGTCACTTGAACAACGTGGGGCAGAAATTCAGCAACTTGCTGTGCAAGATACCTCTCTGCAAGGGGCGCTTGTTTTCCTTAACGTCCACCTCCATAACGAAATCGTTGATACCTTCTCGCTGAAGGGCATCCCTGGGGTGATTGTGCTACTCTTGCTCTATACTGCCATGTTTTTAACAGCTTACTGGCAACGCAGTCCTCTGTTGTTCGTTATCTCAGGCGCTATCGCTATCTATGGCTTGAGTGATTTATTATTGTATGCCAAAGGTGAAGCCTTGAGCAGTGTGCTGGCGTTATGTGTAGCAGCAATGCTGAACTCGCAATCCAACGAGAGAAGAATGCCATGACTAATGCTTCAGGTTATTTATTGAGCATTATAATACCTGCATACAACAATGCCGAATTTATCACGTCGACGTTGGCGTCTATCCATCAGAGCATCACTGACGAGGTGGAGATAATAATTGTTAATGATGGTTCAACAGATTTAACGGAAGAGCACATCAAGGCATTTTATCATGAGCATAACTGCAACAATGTAAAATATATAAGCCAGAAAAATCAAGGTGTTGCAATCACCCGCAACGTCGGATTGACCCAGGCAACGGGAAAGTATATTGGTTTTGTCGACAGCGATGACATTGTCTGTGCAGATTATTTCACTATCCTCCTCCCTAAATTGAGGGAGGGAAAATATGATATTGTGGAATTCAATTTAACTCGAAATATAAACAATCTGTATCAGAATAAACCTGGCGCAAAGAATACCCTGGCTCAACACGAAATTATTTTGGCTGATGATAACTATGCTCCCCTGTTGCCAACTTTTCGTGCCGGGCAATGGCATCTCATGACAAAAATTTTTCACCGCGACGTGATTGGTATGGACCGATTTGAAGAACATCGTCGCTATGAAGATGTCATTTTTTGCCCGTTCCAGTATTTCAAATGTCGTTCTATTTTAAAAATAGAGAACAAGCTTTATTACTATCGATTAAATGACAAAAGCATTACCGAGAACATTATTGATAGCGATGCGGACAGTATCTTCTTTGCTATGCGAAAAATGTATAACTATGTGAATGAAGATAACGCTAAACGTACCGTTGCCACGTTAATGATTATCAATTGTTTCCTGGAAGGCCGCAAACTTTTACGCAAGAAGAAAGGCTACTATCGTTATAACGAAAGTATGTTAAATGACATTCAGAATGCACATGCATGCTGCGATACAAAAATCGTTAAGAACAAAATAATCCTTAAGATGAAATATCCGCATATCGATCGCTCAATTTCTGAAATTAGATATAAGATACTATCCGCCTGCAAAAGTTTATTTTTTCGAAAGGGATTTTAACATGTTTGATAAAGTCGACCGTGTTCTTATTTGCAAGCTCAAATTTTATGGGGATGTTCTGTTAACAACACCTGTTATTGCCAGCATTCAGGCTCGTTATCCTCATGCTAAAATCGATCTGCTTCTTTATAAGGATACAAAATCAATTTTGGCAGCAAATGAAAGTATCAATGATTTTTATCTCATTGAGAAAAAGAAAGGCCTTTTAGATACAGTAAAAAATTATCTTTCAGTGCGTCAACAGCTGAAAAAAAATCACTATGACCTGATCGTTAACCTAACCGAGCAATGGCCGATTGGCGCTCTTATTGCTTCCTTACGTCGCCCGTCAATTGCATTTGAGCGTGATAAGAAACAATGGAACAATCTTTTTTCTCAGGTTGCACCGCTGACCGGGACGCACATAGTTGAACAAAATCTCTCCATTCTGAAGGGCATTGGGTTTAGCGAAGCAGATCTGAAAAAAGAGATGTCACTACACTATCGGCAGGATGATTACCACTATTTGGTTTCCCAACTTCCGGCATTACCTTCACAAAAATATGTCGTGATTCAACCTACTGCCAGACAAGAATTTAAATGTTGGGATGATGATAAATTTGCCCATGTGATTGACCATTTGCATCAGCGTGGCCTGCATGTTTACCTTACCTGTGGGCCAGCACAAAGTGAACAGCAGCAAGTCCAGCGCATTGCCGAATTGTGTCAATCTTCCCCTGACCTGACGCTAGCTGGTAAAACAACCTTCCTGCAGTTGGCTGCGTTAATCGACCATGCCGTTCTTTACATCGGGGTCGATTCTGCGCCTATGCATATGGCTGCAGCATTAGGAACACCTCAGGTCTGTCTGTTTGGCGCGACCAATTATCAGCAATGGAGACCATGGTCAGATAACGCCGTGTTGATTTGGGCTGGCGATTACCATCCAATGCCTTCCAGAAATGAACTCGACAGGTCAAAAAAATATTTAACATGGATACCGGAACAAGCCGTGATTGACGCTATCGATAGGGTACTTCATGATAGTAGCCATGTTAAAGGTAATGAGAAAGCATAAATGGACAACAAAAATAACGTTATTAATATTGCTTACTGTACAGATGCTAATTATCTGGAATATGTAGCTGTGTCCATTATGTCCGTCATAATGAACAACCCAGGACAAGAACTGTCATTTTTCGTCTTTGTCTATGATGTCTCAGACGACGAAATTAATAAACTGTGTTCAACCACTGATAAAATTCAGGTTATCAATATTGATAAAAAGGAGATTGAAAAGTATAACAATGACTTTGCAATCAAACACCTGAATCGCTCTATTTATATGAGGCTGACCGTACCGCGTCTGCTTAAAGATAAAGTAGAGCATTTTATCTATTTAGATGCTGATACTCTGTGCTTCGATAAAATCCATGAAATTAATAGCATTGATATTAGTGAAGTAATTTGTGCTGCCAGTCATGATTCGTTAAATAACAATGATAATAAAAATGCGAAACGCTTGAAACTTAGCACCTCTTCTTATTTTAACTCCGGATTTCTGTACATAAACATAAAAAACTGGCTTAAAAATGATATTGAAATAAAAGCCAATCAGATTTTATTTGATCGAGGGGAAAGTCTTCCCTATCCGGATCAAGATGCCTTGAACATTGCAATGGATGGCAACGTAAAATTCATTGATAATCGATGGAATTTTTTATTTAATTGGTTTAACGACCAACAAAAAGAGTGTTTCTTCTATCAAAAAGATACTCTGCCCCGCATTATCCATTTCACCGGCGGAAGAAAGCCTTGGTACAAAGAACACACCGGGCTTTCACAACAACTTTACCTCTTCTACCATCATTTCACACCATGGCGGTATACAGAAATGCGTTCCTACGCTCCACGCATGAGACCTACTGATTATCGGGTCTACTCGCGTCAGGAAGCTAAAAGGGGAAATTACTGCGCTTCTATCAAATGGTATATGAAATATCTCAAGACAAAACTACGTTAAATAAAAAACTCCCTTTCGGGAGTTTTTTTACTTGCTTTGTAACTTTGCACGTAAATAGCCGATATAGCTAATTACTGAAGCAAAATATTTTCCTTGTAACCGTTCATGCCGTGATTTCTTTTTATATTGCTTTGGTGTTCTGGCTGGTAACAAAGGAACATCTGCCCATGGAGAAGCCTTCCACGCTTCAACAAAGTACTGTGCCGAAGGATAGTTTGCCCAAGAGTTCCACGGCTTAGTCACACCGACATAATGGATTAGAATAGTATCGGATGTTATATATTCTTTATATTTTGCAAGATCTTTGCTTTTTAGCTCTTGTTTTATGCCGTAAATAGCATTAAACCTTCTTTCCAGAAAGATCACTTTCTTTAAGAAGAGAATATTCAAAACATCCTGATCTGGGAATGAAAGCTTATTGTTTTTATCCAATAAGATATCAAAGGCTGCGTTGATGAAATTTTGTTCTTTCCACTTTTTAAGATTTGCAAAAATGACACCAGAATTGAAATAATCCCTATTTTCTTCAATATCTCTGGCAGGGCTATCATCAACATCAGTAATTACAGCAGCAACATACTCACCAAGATCAATTTGGGTTAGCTCGTCAAGTGAACCTTTGCAAATCACATCCGCATCAATGTATAAAAGCGAATTTATTTTCTCAGCAAGATATTCAAAGGCAATGAATCTAAAGTACATTGCATGCGACCAGGCATTACCACTAGGCAATATTTTTAACCCATTAGCATCCATAATGTAAATTGAGATGTTAGTTGCAAATTGCCCTGCTAATTTCGCAATGCGTTGCTGGTAATCAGCATCAATATAATCGGTAAAAAGGTGAAAATGAATATTCAGATCTTTATTATGCAATAGCACCGATGTCATCGAGATTGCAGCGCCAAACATAAAGTTTTTGTCCACACCCCAGGCGATATTGAGCTGTGTTTGTTGTTCAGATGGCGCTTGATTAAAGTCAAGGATATTTTTTATAGACTGATGACAATCAAAGTTCATTCGCTACACCTATTTAATTTATTATCAATAAGTTACTATTTATAAATTCAATGTGCCTTAGAGCTATGTAACTTATTTTTTATATACATAACATGACTTAGCACAGAGCGGATATATTTTCGCTGCACTCTTTCATGTCGTGACTTACATTTATACAACTTAGCTGTATTTGCGTTTAACAGAGACTTTTCTGCCCATGCGGATTTCTGATATGCTTCAATAAAAAATTTAGCCACCGGATACTTGGCCCATGAATGCCATGGTTTAGTGACGCCAGCATAGTGAATTAATACCGTATCGTCGGTAATGAAATCCTGATAAGTTTTATCGTTTTTATTTTTGAGTTCCCGATCGACTTCATAAATACAGTTAAAGTCTCTTCTCAGGAAAATAACATTTCCGACAAATAAAATATTGAGTACGTCCTGATCGAAATAAAGTAATTCTTTTTGGCGTTTGTCTAATATAGAAAATGTTTTGGTTAACAACTGCTGCTCACGCCATACTTTGAGATTCGCAAATACAACACCCGAATTAAAATACCCCTTACTCAGGTCAGGGATACCAAGTCTGGTACCGGATTTAATTCGCACTTCATCAACATCATTAATGACAGCTGCATATTCCCCACAGAAATTAATCTCTGTAAGTTCCCGTAGAGAACCTTTACAAATGACATCGGCATCCAGATACAGTACCGAGCTTAATTCGGTGCTTAAATATTCAAATGCAAAGTAACGATAGTACATTGCATCAGTCCAGGCTTTCGTGCTCGGCAGTTCACGAAAGGCCGCATTATCGAAAACAAGGACAGTCACTGTCGTACTGTACATTTGCATTAGGCGTTTTATGCTTTCCAGATAGTCGTCATCGAGATAGTCAGTGGCGATATAAAAATGGATATCAATATCAGGATTATTCACTAATAATGAGGTCATAGAAATGCCGGATCCAAACAAAAAATTACGATCGACACCATACGCAACGCTTAGTTTTTTACTCTTGTCATGCGTCGAGCTGTCGATGATATGTTTTTGAATGATCAACTTCTGGAAATCGATGTTCATAATAAAACAGCCTCAAACTTCATGTGTAATTTATAGCGCTTTTCTTATTGTTCTTTGTCTTATTTTTTGCGCTTTTGTGACAGCCTGTTCAAACAACCTGACTTCCTGACGAAAGATTTCACGCAATGGCATCGAAAAATAGACACGTAAAAAACGGTAGATATCTCTGGACGTTAGCCCAATCTCCAGTGAGGAGAAATAGAGCCCGATCAAATCTTTATCCCGCCAGCGACGTGGTACCTGCTGACGTATTTGTGCACGATGTAGATCAATCACAGAGAGTTTGATCTCCGCAACATCTGCTGGCATCGGCTGTTGGAGCAGGAAATGGCAGATATAACAATCCCGATGATTTACCCCACCTCGATGCATTTTACCCACCATTTCCGCCACGCGGGTAATAATGGTTCGTTTTAATACAAAATCGGGCCGTTCAACGCCCCAGTTGGCGCAAAAATCTTCAAGGCTGATGGCAGGAGAAAGATCCTCAGTAATAATAAATGAGGTTCGCTCTAACGGATTCAGCCCCTTCTGTCCAAAAGCAACACCCGTCATTGTATCCACATTCAGTGCTTGCAAACGGTGAATCGCCAGCCACTCCCGGTCCGCGCCAAGCACAGGCATGCGCAGAGAAATCAGGTTCTTCACCACTTCTTTAAGCGTGGTCCCATGATGGTATTTAAGAAAGTAACCTTTTCCCATCATCTCAAAACGCAGGGTACGCCGAGTTTCCAGAGCGCGAAAAACCTCGCCATCCAGCTTAGTGACTTCCGTGAACGGGTCTTTTCCTTGCCATTGCGTGGCAAATGGTTCTTTTAATTCAATCATTTTCGAGACCTAAAATGATATCTGCAGCTTTATCTGCCAGGCTGTAGAGATCCTCTGTATCAGCAAAATGTCGCGCATTTCCAGCCCAACGACTTCTCTGCTCATTATTTTGCAGCGCATTGAAAAGTGCTGTATTCAAATTATCCTGCGCAAAAGGTTCAGGGATCACCACGCCGCATTGGGCGGCACTGATATAACCTGCATAGCCGCATACCTCAGTGGTTAATACTGGCAGCCCGGCAACTACGGCTTCTAGCAAGACGATACCAGCGGCTTCCTGAACTGCCGGGTGAAGCAATAAATCGGCAGCGGACATCAATTCAGCGACATCATCTCGCCCCGAGAAGAATTGCACTTGCTCTTCAATTCCCAATTGGCGGGCCTGAGCACGATAACGATCGGCCTTATCCTGACCAACAACCATCAACTGAGTACGGTGACGTATAGTCTCAGGTAAAGAAGCCAACGCCTGTAAGCTTCTTGGCACACCTTTGCGTTTGAAATCGGAGCCGACCTGCAAAAGCAGGAACTGATCGAGACCAATACCATTCTTTTCCCTGACAATCTTCCTGCTGTTTTCAGGTTGCAGACTGTATTTTCTGTCTGGGTAGATACCTGGCGGCAGAATACGAAAACGCTGGCTCTCCGTATGATAATGGAGTTTGAAATCACCAATTTGCTTATCAGTTAACATCAAAAGCGTGGTGCTGGAACCTTGTTGAAACGTCGCTTTTTCAAATGCAGAGTAGTGTCGATACCGACGCGTCAACTTATAGAAGAAGCCCTTCTCGCGAGCGACCTTTTCCGCATAACAAACGTCGGCGGCGTAATACACATCCAGCCCTGGCATTTTATTAAAACCAACGATACGATCGACGGGATGCTGGCTTAAATAATTTTGAACCCACTGATAATATTGCTCGTTTTTCCCATGGTTAGTTCTGGCTGTGACGGGTACGAGTATAATTTCCAGTCCTTCCGGACGTTCGCCCTGCCATGACTGGGTAAACACCTGGACATGATGACCTCGTGCAGCAACCGTGAGCGCTACTCGCAGAAAATCACGCTGTAACCCACCATAGGGGAAATACTTGTACAAACAAAAAGCAATATTCATGCATTAATATCCGCATCGCGTCGCCAGGCATAGCAGGTCTGATACATCCAAAGTTTACCGCCCATGTTTTCGAAATGTTTCTGCCGGCTAGCTACCTGAAATTGCGCAGTAGTATATCATTTATTATCACGCATTCCGAAACGAATAATTTTTGAACAAAATAAAGAAATAAATCTTTAAAAACAAAAAGATATAAAATTACTGTTTTCAGCTTAAAACACACGCCGCACAAGACGTTAAGCCACGTCAGTACGATCATCAGCATTTTTAAAATAGCCGTAGGCTAAAACAGTGCCCGACGATTCCATTGTTTTGCTTCAACCTGGATAAAAATGATGGTAAAGCCATAGTTAAATACATAGAATCCCCAGCACATTCATAAGTTAGCTACCATTATGCTCGAATTGCTTTACACCGCCCTTTTCTACCTTATTCAGCCTTTGATCTGGATACGGCTTTGGGTGCGCGGACGTAAGGCTCCGGCCTACCGTAAACGCTGGGGTGAACGCTACGGTTTTTACCGCCGTCCGCTAAAACCAGGCGGCATCATGCTTCACTCAGTTTCTGTGGGCGAAACGCTGGCAGCTATTCCATTAGTCCGTGCTCTGCGACATCGTTATCCCGACTTACCGATCACGGTAACCACCATGACGCCAACCGGCTCTGAGCGCGTACAATCCGCGTTTGGTACTGACGTTCAGCACATTTATTTGCCATACGATTTACCGGATGCTTTGAACCGTTTCCTGAATAAAGTTGACCCCAAGCTGGTGTTAATCATGGAAACCGAGCTGTGGCCAAATCTGATCGCGGCACTCCATAAACGCGGTATTCCTCTGGTCATCGCCAACGCACGGCTTTCTGCGCGTTCAGCCGCTGGCTACGCAAAATTAGGCAAATTTGTTGGTAAGCTACTGCGTCGAATTACGTTGATTGCCGCACAGAACGAAGAAGATGGCGCTCGTTTTATTACCCTTGGCGCCAGGAGCAATCAGGTCACCGTCACCGGCAGCCTGAAGTTTGATATTTCCGTCACGCCACAGTTGGCCGCCAAAGCGATTACGTTGCGTCGTCAATGGGCGCCTCATCGCCCGGTGTGGATTGCAACCAGCACGCACGATGGTGAAGAAAGCATTATCATTGCAGCCCACCAGGCGTTATTAAATCAGTTTCCTAATCTTTTGCTGATCCTGGTTCCCAGACATCCGGAACGCTTCCCGGATGCCATTAACCTCGTACGTCAGGCTGGGCTAAGCTATACCACACGTTCTTCTGGCGAAGTTCCATCCTCAGATACTCAGGTCGTTATCGGCGACACCATGGGCGAGCTGATGTTGCTGTACGGCATTGCCGACCTTGCTTTTGTCGGTGGTTCACTGGTTGAACGTGGGGGACACAACCCACTGGAAGCCGCAGCACACGCCATTCCGGTACTGATGGGGCCACATACCTTTAATTTTAAAGATATTTGTGCTCGTCTCGAGCAGGCAAGCGGATTGATCACCGTCACCGACGCAACCACGCTGGTGAAAGAGGTCTCTTCTTTACTGACCGATGCCGATTATCGTAATTTTTATGGCCGTCATGCAGTTGAAGTCCTGTATCAAAATCAGGGCGCGCTACAGCGCCTGCTGCAACTGCTGGAACCTTATCTGCCACCCAAAACGCATTGAGGCAAATCATGCAAAAACGGGCGATTTATCCAGGAACCTTTGATCCCATAACTAACGGCCATCTTGATATCGTGACGCGTGCGACCAGCATGTTCGATCACGTGATCCTGGCGATTGCCGCAAGTCCCAGTAAAAAACCGATGTTTACCCTTGAAGAGCGCGTCGAGCTGGCGCAACAGGCAACGGCGCATCTCGGCAATGTGGAAGTTCTGGGATTCAGCGACTTAATGGCAAATTTTGCCCGTGATAATCAGGCTAACATCCTGATCCGAGGCCTGCGCGCGGTAGCAGATTTTGAGTATGAAATGCAGCTGGCCCATATGAACCGCCATTTAATGCCGCAACTGGAAAGCGTCTTTCTGATGCCGTCTAAAGAGTGGTCATTTATCTCATCGTCACTGGTGAAAGAAGTCGCCCGCCATCAGGGTGATGTGACACACTTTCTGCCGGAAAACGTCCATCAGGCGTTAATGAGTAAACTAAAGTAATGCGTCTGGCCGGATAAGACATAAAGTTTACCCGGCCAGCAACGAATGTTATTTCTGACAGCGACGGCAGTAGAACGTTGTGCGCTGGGCGTGTTTTGTCGCAATGATTGGCGCGCCGCATACGCGACAGGGTTCACCTTCTCTCCCATAGACCTGCAACTCCTGGGCAAAATAGCCCGGCTTACCGTCGCTTTGCAGGAAGTCCTTCAGCGTCGTTCCCCCCTGTTCAATCGAACGCAGTAAAACTGCCTTGATGACGCGCACCAGCAGTTCGTACTCATCCTGCGACAAAGATGACGCCAGGCGGTCAGGATGGATGCCAGCGGCAAACAGCGACTCGCTGGCATAGATATTACCGACCCCCACCACCAGCTTGTTATCCATCAGCCAGGGTTTAATCGCGGTTTTCTTCTTCGCGCATTTCTGCTGCAGATAACTGGCGTTGAAATCGTCGCTCAGTGGCTCAGGGCCAAGATGAGCGAGAACATTGTGTCCATCCAATTCGGTAGTCCACAACCAGGCGCCAAAACGGCGAGGATCGGTATAGCGCAGGACTTTGCCGTTACTCATCACTAAGTCAACGTGGTCATGCTTTTCTGCAGGAAGCTCTTCAGGAAGGATACGCAAACTCCCCGACATCCCCAGATGAATGATTACCCAACCATCCGGCAGCTCCAGCAGCAGGTATTTAGCGCGCCGCTGTACGCTGAGGACAGGTTTATCACTCAGACGATAGATTTCCTCTGATACCGGCCAACGCAAACGACCGTTACGCACAGTCGCGTGCATAATCGTTGCCCCAACCAGATGCGGCTCAATACCGCGGCGGCTGGTTTCGACTTCAGGTAATTCAGGCATAGTATCTCCGGCGATGTATCAGGTCACATTAATATGGGGACGGCCAGAAAACAAAAAACCCCGCCGAAGCGAGGTTTTTTATTACATCAAAGCGAGAATTATTTGATTTTCGCTTCTTTGTAGAGAACGTGCTGACGGACAACTGGATCGAATTTTTTCAGTTCCAGTTTTTCCGGCTTAGTACGTTTGTTCTTCGTAGTGGTATAGAAGTGACCAGTACCAGCAGAAGAAACCAGCTTGATTTTCTCACGAATACCTTTAGCCATGATTTATTTCCTCTTAGTACTTAGTACTTTTCGCCACGGGCACGCAGTTCAGACAGAACTGTTTCGATGCCTTTCTTATCAATAACACGCATACCTTTAGCAGATACACGCAGGGTGACAAAACGCTTTTCGCTCTCAACCCAGAAACGGTGAGAGTGCAGGTTAGGCAGGAAACGGCGTTTAGTCGCGTTCAGTGCGTGGGAACGGTTGTTACCGGTCACCGGACGCTTGCCAGTAACTTGGCAGACTCGGGACATGTCTATTCTCCAAAAATCAAATTAGCTCGAGCTTCGTATGGGGTATCGGCGCCTCGTCAGGCTTTACAGCCCGGTCATCGCATAGTTCTAAGTGAACTCTCGATTGCCAGGCCCAAATGCCAAACCCGAGATTCTCAAAGGTGGCGTAGTATACGCTGACCCGGCGTTATGCTCAAGTCCCGAACAGACAAAGATCCCGATGGATCGCGTAAAGTGCGTTAAATCCAACCGCGTTCCGCAAAAGAAACGTACTCTCCGCGCCCAATGACCAGATGATCAAGCACCCGGATATCCATGAACTGACAGCATTTCACAACACGCTCGGTGATAAGTTTATCTGCTTTACTCGGCTCTGCACAACCCGAAGGGTGATTATGCGCAAGGATCACCGCTGACGCATTCATTTTTATCGCTTCACGCACAATTTCTCGTGGATGCACCTCAACATGGCTAAGCGTACCGGAAAAAAGTTTGCTGTGTTTAATCACGTGATGTTGAGAATCCATAAAGATCACCAGAAAGATCTCGCGCTCCTCTTGCGCGAGCTGACTTTGCAGAAATTCTCGCGCCATTTCCGGGCTAAGTAACGCACGCTCTTCCATCACTCGCACGTTATGGTAGCGCCTTGCCAGTTCGGCAATCCCTTTAAGCTGCGCATACTTCGCCAGGCCAATACCGTGAACGTGGCTAAACGCCATATAGTCTGCTGATAACAGGCCATACAGCGAGTCAAAATGCTGGATCAACTCTTTTGCCAGCGTCAGCACATCTTTACCCAGAATCCCGGTGCGTAAAAAAAGCGCCAGTAGCTCAACATCGCTAAGTGAACCTGGCCCCTGCGCCAATAGCTTTTCCCGGGGCATCATACGTCCTGTATTTTCCATGCCTCCCCCTCCTTTCTCGTCCGCATAGTGGCATAACGCCTGTCGCGAATCGACGCTCTGTTATCACTTCTTCGTAGCGGCTCGCAAACTGAAGCGCGGGCAAAAGCACGACTCATTGCGGATTGTGATAAAATATCCGCCTTCTGGTGAAACCCAACAGGAAAGATCATGATGAGCCTGGCCGGTAAAAAAATCGTACTTGCCGTCAGTGGCGGCATTGCTGCGTACAAAACCCCTGAACTGGTGCGTCGTTTGCGGGAACGCGGCGCTGACGTCCGCGTGGCGATGACCGAAGCGGCAAAAGCGTTTATTACTCCCCTGAGCTTACAAGCGGTTTCGGGTTATCCCGTTTCCGACAGCCTGCTTGACCCCGCGGCCGAAGCCGCGATGGGCCACATTGAGCTGGGGAAATGGGCCGACCTGGTTATCCTGGCCCCTGCTACGGCAGACCTGATTGCCCGCGTCGCCGCAGGTATGGCTAACGATTTGGTTTCAACGATCTGTCTGGCAACGCCTGCTCCTGTTGCTGTGCTGCCAGCCATGAACCAGCAGATGTACCGTGCTGCCGCGACCCAGCACAATCTGGGCATTCTTGCCTCGCGAGGTTTGCTCATTTGGGGCCCTGACAGCGGTAGCCAGGCATGTGGCGATGTCGGTCCTGGCCGCATGCTGGATCCGTTGACGATTGTCGATATGGCCGCAGAACATTTCTCGCCTGTCAACGATCTGCAACATCTCAACATCATGATTACGGCGGGCCCGACGCGTGAACCGCTGGATCCCGTGCGTTACATTTCCAATCACAGTTCCGGGAAGATGGGGTTTGCGATCGCAGCCGCTGCCGCAAAACGCGGGGCAAACGTCACACTGGTGTCGGGACCTGTTTCGTTACCCACACCGCCATTTGTGCAGCGCATTGATGTGATGACCGCACTGGAGATGGAAGCCGCCGTGCAATCTGCGGTGCAACAACAGCATATCTTTATCGGCTGCGCCGCAGTCGCTGATTATCGCGCCGAGACTGTCGCCCCCGAAAAAATCAAAAAACAGGCGACGCAGGGTGATGAATTAACAGTAAAAATGGTCAAAAACCCGGATATTATCGCCGGTGTTGCCGCACTGGATGCTAATCGTCCTTTTGTCGTTGGGTTTGCCGCCGAAACAAATAATGTGGAAGAATATGCCCGGCAAAAACGCATCCGCAAAAACCTTGATGTGATCTGTGCGAACGACGTTTCGTTATCAAATCAAGGATTTAACAGCGACAGCAACGCATTACACCTTTTTTGGCAGGATGGAGATAAAGTCTTACCGCTTGAGCGTAAAGAACTCCTGGGCCAATTATTACTCGACGAGATCGTGACCCGTTATGATGAAAAAAATCGACGTTAAGATTCTGGACCCGCGCGTAGGGCAACAATTTCCGCTCCCAACGTACGCCACTTCTGGCTCTGCCGGACTTGACCTGCGTGCTTGTCTTGATGACGCCGTAGAGCTGGCGCCGGGTGCAACCACGCTGGTGCCAACCGGGTTAGCCATCCATATTGCCGATCCCTCTCTGGCGGCGGTGATGTTGCCACGTTCCGGGCTGGGTCATAAGCACGGCATCGTACTGGGCAACCTGGTCGGTCTGATTGATTCCGACTATCAAGGACAATTGATGGTGTCTATCTGGAACCGTGGTCAGGACAGCTTCACGATTGAACCGGGCGAACGTATCGCACAGATGGTATTTGTACCGGTCGTGCAGGCTGAATTTAATCTGGTGGAAGAGTTTGAAGCCACCGATCGTGGCGAAGGTGGCTTCGGCCATTCCGGGCGCAAGTAACCCGCAGAAAAGTATCCCACAGCGTAATAACGCAATAACACACCGCAAACAGCCGTTTGCGGTCGCTGTGTGGATGCCTGCCTGGCAAGAGCTTATTTTCAGGGGTATTTTGTAACATGGTAGAAAAACAAACTGCGAAAAGGAATCGTCGCGAAGAAATACTTCAGTCTCTGGCACTGATGCTTGAGTCCAGCGATGGAAGCCAACGCATCACGACAGCGAAACTGGCAGCCTCTGTAGGCGTTTCCGAAGCGGCCTTGTATCGCCATTTTCCCAGCAAGACCCGCATGTTCGATAGTCTGATTGAGTTTATCGAAGATAGTCTGATTACCCGTATCAATCTGATCTTAAAAGACGAAAAGGACACCAGCGCACGTCTGCGTCTGATCGTTCTGCTGATTTTAGGCTTCGGTGAACGTAACCCCGGTCTGACGCGCATTCTGACCGGGCATGCGCTCATGTTTGAACAGGATCGTCTGCAAGGCCGCATTAACCAGCTTTTCGAACGTATTGAGGCCCAGCTGCGCCAGGTTCTGCGCGAAAAAAGAATGCGTGAAGGTGAAGGTTACACCGTGGATGAAACGCTGCTGGCCAGCCAGTTACTGGCTTTCTGCGAAGGTATGTTGTCCCGGTTTGTACGTAGCGAATTTAAATATCGTCCAACGGATGATTTTGACACCCGCTGGCCGCTGGTTGCTGCTCAATTGCAGTAGCGGCTTCGTTTTGTCCGGCCTACGTAACCCGTAGGCCGGATACGCGCAGCGGCATCTACAGTTCTTATACTCTTATACGCCGTATGCTTCGCGATACGCCCGCACGGCTACCAGGTGTTCTGCCATTTCAGGCTTCTCTTCCAGATACGCAATCAGGTCTTTCAGGGTAATGATAGAAATCACCTTGCAACCATAATCACGCTCTACTTCCTGAATCGCCGAAATCTCGCCCCGACCACGCTCCTGACGATCGAGAGAAATCAATACCCCAGCAAGCGTAGCGCCATTAGCCTGAATAATCTCCATCGACTCACGAATAGCCGTACCTGCGGTGATAACATCATCTACCAGCATGACACGCCCCTCAAGTGCGCTACCTACCAGATTACCGCCTTCGCCATGGGTCTTCGCCTCTTTGCGGTTAAAGCAGTACGGCATATCTTTATCGTGATGTTCCGCAAGTGCTACAGCCGTAGTAGTCGCAATCGGAATACCTTTGTACGCAGGACCAAACAGCAGATCGAACTCGATGCCGGAATCCACCAGCGCTTCAGCATAAAAACGGCCTAACAGTGCCAGATCGCGCCCGGTATTAAACAGCCCGGCGTTGAAGAAATAGGGGCTTTTGCGCCCGGATTTCAGCGTAAATTCGCCAAACTTTAGTACCTGCTTGCTAAGCGCAAACTCAATAAACTGGCGCTGATACGGTTTCATGGATTCGCTCCTCATCTCACTTTATTACAGACAAAAAAAAGGCGACTCTTCAGTCGCCTTTAAAATCAATTTTCTAACGCCGCCTTCTGCGTCGCTACAATGGATTCGATTCCCCCTCGGGCCAAGGCCAGTAGGGTGAGAAGTTCTTCATGGCTGAACGGCTCGCCTTCCGCCGTGCCCTGCACTTCAATAATTCGACCGTCTTCAGTCATCACCACGTTCATGTCAGTTTCTGCCGCTGAATCCTCAACGTACTCGAGATCACAGAGCGCTTCACCATTGACAATCCCCACGGAAACCGCGGCAACCATCCCTTTCATCGGGTTAGTTTTCAGCTTACCGCTCGCCACCAGCTTGTTCAGCGCATCCGCCAACGCAACGCATGCGCCAGTAATCGATGCAGTACGCGTACCGCCATCTGCCTGAATAACATCACAGTCCAGCGTAATAGTGAATTCACCGAGCGTCTTCAGGTCAACGGCGGCGCGCAGCGCACGAGCGATCAGGCGCTGGATTTCCATGGTACGGCCGCCCTGCTTACCTTTCGCCGCTTCACGGGCGTTACGGGTGTGCGTGGCGCGTGGCAGCATGCCATATTCTGCGGTGATCCAGCCCTGGCCCTGACCTTTCAGAAAACGTGGGACGCCTTCATCAATAGAAGCGGTACACAGCACTTTGGTATCACCAAATTCGACCAGCACGGAGCCTTCAGCGTGTTTTGTATAATTACGGGTCAGGGTGACGGGACGCACCTGATTGGCACTACGACCTGCTGGACGCATGATAAAATCTCCGGCTTGAAACGAATGTGGCTGCGCATTATACGGACTTCCGACGGTTATTCCTATCCTGACAAGACGTGGATGGCTATAATCCTCCCATCTCATCTTTAAAAACAGGAACGTCTATGATCCGCAGCATGACCGCCTACGCCCGGCGTGAAATCAAGGGTGAATGGGGTAGCGCAACCTGGGAAATGCGCTCGGTAAACCAGCGTTATCTGGAAACTTATTTTCGCCTGCCGGAACAGTTCCGTAGTCTCGAACCCGTGGTTCGCGAACGCATTCGCTCGCGTCTGACGCGCGGTAAAATCGAATGTACACTGCGTTTTGAGCCGGATGCCAGCGCGCAAGGCGAGCTGATCCTGAATGAAAAGCTCGCTAAACAGCTCGTGAGCGCTGCTAACTGGGTCAAAATGCAGAGTGATGAAGGTGAAATTAATCCGGTTGATATCCTGCGTTGGCCAGGGGTAATGGCAGCGCAGGAGCAAGACCTGGATGCCATCGCCGCCGAAATCCTCGCCGCGCTTGACGGTACGCTGGATGACTTTATCGTTGCGCGTGAAACCGAAGGTCAGGCGCTGAAAGCGTTGATCGAGCAGCGTCTGGAGGGCGTCAGCGCCGAAGTGACGAAGGTGCGTGCGCATATGCCGGAAATTCTGCAATGGCAGCGCGAGCGTCTGGTAGCCAAACTGGAAGACGCACAGGTACAACTGGAAAATAACCGTCTTGAGCAAGAGCTGGTGCTGATGGCACAACGTATCGATGTGGCTGAAGAACTGGATCGTCTGGAAGCTCACGTCAAAGAAACCTACAACATTCTGAAGAAAAAAGAGGCGGTTGGCCGTCGTCTGGACTTCATGATGCAGGAATTCAACCGTGAGTCGAACACCCTGGCATCCAAGTCTATCAATGCTGAGGTGACTAACTCCGCAATTGAACTGAAAGTTTTGATCGAGCAAATGCGCGAGCAGATTCAGAACATCGAGTAAGCCATTACTCAACGTAGCCCGCCAGTAAACGGCGGGACTACGTATTTTTCCCGGCGTTTCGCTTCCGCTCCTTTACTTCGAATTATATTTTCTCATCGTTTATTATCATCCACCACATTTTAAACAGCATGCCATAACGCATTTCTGACATATTCACATTAGCTGTAGTTATTAAAATCGTTTCACCTTAGAAAATCTCAATCGTGACAATGCGCACAAATCGATAACCTTAGCCCCCAGCACATCAGGGGGAATACATGCTGTTACACGTTTTATATTTAATTGGTATTACTGCCGAAGCCATGACAGGCGCGCTTGCGGCGGGGCGTCGCCGTATGGATACATTTGGCGTTATTATTATTGCCACTGCGACCGCCATCGGCGGTGGTTCGGTACGCGACATTCTTCTCGGCCACTATCCGCTTGGCTGGGTAAAGCATCCTGAATACGTCATTATCGTGGCGGCCGCTGCGGTACTCACCACCATTATCGCTCCTGTCATGCCCTATCTGCGTAAAATATTCCTTGTACTGGATGCGCTGGGCCTGGTGGTCTTTTCTATTATTGGCGCACAGGTGGCACTGGATATGGGCCACGGGCCGATTATCGCCGTGGTCGCTGCGGTCACTACCGGCGTCTTCGGTGGCGTGTTACGCGACATGTTCTGCAAACGCATTCCATTAGTGTTCCAGAAAGAACTGTATGCTGGGGTTTCTTTTGCCGCTGCCGTGCTTTACATCGTGCTGCAACATTACGTTTCCAGCCACGATGTGGTGGTTATCTCTACCCTACTCTTCGGCTTTACCGCCCGGTTACTGGCGCTGCGCCTGAAGTTGGGCCTGCCGGTATTTTATTATCGCCATGAAGGTCATTAAGGTATAAAGCCCGTAATACGCTGAGCAGCCAGCCAGTTGCTCAGCGCTATGACCTCCCTGGTCTCCAGCCACTGAATGATCTGTCGTGCCCGGCGTTCCCCCATTAAAGGGAGCTGCCGCCAGCTTTGCTCATCACGGTCCTGCAATTGTTGCCACGAAGCATCCCGACTGGCATTCAGGGTTGCCTGTGTTAACGGTATTCCCATGGCAATAACCCAACGTGTGAACGGAAGATGGCGCGACAGGTTGAACTGATGCCACATCTTCTCCCCTTTGCTTACGCCTAATGTGGACTGGAGCTGCTCCTGAGTTAATCCGAGCCAGGAAAAGATATGTTCAAAGTGATACGCCTGATGAAGGTCACGCCATCCCGCTTCACCAATACCTTCTAATTCCAGCACTCCTTTCGCGCCCAGCCAAACCAGTCTGGCAATAAACTGCTCATAACACGCCGGCGTGGCATAAAAGCAGGTCATTGAATTGAAGCGCCCCTCAGGCGGCGCTGGCTTAGTGCGTTGAGTGCTGCGCCAGACCACTTCGTCGATACGAGGGATCCCCTGTCCGGCCAGGCTTATCAGGATCCGATCTCCAGGCGCGATATCCCATTCATTCCAGCGACGTACAGAGCCAATATTCACGCGTTGTACGCGCTTATCATCCAGCATGACGGGTGCCAGCAGCGCGACTACGGCAATTTTCCCACTTTTACCGACTGAAAACTGAATATCTGTGACCTCGGATACCTGAGCCACGGGCGGATATTTCCACGCCGCCAGCCAGTCTCCCTGCCCGGGTAACCAGTATCGCGCTTGCGGTTCTTTCCCCGATCGCACCACGACGCCATCCGTCACAAAAGGGAGTGCCGAAGTCCACCACCGGGCACGGGCATGCTCGACATCGTCCGCATTTTTCACGGGCTGGGTATAGCGTTGCGTGAAACTGAACCCGGCAGAAGTGAGTTGTTCCAGCCTTTCCGACATGACCGCCGGACCATCAGGCCAGGCCCAGATAAAAATAGCCAACGAGCGTAACAATTCCGGGTTACTCTGGCGCATCATCATTCCAGCGACCTTTGAACGTGCGTTCATTCCCCCGCTCTGTTGCTGGATATGCCCTTCCTGCTGTAAAAAAATCTCGCCCTGCAACGTACTGTTCGCCAGCAGACCTTTGGTTGTGTGTGGTACGGAAGGGATCTGAAGAATCTTTTGCGTCCAGTCTTCACCTTTCAGGCCATTACCTCGGCTAATCGCTCTTACCAGATTGCCATTGCGATAGACCAGCGTTACCGCCACGCCGTCGACCTTTGGTTGTACCCAGAGATCGCTGCGCACACGCATCCATTGCTGTAACGCTTGCTTATCTGCCAGCTTACGGACCCCCGTGTGAGGCACTGGATGCGGGACTGTGCCACTTATTGGAGGCGCAGACAGATCTGGTGGAGCATCATCGCCAAAACAGCGCTGCCATTGGATGAGTTGCGCACTGAGCTGGTCATAAACGCCGTCATCAACGGCGCTGACACCCTGTTTCCAGTAACTGTCATTCCACCGTGTTATCTGCTGCTGTAATCGTGAAATTTCCTCGCCTGCCCGGGCTGGAGACCAGACCGGGCATACCGCCCAGACCGGCAAATTCCAGACCAGTAAAACTATGCCAAGGCATTTCCATCGCCCCATATTACCTCCGTTAACCAATGTGCTTCCCGACAGGTATAGCGCGGAGTGCAACCGAAACAGAGCGACAAAAATTCATCGTGCGAGCAGCCTCCCTGACATTTTGACGTATTGCTGCAAATTGCCGGTAAAACGGGAAACGGGTACGCAAAACGCAATAAACATGCGCAAAAAGTGTGACAAAGGCTACGTCACATAGCGGCTACGTGTATAATAAGCCCGTATGTAGGCTCTCTTTCGACAATCACATACATTAAGATACTCATGGCTCAAGGCACGCTTTATATTGTTTCTGCCCCCAGTGGCGCGGGTAAATCCAGCCTGATTCAGGCTTTATTAAAGACCCAACCGTTGTATGACACCCAGGTTTCTGTTTCGCACACCACGCGCGCACCGCGCCCGGGGGAAGTGCACGGTGAACACTATTTCTTTGTGAACCATGACGAATTCAGAGCCATGATTGGCAGAGACGCGTTCCTGGAACACGCTGAGGTTTTCGGTAATTACTACGGCACCTCGCGTGAGACCATTGAGCAAGTATTAGCATCCGGCGTAGACGTCTTTTTAGATATCGATTGGCAAGGTGCGCAGCAAATTCGTCAAAAAATGCCGCATGCGCGCAGTATTTTTATTTTGCCGCCATCTAAGATTGAGCTGGACCGCCGTCTTCGTGGTCGAGGTCAGGATAGCGAAGACGTGATCGCAAAACGTATGGCGCAAGCTGTTGCAGAAATGAGCCATTACGCCGAATATGATTATCTTATTGTGAACGATGATTTCGATACCGCCCTGGGCGATTTGAAAACCATCATTCGCGCCGAACGTCTGCGCATGAGCCGCCAAAAGCAGCGTCATGACGCTTTAATCAGCAAACTGTTGGCAGACTGAACCCACATTCAGTATCATGCCCAGTCATTTCTTCACCTGTGGAGCATTTTAAGTATGGCACGCGTAACTGTTCAGGACGCTGTAGAGAAAATTGGTAACCGTTTTGACCTGGTACTGGTCGCCGCGCGTCGCGCTCGTCAGATGCAGGTAGGCGGAAAGGATCCGCTCGTACCGGAAGAAAACGATAAAACTACCGTTATCGCGCTGCGCGAAATCGAAGAAGGTCTGATCAACAACCAGATCCTCGACGTGCGTGAGCGCCAGGAACAGCAAGAGCAGGAAGCCGCTGAATTACAAGCCGTTACCGCTATTGCTGAAGGTCGTCGTTAATCACAAAGCGGGTCGCCCTTGTATCTGTTTGAAAGCCTGAATCAGCTGATTCAAAACTACCTGCCGGAAGACCAGATTAAGCGTCTTCGGCAGGCGTATCTCGTTGCACGTGACGCTCACGAGGGCCAGACACGTTCAAGCGGTGAACCCTATATCACGCACCCGGTAGCGGTAGCCTGCATTCTGGCCGAGATGAAACTCGACTACGAAACGCTGATGGCTGCGCTGCTGCATGACGTGATTGAAGATACTCCGGCCACCTACCAGGATATGGAACAGCTTTTTGGTAAAAGCGTTGCAGAGCTGGTAGAAGGGGTATCGAAGCTTGATAAGCTTAAGTTTCGCGATAAGAAAGAGGCGCAAGCTGAAAACTTTCGCAAGATGATTATGGCGATGGTGCAGGATATCCGCGTCATTCTCATCAAACTTGCCGACCGTACCCACAATATGCGCACGCTGGGCTCATTACGCCCCGATAAGCGCCGCCGCATCGCCCGTGAAACCCTCGAAATCTACAGTCCGCTGGCGCACCGTTTAGGTATTCATCACATTAAGACCGAGCTGGAAGAGCTGGGTTTTGAAGCACTGTACCCGAACCGCTATCGCGTGATTAAAGAAGTGGTAAAAGCCGCCCGCGGCAACCGCAAAGAGATGATCCAAAAAATCCTCTCAGAAATCGAAGGGCGTTTGCAGGAAGCAGGCATTCCGTGTCGCGTAAGCGGTCGCGAGAAACACCTGTACTCTATCTACTGCAAAATGGTACTCAAAGAGCAGCGTTTTCACTCGATCATGGACATTTACGCTTTCCGCGTCATCGTTCATGACTCCGATACCTGCTATCGCGTACTCGGTCAGATGCACAGCCTGTACAAACCGCGTCCAGGTCGCGTGAAAGACTATATCGCCATTCCCAAAGCGAACGGATACCAGTCTTTGCATACCTCAATGATCGGCCCGCACGGCGTGCCTGTTGAAGTACAAATTCGTACCGAAGACATGGACCAGATGGCGGAGATGGGGGTCGCGGCACACTGGGCGTACAAAGAGCATGGCGAAACCAGCACCACGGCACAAATCCGCGCCCAGCGCTGGATGCAAAGTCTGCTGGAACTGCAGCAAAGCGCCGGTAGCTCGTTTGAATTTATTGAAAGCGTTAAATCTGATCTCTTCCCGGATGAGATTTATGTTTTCACACCAGAAGGGCGCATTGTCGAGCTGCCTGCTGGTGCGACGCCTGTCGACTTCGCTTATGCGGTGCATACCGATATCGGTCATGCCTGCGTTGGCGCACGTGTCGACAGACAGCCTTATCCGCTTTCCCAACCGCTGTTTAGCGGTCAGACCGTTGAAATCATTACCGCGCCGGGCGCTCGGCCGAATGCGGCATGGCTCAACTTCGTCGTCAGCTCGAAAGCACGAGCAAAAATTCGCCAACTGCTGAAAAACCTTAAGCGTGATGATTCCGTCAGTCTGGGGCGTCGACTGCTTAACCATGCCCTGGGTGGTAGCCGTAAACTGGCTGAAATCCCGCAGGAAAGTATCCAGCGTGAGCTTGAGCGTATGAAGCTCGCCACGCTTGACGATCTGTTAGCGGAAATCGGTCTGGGCAACGCCATGAGCGTGGTGGTTGCGAAAAACCTTCAGCAGGGTGAAGTTCCTGCGCCATCTGGTCATGGTCATCTGCCAATCAAAGGCGCAGACGGCGTACTGATCACCTTCGCCAAATGCTGTCGTCCCATTCCTGGCGATCCGATCATTGCCCACGTCAGTCCGGGTAAAGGTCTGGTGATTCACCATGAGTCCTGCCGTAACATTCGTGGCTACCAGAAAGAGCCAGAGAAATTTATGGCGGTGGAATGGGATAAAGAGACAGAGCAGGAGTTCATCACCGAAATTAAGGTGGACATGTTTAACCACCAGGGTGCTCTGGCGAACCTGACGGCGGCAATCAACACGACGACCTCCAATATTCAAAGTCTGAATACTGAAGAGAAAGACGGCCGTGTTTATAGCGCCTTTATTCGCCTGACCGCTCGCGATCGCGTGCATCTGGCGAATATTATGCGCAAAATCCGCGTCATGCCGGACGTGATTAAAGTCACCCGCAACCGAAACTAGAGATATGAACTCAAAACGCTATGAGCGCATTTGCGAAATGCTTGCCAGGCGTCAGCCCGATCTGACCGTCTGCATGGAGCAGGTCCATAAACCTCATAACGTTTCTGCGATCATTCGTACCGCAGACGCCGTCGGCGTACATGAAGTCCACGCCGTCTGGCCGGGTAGCCGTATGCGTACCATGGCCTCTTCTGCCGCGGGCAGTAACAGTTGGGTGCAGGTTAAGACCCACCCCACCATTAGCGATGCGGTCACGCAGTTAAAAAGCCAGGGCATGCAGGTTCTGGCGACCCATCTCTCTGATAAAGCCGTCGATTTTCGCGAGATTGATTACACGCGACCGACCTGCATCCTGATGGGTCAGGAAAAAACCGGCATCACTCAGGAAGCACTCGATCTGGCGGACCAGGATATCATCATTCCGATGATTGGCATGGTGCAGTCACTGAACGTTTCGGTTGCCTCTGCGCTGATTCTGTACGAAGCGCAGCGCCAGCGACAAAATGCTGGCATGTACCGACGAGAAAACAGCATGTTGCCGGAAGATGAGCAGCAGCGCCTGCTGTTTGAAGGCGGTTATCCGGTGCTGGCGAATGTCGCTAAGCGCAAGGGACTTCCCTACCCTCACGTAAACACGCAGGGCGAAATTGAAGCCGATGCAACGTGGTGGGCCACTATGCAATCTGCGAAATAAACGCGATGAAAGGCCGTTTACTGGATGCCATCCCGCTCAACTCTCTGACGGGCGTTGGCGCAGCACAAAGCAGTAAACTGGCGAAAATTGGCCTGCACACCGTGCAGGACCTCCTGCTCCATCTCCCTCTGCGCTACGAAGACCGTACTCATCTGTACCCCATTGGTGAACTGCTGCCGGGCGTCTATGCCACCGTTGAAGGCGAAGTGCTAAACTGCAATATCACTTTCGGTGGCCGCCGGATGATGACCTGCCAGATAAGCGATGGCTCCGGCATTCTCACTATGCGCTTCTTCAACTTCAGCGCAGCAATGAAAAACAGCCTCGCCACCGGGCGTCGGGTACTGGCCTATGGCGAGGCTAAACGTGGCAAGTACGGCGCAGAAATGATCCATCCGGAATACCGCGTACAGGGCGATCTCAACACGCCGGAACTGCAGGAAACGCTCACGCCGGTGTATCCGACCACGGAAGGCGTTAAGCAGGCAACGCTGCGCAAACTGACCGATCAGGCGCTGGATCTGCTCGATACCTGCGCCATTGCCGAGTTGCTCCCTCCGGAATTACTACAAGGCATGATGAGCCTGCCGGAAGCGTTGCGCACACTGCACCGCCCGCCGCCGACGCTACAGCTTAGCGATCTCGAAACCGGGCAACATCCGGCACAGCGGCGCCTGATTCTGGAAGAACTCATGGCGCACAATCTCAGCATGCTGGCGCTTCGCGCCGGGGCGCAACGTTTTCACGCCCAACCGCTGAGTCCTGACAATCGGCTGAAAGATCAACTGCTGGCGGCGCTCCCCTTTAAGCCAACCGGCGCACAGGCTCGGGTCACTGCCGAAATTGAACGCGATATGGCGCTGGATGTCCCAATGATGCGCCTGGTGCAGGGCGATGTCGGTTCCGGTAAAACGCTGGTGGCAGCACTTGCCGCCCTGCGTGCAATTGCGCATGGTAAGCAAGTGGCGTTGATGGCACCCACTGAGTTACTGGCTGAACAGCACGCAAATAATTTCCGCAACTGGTTCGAACCTTTGGGCGTTGAAGTGGGTTGGCTGGCGGGTAAGCAAAAAGGTAAAGCACGCCAGGCACAGCAGGAAGCCATCGCCAGCGGTCAGGTGCAGATGATTGTCGGCACGCACGCAATTTTCCAGGAACAAGTTCAGTTCAACGGGCTGGCGCTGGTGATTATCGACGAACAGCACCGTTTTGGCGTGCATCAGCGTCTGGCGCTGTGGGAGAAAGGCCAGCAGCAGGGTTTCCACCCGCACCAGCTCATTATGACCGCCACCCCGATCCCGCGTACGCTGGCCATGACCGCCTATGCCGATCTCGACACGTCAGTGATTGACGAACTGCCGCCGGGGCGTACGCCGGTCACTACGGTGGCGATTCCCGACACCCGCCGTAGCGATATCATTGACCGTGTGCGCAACGCCTGCACCCACGAAGGGCGTCAGGCGTACTGGGTTTGTACACTAATCGAAGAGTCTGATTTATTAGAAGCTCAGGCGGCAGAAGCCACGTGGGAAGAACTTAAGCTTGCCTTACCAGAGCTGAATATTGGGCTGGTGCATGGACGCATGAAGCCCGCCGAGAAGCAGTCGGTGATGGCCGCCTTTAAGCAGGGTGAATTACATCTGCTGGTCGCCACCACGGTGATTGAAGTGGGTGTGGACGTGCCAAACGCCAGCCTGATGATCATTGAAAACCCGGAGCGATTAGGCCTGGCGCAGCTGCACCAGTTGCGTGGCCGCGTAGGCCGCGGCGCCGTGGCTTCCCACTGCGTCCTGCTCTACAAATCGCCGCTGTCAAAAACGGCGCAGAAACGCCTGCAGGTTCTGCGGGACAGCAATGACGGGTTCGTGATTGCACAAAAAGATTTAGAGATCCGCGGACCCGGCGAGCTGTTAGGTACGCGCCAGACCGGAACGGCAGAATTCAAAGTAGCGGATTTATTGCGCGATCAGGCTATTATTCCGGAAGTTCAGCGTATAGCCCGCCATATTCACGAACGTTATCCGCAACAGGCTGCCGCGCTGATAGAGCGCTGGATGCCGGAAACCGAACGTTACTCCAACGCATAATCGACTTATCGCGGCGGATGTTACTCCGCCGCACAGCCGTTATTGCGCAAAAATTGGCAGCAGCAGATACAGTTTAATCACTAACGCGTTGACGATATCAATAAAGAACGCCCCCACCATCGGCACCACCAGGAACGCCATATGGGATGGCCCAAAGCGTTCGGTAATTGCCTGCATGTTAGCAATCGCCGTTGGCGTCGCGCCGAGGCCAAAACCGCAGTGGCCGGCAGCCAAAACAGCGGCATCATAGTTCTTGCCCATCATGCGCCAGGTAACAAATACCGCGTACAACGCCATGAAAATCGTCTGCACAACCAGTATCGCCAGCATCGGCAGCGCCAGAGATGCCAGTTCCCACAGTTTCAGGCTCATCAACGCCATCGCCAGGAACAGCGACAGGCTCACGTTGCCCAGCACTGAAACCGCCCGTTCAAACACCCGATAAAAGCCCATGAGTGCCAGGCCATTACTGAGGATCACACCAACAAACAGCACGCAGACGAAGGTCGGCAGTTCGAGCACCGTTCCGACCAGCATTTGCGCAACGATTTTACCTACCGTCAGACAGATAGCGATCAGCGCGATAGTTTCAATCAGCACCAGCGAGGTGATTATGCGTCCAACGTCCGGCTTTTCAAACGCGGTCGGCACAGCCTGATCGTCCGGCATACCGTCAGGCGTGGTGGAGTGTTTAACCAGATAGCGTGCCACCGGGCCACCAATCAGTCCCCCCAACACCAGACCAAAGGTTGCGCAAGCCATTGCGACTTCCGTCGCATTGGCAAAACCGTAACGCTCAATAAACAACTTGCTCCACGCAGCCCCGGTTCCATGTCCGCCAGAGAGCGTTATCGAACCTGCAATCAGGCCCATCAACGGATCCAGGCCCAGCAGGCTCGCCATACCGATACCGATGGCGTTCTGCATCAACAGCAGTCCCACAACGACAATCAGAAAAATACCCACCACGCGGCCACCGGCGCGCAGGCTGGCGATATTAGCGTTCAGGCCGATGGTAGCGAAGAACGCCAGCATCAGCGGATCGCGCAGGGTCATATCGAAGTTTACTTCCCAGCCCATGCTTTTTTTCAGCACCAGCAACGCAATCGCCACCAGCAATCCACCGGCTACAGGTTCGGGAATGGTGTATTTTTTCAGGAAGGAGACAGACTGGACGAGCTTACGTCCCAGCAGCAATACAAGGGTTGCCGCAACCAGAGTAGATAACGTATCGAGATAAAACATTTACAGCTCCATTAGTGCGTTTAGCACAATCACGCACGATGCATTCCAGACCGATTTTTAGCTCTTATTGAGTTTTCGGGGTGGATTTTAAGCAGAAAATGATGAAAAGTTATATAAAAAAGTTTGTTTATCCGTTTTAAATATTAAGAATAACTGCTGGCAAACGTTTGCTTTTCCGCCCTGGTCAGATAAAATCACCGCTTTTCCACCATGGGATTGCCTCTGATGTCCGTTAACGCCGTAGAGTCAACAAATGCGCAACCGGTTGCGCAGACTCACAACAGTGAACTGATTTACCGTCTTGAAGATCGCCCCCCGCTAGCCCATACCCTGTTTGCCGCCTGTCAGCACCTGCTGGCCATGTTCGTTGCGGTGATCACCCCGGCGCTGTTAATTTGCCAGGCGCTCGGTTTACCGGCTCAGGATACTCAACACATTATCAGTATGTCGCTGTTCGCTTCCGGCGTAGCTTCTATCATTCAGATCAAAGCCTGGGGGCCGGTTGGTTCTGGACTGTTATCTATTCAGGGCACCAGCTTTAATTTTGTTGCGCCGCTGATTATGGGTGGCACGGCGCTAAAAACCGGTGGCGCAGATGTCCCAACCATGATGGCGGCCCTGTTCGGTACGCTGATGTTGGCGAGCTGTACTGAAATGGTAATCTCGCGTGTACTGCATCTGGCGCGGCGGATTATTACCCCGCTGGTCTCAGGCGTGGTGGTGATGATTATCGGCCTGTCGCTGATTCAGGTGGGTCTGACGTCGATTGGCGGTGGTTATGCCGCAATGAGTGATAACACCTTTGGCGCACCGAAGAATTTACTGCTGGCCGGCGTCGTGCTGGCGCTGATCATCCTGCTTAACCGCCAACGCAACCCGTACCTGCGTGTTGCGTCCCTGGTGATTGCGATGGCGGCAGGCTACCTGCTGGCCTGGTTTATGGACATGCTGCCGCAAAATACCGCACCGGTAAGCCAGGACCTGATCATGGTGCCAACGCCGTTGTACTACGGCCTCGGCATCGACTGGAGCTTACTGCTGCCGCTGATGCTGGTCTTTATGATTACGTCGCTGGAAACCATCGGTGATATTACGGCGACCTCCGATGTTTCCGAACAGCCGGTTTCTGGTCCGCTGTACATGAAACGCCTGAAAGGTGGCGTGCTGGCGAACGGTCTGAACTCGTTTGTTTCCGCTGTGTTCAATACCTTCCCGAACTCTTGTTTTGGACAGAACAATGGGGTCATTCAGTTAACAGGCGTAGCCAGTCGTTACGTCGGTTTTGTGGTGGCGCTGATGCTGATCGCACTGGGCCTGTTCCCGGCAGTCAGCGGTTTTGTACAGCATATTCCTGAACCGGTACTGGGCGGCGCAACCCTGGTAATGTTCGGTACTATCGCCGCATCTGGTGTGCGTATTGTGTCTCGCGAGCCGCTGAACCGCCGCGCTATTTTGATTATTGCGCTGTCGCTGGCCGTTGGCCTGGGTGTCTCCCAGCAGCCGCTGATTCTGCAATTTGCCCCGGATTGGGTGAAAAATCTGCTCTCTTCTGGCATTGCCGCAGGCGGTATCACCGCTATCGTTCTGAATCTGGTGTTCCCACCAGAGAAGCAATAAGCAAAATGCGGCGTTGGTTCTGAATCAACGCCGCTGTAACGCTCTTTCACCATTCCCGCCTTGAGCATTGCCTCTAAATCGTGCATAACTTGACTATGTGCACTTCGCGGGATGGAAGACCATGAAATTTATTGGAAAGCTGCTTCTTTATGTGCTGATCGCCTGTGCAGTGGCGATTCTCGGCCTTTATTTTCTACTGCAAACCCGTTGGGGCGCAGAGCACGTCAGCGCCTGGGTCTCGGAGAACAGCAGCTACCATCTGGCCTTTGATGCCATCGATCACCGGTTTTCTTCCCCTTCCCATATTCTGCTGGAAAACGTCACCTTTGGCCGGGATGGTCAGCCCGCGACGCTGGTCGCCAAAACGGTCGACATCGGGCTGAGCAGTCGCCAAATCACCGACCCGTTGCACGTAGACACTATCCTCTTGCAAAACGGCACGCTGAATCTGTCCCAACAAACCGCACCGCTGCCGTTCCAGGCCGATCGCCTGCAGTTACAGGATATGGCGCTCAACAGCCCCGGCAGCGAGTGGAACCTGAGCGCCCAGCGCGTGAACGGCGGCGTGATCCCCTGGAGCCCTGAGGCAGGTAAAATTCTCGGCAGCAAAGCACAAATTCAGCTCAGCGCCAGCTCATTGACGCTGAACGATGTCCCCACCACCAACGTATTGATTGAAGGCAGCATTGACCATGGTCGGGTGATGCTAAGTAATATTGGCGCAGACGTCGCGCGTGGCGCATTAACCGGCGTGGCGCAGCGTAATACCGACGGTAGCTGGGTGGTAGAGAATCTGCGCCTGAACGATATCCGGCTGCAAAGTGACAAATCGCTGGCCGACTTTTTTGCGCCGCTAACCACTATTCCATCCTTGCAAATTGGTCGTCTGGAAGTGACGGATGCCCGTCTGCAAGGTCCTGACTGGGCGGTCACGGACCTTGATCTGAGCTTGCGCAACATGACGTTTAGCAAAGATGACTGGCAAACACAGGAAGGAAAACTGTCGATGAACGCCAGCGAGTTTATCTACGGTTCACTGCATTTCTTCGATCCGATTCTGAACGCCGAGTTCTCGCCGCAGGGCATTGCGCTGCGCCAGTTCACGACCCGCTGGGAAGGGGGAATGCTCAGAACATCCGGAAACTGGATGCGTAACAACAAAGCGCTGGTTCTCGACGATGCCGCGATTGCCGGTCTGGAATATACGCTACCGGAAAACTGGAAACAGCTATGGATGAAGCCTCTGCCAGCCTGGCTAAACAGCCTGACGCTGAAGAAATTCAGCGCCAGCCGTAATCTGGTGATCGACATCGACCCGGCCTTCCCGTGGCAACTCACCGCACTGGACGGTTACGGCGCTAACCTCGGACTGGTACAGAATAATCAGTGGGGGATCTGGAGCGGCAACGCCACGCTCAACGCTGCAGCTGCCACCTTTAATCGCACCGATGTGCGCCGTCCTTCGCTGGCGCTAACGGCGAACAACAGTACTATCAATATCAGCGAACTAAGCGCCTATACAGAAAAAGGGCTGCTGGAGGCCACCGCCAGCATTTCGCAACTGCCTCAGCGTCAGGCACAGGTCAGCCTGAACGGGCGCGGCGTGCCAATGACTATCCTGCAACAGTGGGGCTGGCCCGCACTGCCGCTTTCCGGTGACGGTAACATTCAGCTCACCGCCAGCGGCAACATTCAGGCCGATACGTCGCTCAAGCCCACAGTCAACGGCCAGTTACATGCGGTGAATGCAGAGAAGCAGCAGGTCACGCAGACCATGCAGGCGGGTGTGGTATCAGGTAGTAACGTTATCGCCCCACCCGTTGCGCAGTGATTATTGCCCGGTGGCGCTTCGCTTACCGGGCCTACCGCTCATAAACGCATATATTCACTGCATAATAACCATTTCACCGGCTCGTCTTCTTCTATCGTCGGGAAACGACCGCCCGGTTCAAGGAAGTGATTGTCATGCTGGTCGTCATTGACCATCGAGATTTCCCAGCCCAGCACAAACGCTTTCTCAGCCCAGAAACGATGATACAACCGCGGCGGCAGACACACGCCCTGCCCCGGTTTTAGCACCAACGTATCACCAGATTTAACGGTACGCCGCTGACCATCGACGCTAACATCAACAATGCGCTGGGTATCATATTCGTCATCGGGCGTGGACCATGCCAGCTGCATACACAAATCACCGCCGCCGCGGTTAACGATATCTTCCATCTTATGGCGATGAAAATGCCACGGTGTTTGTTGATCCTGCTGAATTTGCAGCATCTTTTCGGCATACGGTTTGGGGTAACCCGCTGAACCCATCAGACCATTGCGCAACGTCAGTAACGTCAGCCCCGTTTGCGCAAAATCTCCGCGCCCAAAGTCAGTAATGTCCCAGCCCAACTGGAGATCGCGCACTTCTCGCCACAAAGCAGGGTCCTGTTGTCGCCAGGCGTTGGCCGTAAAATACGCAAAATCTGGCAGACAGACCCGAAAGGTCTCGGCGATGGCATGCGCTTTATCGATGACATAATTAATGTGTGAACGCTTCATTGCACTTTTCCTTGTTGCGAAAGAGGCGGGTCTCCCCGCCTGCATGCCGTTAGTAAAGTGACGCTTTGCCAGTTGAGCCAAACAGTTTCATTTTGTGGCGAATCACGTCCCGCGCAGCGCTGATGGCTTCAGGGTAGATGACGTTCGGGTCCCACCAGGTCTCTTTTGCCAGGATTTCGCGGACTTTCTGGAAGTAGGCGTATTTCATATCGCTGGAAATGTTGATTTTGCCCACGCCGAGCGTGACGGATTCAGCGATTTCCGCATCCGGGTTCGCTGAACCGCCATGCAGCACCAGTGGAATGTCCACCCGCCCGGCGATGTCGCGCAGGATGTTCATTTGCAGCTCTGGCTGCATCCCTTTCGGGTAGATCCCGTGCGCGGTGCCAATCGCCACTGCCAGCGTATCGGCCCCGGTACGGGCGATAAAATCCTGCGCCTGAGCGGGATCGGTGTAGGTAACCTTCGACACGCCGCCTTCCACGGACGTTCCGGTCTGGCCAATCGTTCCCAGCTCGCCTTCAACCGAAACGCCTACCGCATGCGCCAGCTTGACCACTTCACGGGTCAGCGCCACGTTCTCTTCATACGGCAGCAGCGAGCCATCAATCATCACCGAGGTAAATCCACATTGAATCGCCCGCAGAACATGCTCTACCGAAGCGCCGTGATCCAAATGCAAAGTGAACGGGACTGGGCTACGCAGGGTGATATCTCGCACATAGCTAAAGAACGCATCGCCGAGGAAATCATGTTCGCTGGGGTGAATGGAGATAATCGCCGGGGTGTTGGTCGCTTCCGCTTCTTCTACCACTGCACGTACAAAGCAGCTATCTGCCACGTTGAATGCGCCGATGGCAAAACCGTGCTGACGGGTCGGTTGCAGTAATTCTTTCATCGAAACTAACATGTTAATTCTCCAGTTTCAGGGTGTAGAAAGCCCTGCCAGTGCGTCATCGCAGAGGCATAAAAGGCGTTACAGAAAATGAATCAGGCCTGGTCGATAGCGCCGCTGGCCTGTAGATACGGAATAATGGCTTCCTCGCAGGCCTGCTCCATCAGGGCCAGGGCATCAACAAGTTCGCAGGATGTATCGCGACACAAGGTGTGCAATAGCGCGGCCTTTCCAGCTTCGAAAACCGCCGCGCCAACGTTAATCTTGGCAACGCCGAACGTCGGGCAGCGCTGTAGCTGGTCAAACGGCGTCCCGCTACCGCCATGCAGCGCCAGCGGCACCGTTGATAAACGGGCGATTTCCTCCAGCCGTTGGAAATCAATGGCTGGCGTTACGCCCGGCGCGTACATACCGTGCGCCGTACCGACCGACACCGCCAGTAAATCAATCCCGGTCTGTTGGATAAATGGCTCCACGTCAGCGGCCTGAGTCATCAAATCAGCGTTAGCGGCATGGTCATAACGCGGGGCGTCAGCCAGGTGGCCCAACTCGCCTTCCACGCACAGAGAAACGCTGGCTGCGAGCTCGACCACCGCCCGGGTCTGGCGAATGTTTTCTTCCAGGGCAAAGGCGGAGGCGTCGATCATTAACCCACTGAATCCGGCGCGAAAAGCCTGGCGGATGCGTACAGGATCCTTTCCATGATCTAACGCCAGCGCGATCGGTACCGAAGCTTCCTCTGCCAGCGTTTTAACCACCGCCGCCGCTATCGGTGCCGGAAAATGGTCCAGGTGCCCCTGATACAGATTCAGAATGATGGGCGCACGGTGTTTCTCTGCTACCCGCACCGCCGCACGGGCGCTTTCCAGGTTCATACAGTTGATAGCCAGCAGCGCATACTGCCCGCGCCAGGCTTTCGTCACCATGCTTTTCATATCGGCAAACATACGGCCTCCGGTTATTCCAGGGTGAAGGTGATCTCTTCGTCTTTCAGCTTTTGATCGCTGAGCTCATCAAACTCTTCGTCACGCTCGGTTACCGGTTTCTTCCACAGCGAGAGCATAACGCCGCAAATCACCGTCCCGATCCCCAGCGCCAGGCAAAACAGCAGTGGATGCGTAAAGAGTGGAACCACAAACATGCCGCCGTGCGGTACCGGGCTTTCGACACCCCATACCATAATCAGGCCACCCGCTATCGCCGAGGCCACCACACAGGAGCCCACTACGCGCAGCAGATCACGCGCAGCAATCGGAATAACGCCTTCGGTTATCATGCAGATCCCCATCGGGAATGCCGCTTTCAGCGCCTCACGTTCCGCACGGGTATACTTGTGGCGCGTGAGCAGGAAGGAGAGCGTAATACCGAACGGAGGGATTATCGAACCGACAAACTTCACCGCTTCGGGGCCATACACGCCGCTGACCAACATGCCGTCAGCGAACAGCGACATGGTTTTATTCACCGGCCCCCCGAAGTCGAACGTCGCCATTGCGCCGAGAATGGCGCCCATCAGGAAGCGTGACCCGCCTTGCATGGACTCCAGCAGATGAATTAGCGCGTCCTGCAGCCAGGCTATCGGCTTGCCAATCAGCGTCATCATCAGCAACCCGCCGATGACGGTGCTCAATACGGGCAGCACCATGATGGGCATCAGACCCTGCATCGACTGCGGTAAACGGATATAGCGTTTAAGCAGCAGGACGGTATAGCCAACCAGAAAGCCGCCCAGCATCCCACCAATAAAACCGGTATGAATTTCGCCGCAGACAAAGCCGACAATCAGACCCGGCGCGAATCCGGGGCGATCGGCAATGGAGTACGCAATCGCCGCGCTTATCAGCGGCACGATTAACCCCATCCCCCAGCCGCCAATCTGGTTGAGCATCCAGGGTATAGTTCCTGTTTTTTCGCCTACGTTAGTGCCACCAAGTATTTGCCCGAGAGCAATACAGATCCCGGCGGCTACAATTAACGGGATCATCCACGAAATCCCCGTTAATAAATGTTTTTTTATTTCCTGAGATAGCGGAATTTTATTTTCACTCATGTGAAATCCCTCCAGAATGAGGATCGCTACTGGTTAGTATTAACTAATGATTTTTCGACCTTTTCAAGAAACTGAATGGGCGATTTTATGACGATTTCGGTTTTTACTCGCACAATACGTTTATTTGAGAATCGTTCCTCCCCTTTTATTTTGACATCGACAGCAAGAATCACGACATCCGCGGCAGAAATATCATCTGCCAGCAGTTCGTTTTCCGTTCCGATGGTGCCCTGGGTTTCAACTTTTATATTATGCCCAAGCGCTTTAGCGCCTTTAATTAATTTTTCGCGGGCAATATAGGTGTGCGCAATACCAGCCGTACAGGCGGCAACACAAACAATATTCATAACATGCTCCACATTTTATTTAGCAGACATTGGATTCAGCATATTGACTAAACAGCTCAATAATTTTTTGTGGACTACTTTCAACTAAGAGTTGTTCAATAATGTCATCATCCGCTAGCGCACCGGCAACCTGCGAGAGCAGACGAATATGGGTCGTGTTTTGATCTTCAAGACGTACGGCAAACAGAATGATGCAGCGCACATTGCTGCCGTCCAGGGTTTCCCAGGGAATATCCTGGCGGGTACGACCAATTGCCAGGGTGGTATTAACTACCGCCGAGGATTTCCCGTGGGGGATCGCAATATGATTTTCGAATCCGGTCGAGCCTTCGGACTCGCGCTGCCAGACATCCTGGATAAATGTTTCCCGACAGCTAATTGCCCCATCCTTTTGCAGAATATCAGTAAGTTCCTCAATAGCCTCCGTTTTGTTCGTAGCCTTCATATCCAAAATAACGCGATTTGTATTGAGAATTTTCGTGATGTCCATCAATCATACCTCATGGAGTTCAGACATTAATTTTCAACGACCAGCGACGTCGCCCGATGTAATTTTTCCGTAATAACCGTTTCCGTTACCCGCTTAATATCCGCATCATTGAAAAAGGCGGTGACATACACGACCGGCATAGCAATGGCGGGTAAATTAATGGTCGATACCACCAGCTCAATATCGTCCGTCAGTACGGAGGGCAAACTGCCAGCTGACACCACGCCGACAATCGTCCAGTCCGGAAAGGCGCGCAGAATGCGGCTTTTAAGTAAATGCGAGGTGCCAATCCCGGTTGAGCAGACTAACAACACCCGCTTACGCGCTATCTGGCGCTCCATTGCGGCCTGAAAATGGACGGTTAAGTATCCCACTTCATCTTCCGAAACGGCCCGCTCTCCCCAACCGCTAAATACCCTATTCACTGCACATTGGGTCAGACGCCAGACGTCCTGCAACTCGCCTTTAATATCCTCCAGCAGCGGATTACGAATGCGGATCTGGTAGTTCAGGCGGTTAATCAGCGGCTTAATATGGATCAGCAATCCGTCATACAGCGCAGTATCCTGGCTGAGATCGCTGTCGACCATCTCGGCGAAGATGGCAATCAGTCGATGAGTAATTAAGCGCGCTTCGTCGCTGGAGTGCATATGACCAATTACGCTCACATCATTATGTTCTTCAATCACCACGCCGGACGAGATAATGTATTGATAGATAAACCAGACTTCGTCTTCCGGCAGCGGGTGAGCGATGCGTTTTTCGATATGCTGAATCATACGACTGGCAATAGAAAAAATATTCTCGTCGCATGAGGTGATGTTTTCATCTTTTCTCGGCAGCGCATTTCCGCGCGTGATGCGGTACATCATGATCAAAATATGGGTGAAGATATTGACGTAATAAGGCTCCCCCAATGACCAACACAGGTCGTTCTCCATTTCCTGCAGCAGCGTCTGGACAAATAAAACGTCTTCCTCGCCGAAGTAATGCACTAACGCTTTATAGCTGCCGGGATCAAGACGCGAATACACCATGCTGCCGGGTTCATTATGGTTAATCACACCGTTAATCAGCGATGCCATCGCCTGGCGCACGCTGCTCTCGCTACCTTCAATGTGCGTGCCGCTTTGACTGCGGATAAGCGATAAGCCCAATGGCGCTATCCAGGATTCAATCACTTTCAGATCGTTAACAATCGATGCGCTACTGATGAAATAACGTTCAGACAATTTACTGATCGACGTTTCATGCGGCGTTTCGCTTAATAATTGCGATGCTATTTTGACGCGCCGCGAATTATTCATCATGCCGTCAGTATCATCACCCTCGCTCCCTAATAACTGATCCAGATACAACAGATCAGTAATATTATCGGCGCTTAATATTACGCCTGCGCCAGTACGCTTATCGATGGCTATTTTCCATTCCGCTAACCATGGTTCCAGCAATCGCAGATCCCGCTGGACTGTTTTCTCTGAAACAGCTAAATATTCGGCAATTTTCAGTAGCGTGACATATTCCTTCCGGGACAGGAGGAATTTTAATAATCTGTTTTGTCGCGAGGTAATCATTTGCATTATTTACCCTTATCACACACCAGATTAAATATCTAAAGAAGCATTGATGCTCCACGTGTAATCCGTGATGATAAATATAAGAGGACTACGATGCGCCAACAATACTAAATCGTGTCCTGTATTCCGGACAGAAATAAGACAAAACGGGGAAATAGTGAGATATTTACGGCGCAGATCACATTTTTTACGGGAATTAGAGTGATAGCGCTCGCAAATATGGGTAGGTAAATTTTTAAGTCAGAATATTTTTGATTTTCAGATCTGGAACGCTGCTCGCATCGTGGGCCGGATAAAATGCATCCGGCACCACGTCGGCTACATTTTCAGGGTAATCGTCAGCCCATCACCTTCAGGGGTCACCACTACGCCCCACTCGTTGCTGGCATGTGAACCGCCCTTCACGCTGCTAACTTGCGGGATATTACGCAGGCACAACGTCCAGTTATGCGCTTCACCGCGACCTTGTACGGTAATGCTGTTACCCGTGCGTATCGCTTTCAGCGTGAAGATAACCGAGCCGTCCATCGATGGTACTTCACAGACCGCTTCCCTACCTTCTTGCAGATGGAACAACTGGAATGCGGTCTCTTCATGCCACGCGTAGTCCGGCTTCTGGTTATTACTGCCCAGCGCCAGTAAGGTATTGTCGCGCACGTATACCGGCAGGCTCAGGAAATCGTGCTGCTGTTTATGCCAACGGCTGCCCTGAATTTCGTCGTTGTGCCACAGATGTGTCCAACGCCCTTCCGGCAGGTAGAACTGCACATCACCGACTTCGGAAAACACTGGCGCCACCATTACCGAGTCACCCAGCATATACTGGCGGTCGAGATAGTCGCATGCAGGATCGTCCGGGAACTCCAGCATCATGGCGCGCAGCATCGGCGTGCCGTGTTCGTTCGCCAGCGCGGCCTGACGATACAAATACGGCATCAGGCGGCACTTCATTTCGGTGAAATAACGCACCACATCGCAGGACTCTTCATCGTACGCCCATGGCACACGGTAGGATTTGCTGCCATGCAGACGGCTGTGGCTGGAGAGCAGCCCGAATGCACACCAGCGCTTATAGACGTCCGCAGAGGCGGTGTTTTCGAAGCCGCCGATGTCATGACTCCAGAAGCCAAAGCCGGAGAGACCAATGGACAGGCCGCCGCGCAGGCTTTCGGCCATCGATTCATAGTTGGCGTAGCAGTCGCCACCCCAGTGCACCGGGAACTGTTGTGCGCCCACGGAGGCTGAACGGGCGAACAGCACCGCCTCTTCTTCACCGACGGTCTCTTTCAGCACGTTCCACACCAGCTCATTGTAAATATAGGCGTAGTGGTTGTGCATTTTCTGCGGGTCAGCCTCGTTGAACCAGCGCACGTCGGTCGGAATACGCTCGCCGAAATCAGTTTTGAAGCAGTCCACGCCCATTTCTACCAGGCCTTTCAGCTTGTCGGCATACCATTCGCAGGCTTCCGGGTTGGTGAAGTCATAAATCGCCAGCCCCGGCTGCCATTTATCCCACTGCCAGACGGAACCGTCCGGGCGCTTGAGCAGATAACCTTTCTCTTTCAGCTCCTTGAAAACAGGTGATTTCTGGCCGATGTACGGGTTGATCCATACGCAGACCTTCAGGCCTTTTTCTTTCAGGCGGCGGATCATGCCTTCCGGGTCCGGGAAGGTCTGCGGGTCCCACTCAAAGTCGCACCACTGGAAAGCCTTCATCCAGAAGCAGTCGAAGTGGAAAACGTGCAGCGGCAGGTTGCGCTCCGCCATGCCGTCGATAAAGCTGTTTACCGTCGCTTCGTCGTAGTTGGTAGTGAACGAGGTGGTGAGCCACAGGCCGAATGACCAGGCTGGCGGCAGCGCCGGACGACCGGTAAAGCGGGTATAGCGATCCAGCACCGCTTTCGGCGTCGGGCCGTCGATGACGAAATATTCCAGATACTCGCTTTCGACGCTGAACTGCACTTTCGACACTTTCTCAGAACCGATTTCAAACGACACGCACTGCGGATGGTTCACCAGCACGCCGTAGCCACGGTTGGTGATATAAAACGGGATGTTCTTGTAAGATTGCTCGGTACTGGTGCCGCCATCGCGGTTCCAGGTCTCTACCGTCTGCCCATTACGCACCAACGCGGTAAAGCGCTCGCCCAGCCCGTACACCGTTTCACCGACGCCCAGATCCAGGCGCTCGAACATGTAATTGCGTCCGCTGTTGGCGTCCTGTACATAGCCGTTGTTTTTCAACTGGCTGCCGGTAATGCGTTCACCGTTACGCAGGAAATCCAGCGACCAGAACTCGCCTTTGGTGACGCGAACGCTCAAATTACCGCTCTTCAGCTCAGCGAACTCAGCGGTGTTCTGCATCTCAACGTTTACGTCCTGCTGCACGTTCAGCGGGTAATGCGGACCGGTATCCAGCGCACCCTGGAAGTGCTCCATCCGGACACCCACCACGCCTTCCTGTGGCGAGAAAAGGCGCAGCGTGAACAACGGGGTATCGAGTTGCCAGGTCCGTTCACGTACGTCACGCGGCGCAACGTAGACCAGCATCTCATTACCTTGCTGTTCAACCTCGAACACCTGGACAGGGTTAATCACATTCAGACCAGGCTGAATCAGCCAGTTTCCGTCGCTAATTTTCATAATCGGTTCCTTAGTTCTGTAATTCTTTCGTCGTAAAATCTTGCTGATTACGGTGCGCACCCTGCGCCAGCTGACGCATAATTTCAGTCAGATACGGTGTTTTCAGGGTGTAGAAGCGTTTGGCAATCACGGCACTCAGCAGGTAGCAAATAGCCGGAATAAGGGTGAACAATGCAATGATGATGGTGATGGTGGCGCTGTTTTGCGTTTTCGCCGCGGCATCGTAGCCACCGCCTGCCAGCATCCAGCCGATCAGCGCCCCGCCAAGCGCCAGACCCAGCTTGAGCACGAACAACGTTCCCGCAAAGCTGATGCCCGTCAGACGTTTGCCGTTACACCACTCGCCGTAATCAACGGTGTCTGACATCATTACCCACTGGATTGGCGTTACGAGCTGATGCAGGACGCCAATCACGAAGATAAAGACGAACATGGTGATGTTGGCGTGCATCGGCACGAAGAACATCGCCACGCTGATGACGGCCAGCAGGGCGTTCGTCCACCAGAAGACGCTAACTTTACATTTCCAGTCGGTCAGTGGTTTTGCCAGCGCAGAGCCAATCAGGTTGCCGACACAATAGGTGGTGAGGAAGGCGACAAATACTTCCGGTGTGCCCAAAATCCAGGTGACGTAATACATCATCGCACCGCCGCGAACGCAGACCGCCATAATGTTGAGAATGGTCAGCAGGCCGACGATGCGCCACTGGTCGTTTTGCCAGATGTCGCGCAGGTCTTCACGCATTGAATTGTTGGTTGGCGGCGCTTCAACACGTTCTTTGGTGGTGAAGAAGCAGAATGCGAGCATCAGGAACGCCACAACCGAGAGCACTGCGATTCCTCCCTGGAAGCCCAGGGCCTTGTTTTCGCCGCCAATCAGCTTTACCAGCGGCATCATCAGGACGGTGGAGAGCATGCCGCCAGCCGTTGCCAGCACAAAGCGCCACGATTGCAGGGAGATGCGCTGCGTCGGGTCATTGGTGATCACGCCGCCCAACGCGCAATAAGGGATATTGACCACGGTATAAAGAAGGGTTAGCAGCGTGTAGGTGATGACGGCATAAATCATTTTGCCGTGCAGGCTGAAGTCCGGCGTGCTGTAGGCAAGCACACAAACCAGACCAAACGGCAGCGCGCCAAACAGCACCCACGGACGAAACTTCCCCCAACGTGAACGGGTACGGTCAGCAAGCAGCCCCATGCAGGGGTCTGAGATGGCATCCAGCGCGCGGGCCAGTAAGAACATCGTGCCGACAAATCCGGCCGGGATACCAAAGATATCGGTATAAAAGAACATCATATATAACATGACGTTATCGAAGATGATGTGGCTGGCGGCATCGCCCATGCCGTAACCAATCTTCTCCTTAACAGACAGAATCTCACTTTTCATTACGCATCCTTGTTTGCACTTTCACACGCACTGGTACCGGTTACAGTTCTTGTAAACCATCCCTTTAAGCGCGGGTATTCCGATATCTCGTTATCAAATTACGATTCTTGTTTTCTGTGATCGGAGTAGCGTCTAAAAATATGTCTAATTGTAAGTGATGGATTTTGTAGATATTTATTTGAAAGGGGTCATGGTAAGGAGAAACGGAAGTTAAAAAAGTGAGTGAGGGGGTGTGGAAACCCGAGGAAGTAGCTATAATGCGCCCCGCCTCCATGTAGCAATCGAGGCGCGGAAGATCGTCATCTCCGGTGAGGTGGCTGGACTTCAAATCCAGTTGGGGACGCCAGCGTTCCCGGGCAGGTTCGACTCCTGTGATCTTCCGCCAAAGTTCCTCCACACCCTTCCGAGAAAGTCTAAAAAATCCTTTATTTTCAACACATATAGCGAATTACTCATCCGTAACCGTCCGACAAGTTCTCCCTGAATCCATGAAAAATATGTATAGTGATGTGTATAGATTTTTTATACACATTTTTGACTTATACACATGGCACTTACAGACATACAAATCAAACGAGCAAAGCCCCAAGACAAACCCTACACAATGAACGATGGGCAAGGGCTGTCATTACTAATAAATCCAGATGGCTCAAAAGGCTGGCGCTTCCGCTTTCGTTTTGCCGGTAAAGCGCGGCTAATGTCATTGGGTAGCTACGACCTTGTGAGCCTTGCAGAAGCACGTGAGAAACGCGATACCGCCCGTAAGCAAGTTGCTAATGGCATTGACCCGGTTGAGGAACGCAAATCACAAAAACTAGCTCAGAAGCTATCAACAGAAAATTCTTTCGAATCAGTAAGCCGAGAGTGGCATTCAACTAAAGCCGATCGTTGGACAGTTGCTTATCGAGAGGAAATCATTAAAACATTTGAGCAAGATATTTTCCCTTTTATTGGCAAACGACCTATAGGTGAGATTAAGCCATTAGAGTTGCTTGAGGTGCTGCGACGCATTGAAAAACGTGGAGCTTTAGAGAAAACCCGAAAGGTGCGACAAAGATGTGGAGAAGTGTTTCGCTATGCGATCATAACAGGTCGTGCTGAGTATAATCCTGCCCCTGACTTAGCTATAGCGTTGGCCGTTCCCAAGCAAAAACACCACCCGTTTTTATCTGCCGAAGAATTACCACATTTTATTCGCGATTTAGAAGCGTATACAGGTAGCATTATTACTAAAAATGCGACAAAAATAATCATGCTAACAGGTGTACGAACTCAGGAGATGCGTTTTGCTACTTGGGATGAAGTTGATTTAGAAAAAGGGGTATGGCAAATTCCAGCAGGACGCATGAAGATGCGTAGGCCTCACCTTGTTCCTTTATCTACTCAAGTTATTGACCTCTTTAAGCAGCTTAAACCAATAACTGGCCGTTATCCTTATATATTTATTGGAAGAAATAACCGTAGCAAACCTATATCTAAAGAAACTGTGTCACAGGTAATTGAATTATTAGGTTATAAAGGACGTGCTACTGGCCACGGTTTCAGGCATACAATGTCTACTATCTTGCACGAACAAGGTTTTGAAAGTGCATGGATTGAAATGCAATTAGCACATGCAGATAAAAATAAAATACGCGGCATATATAATCATGCTCAATATTTAGAAGAACGAAAGAAAATGCTGCAATGGTATAGTGATCTTCTTATTAACATAACGTGGTGAAAATCATGAGCGCAAGTTTACAAGATGTTACAGATTTTGATTTCATTATTTCTGAAGCAGATCGAATAAATAAAGAATTAGCTTCATCTAATTTTAAAGATTTTTATCGAAAAGAATATGATCGTCCCCTTGGTTCAATAGGAATGACTATAGACACTCCGTATGAGCTTATAGATAAAAAAAATAACACCCCAAGAAGGCAAATCCATCTTTCATACCTTTCAAATGAAAGGTTATATTCCATAGCAGCAAGATATATCAAATCGAATAGATTAGAGATGTTGGTCGCTGTGGATGAATTAGTGGCAAAAATAAAGGACAGTCTATATATTCATATATTCATCGATGATGGTGAAGATGGAATTAAAGGATGCACAAGAATCCTTAACAATGCATTTAAAATGATAAAAAGGGAAATGGTAGAAGAAGAGTTCTATTTCCCTGTGTTAGCTCACGGACTAATTAAAGATAAAGTTTCTATTGGTCGCGCTGAAATAATATCATCAAAGAAAATGTATTCAATAATTGGTGATGCATTGACTGAAGACCAGCTTGCATTGTCAACGACATATTGCCTTTCTCATAAATACCCCTATGAGCATTTCTTAAAAATCCCAATAACTAAACGTTCTAAAAAGAGTAGGGAGCGAATCGCTAAAAATATAGCAGGCTTTGTAGTTGGGATACTACATTTATTTAGCGAGCACTATAAAATATCGCCACACTTTTTAAGCTTATCTACTAGCCCCTACCCTAACTACGAAGGTTTTTATTTCACAAAGAAATCTAATAGGAATTTCAACTATAATCATTCATCTATAGGCAGAGTTGTATGGAGTGATAAGTTCTGGGATAAATTTGAGGAAGATTACTGTTCCAATTTAGGAGAGGTGTTATCTCAGCTAATTGACTTAGCCATAGAGCCTAATGAAAGATCTATCATTTCTGACCGATTAATTGATGCCATCTATTTATTTAGTAGCGCGCAACAAGATAAGGATGAAAGTTCACGCATAGTGAAATTAGCAACAGCGCTCGAAAGACTTGTGAGTCTACCAAGTGAGAAAAAAGATTCTTCAACTACAAAGAACTTTACTAGACGCATTTCATCATTAGTTTCAATTTATTATCCAAATGAAAAGGACTGGGATAAGGTTGCTAAAGAAATGTATGAAATTAGATCTGACATAGCTCATGGAGCCTGGTCTCTATACCGAGGAGTTGAACCTTTGTATTCATCTCAATATAGCGAATTAACTAGCAGGGCTATTTTTTCTGCATGCATTGGATTTTACAAGCGAGGCTTTACTGAAAATAACAATGATAAATTAGTGAAGGAATTCTTTGATTTTCTAGAAAACGCCATAGACAAAAATAAATGACAAGTGTACGTCTGCGCGCAATGCTCTCCCCGCCACGCCTGCCCGCTTTATAGGGTAGTTTTCATGCAGGTGCATGAACCGGCTCAGGCCGCGCCGGAACTGGCGTGGTGGGGGAAATAAAATACGGGGATTTGCATGCAAAACCATGCACCTTATGGATGCATGGCTTTTTTCGGGAAAAATAGTGGAATTTTCGCGGATTTTTTTGCGTGCTACCGTGAGGCCAGTTCTGCACGTCGGCGGGTGTAAATCAGGTTCTGTGCCGGAGTGAATTTCTGGCGATTATCATCCCGCGAAGCCGCATCAGGCCTGAATCCGATCGCCGTTAAAATGTCGCTGTCCTGCTCGGAATAATTAATTTTTTCACCGGCGGCCAGCCACACCGACAGGGCTTCACGCAGATAATCAACCGAGTGCTGCATGGCGCTCTGTTTTACTGCGGGAAGCTGTTCGTGATATCCCATCAGCTCAGGTGCCAGCGTGGCGGCCAGCTCCGCGCCGTACTGCTGCATAAAGTCATGGAGCCGGTTGCGGATGCTGATGTGCTGCACCTCCTCATGTGAGCGGATATAGCGACCGGCGGCCTGATTAATCTCCCATTTTTTCACATCGATATTGTCGCGCAAATCCTGCATTCTGCGCGGGATTTGTTCGTCACCGGCAAGGAGCTGTTCACGGTATTCCCGTTCAAGGTCTGCCAGTTCGGCTTTACGTTTCAGCCAGGTGTTTTTGTTCGCCTGACAGGCCTCAAAGGCCTGCTGTATTGTCACAGTGGTCACGTGTCTCTCTCCTGATTAATGCCGGAACGGCGAGCTGTAGCAGCCCTGTACTTTACGCGGCGGCGGTGGCGTCACCGGGGCGGGGTCGGTTTTTTCCGGTGCGGCACGTATCACACCGTCAACCGACTCGATGGTGCGGAAAGTGGCCGAGCATTCGATATTGGTACACTGGTGATAACGCTGTTTGACGTTTTCCGACAGATAACGGCTGGTACGGACGTGCGCGGTCTTTTTGCAGAACGGGCAGTGAAACATGATTCAGCCCTCTGCCTGTTCGTGGGATTTTTCGGCCAGTTCAGCGGCAAGTTTCATCCGTCTGGCCGGGCTTCTTAACAGCGCCATATCAACCCCGGTTATGACCGGGCGATTCATGCCCGTTACGGACAGGACCGGCTCCTGCTCCATATCAAAATGATACAGGGCTGACTGCATATTCAGGGCATCACCCAGCTCGCGGGTCACGGTCGCACGCGGCGAGGTTTCTCCGCTCATTTCCAGCGACCGTATACGCAACAGAAAGGCACGTAACAGTGCGGGGCTGATACCGGCCAGCGCCTTCTTCCACTCGCTGTTGGCGTAGGTAGTGAACGCTTTTTCATGGGCGCTGATATAAGCCGTACCGGAGGAGCATGCGCCAAGCATGGCGTGGCTTTTGTCTTTCTCCAGCTCGGTAATCAGACCGGTGAACTCATCAGCCAGTTCGCGACTGGCGATACGTTTACTGTGTTCAGCTTTCAGTTCAGGAGTGAGGTTGCCGCGCAGAGTTCGAAAGCGGCTGCGCCAGTCCTGTTCGGCCTGTGCACTTTCACTGAGGGCGGTCTGTCGTTCCTGCTCACAACGCTGAATGGAAGCCTCAATGTCGCTGAGTTTTTCCATGCTGGCCGTGTGTGCGTCTTTTGCTTCGTTAAGTGCGGCCAGCGCACCGGCAATACGTTGTTCCGCGCCTTCATCCTGTTTACTGATAACGGTCTGCATGGCTTTGATAATGAGTTCGGGTTTCATGTTCAGGCTCTCCGTGTGTTCAACCTGAAATGATTCTGATGCCTCCTGCACAACAACACGATTCATTGCCGTTGTCAGAGTGCTGGCACAAACAGACCTTAAAATCAGGCTGGCCAGAGAAAGGTCGCAGGAAAACCTTACTCACCGTTTGTTTTTTTACTTATAACTATTCACCACTGTTCACCTTAAATAAAAAGATAAGTAATACAGTAAGTTAAATGGTGAACAGTTGAAGGTCTGACTGTTCACCGTCTGTTCACCACTGTTCACCCTTCAGTTTTTTCAGCCAGTCAGCCACTTAGACTTTTTAGTGATTAAAAATAATAAATATATAAACAAAAGTAATCAGCAATGGGCCACCGGTATGCCAACGTTTGCCAAAAAACGGCCAACGTTTGCCACTGTATAAAAAACGCTCTGTTGTGTGGTGGAGCAGTACAAAATGACTTGTTGCCCTGAGAGAAAATATTCACAAAATAGAGAGCTACCCGAAGCCGGACGGACACGACCGGCACTGTATGGACTTTGTGAGGTAGCCCGATGCACACCGCTTTTTCTTCCCCGTCTTCTGCCCCTGCCGCCCCGCTGATGCCGGTTTCTGATACCGTTCACGAGCGCTTTATCCGTCTGCCCGAAGTGATGCATCTGTGCGGCCTGTCCCGCTCGACCATTTACGACCTCATCAGCCGGGAAGCCTTCCCGAAACAAATCTCCCTCGGCGGAAAAAATGTGGCGTGGGCGCAGTCTGAAATCACTGCATGGATGGCGGATCGCATTGCCGAACGTAACCGGGGCTATGACGCATGATGATGACCGTTCAGCAAACAGCTCCTTTTTCTGGCTTGCTTCTTTTCGCCGTTTCCAGGTATAGTTTTCCCGCTGCCGCAAAATCGGCAGCCGGGATTGGCGTCCCGTTTACAACATTGGCGACACCGGACGCGCCTTGCGTCTTTTTTTGTGTCTATGCCTCAGCGCATCCATTTTTGATCCAGAGATTTATCTGTCTATGGATCCTTCGTGTAATGGTGGCTCAGGCGGGGGCTTCTCACGAAGCGCCGGTTTCCAATGTTGCCGGTTACGCCAACCCCGTCTGGGCTACCACCAGTGAAATTGGCGTTTCCAGTGGTAGCAGTCACATGCAAACATTGGAGGTTGCCACTATGGCTACGACCCTCACCCCGTTACACCCGCAATTTGTTTTTGTGTTTGCCGCCGTTCGTCGTGCAGACCGTAAACCCCGTATTTGTATGCTCCGCACCGTTGCCGGTGATGAGCACGCCGCACGCCTTTCCCTCGTTCGCGATTACGTCCTCTCATTTGCTGGCCGTCTGCCTGTTGCGGAGGTGCGCGCATGAGACACACCACCATTACCGCCCGTGACCTCGAATGTCTGGAGCATATGCGCAATGTCGGCCAGCTCGTCAGCGACCTGATGCAGGTACAGGACTGCGCCACCGTTCGTCGTGACCCGGCGCAGCAGTTACAGCTCACCTCCGTGATTTACCTCATGACAGCCCAGCTCGACGGTGTGGTCGAACGCTGCAATCAGCACTGGCTGACCGGGGAGGGTAACGTATGAAAAAGCCATTACCGCCCGTATTACGCGCCGCGCTGTATCGTCGTGCCGTGGCCTGTGCATGGCTGACCCTGTGCGAACGCCAGCACCGCTACCCGCACCTCACCCTCGACGCGCTGGAAAGCGCCATTGCCGCCGAGCTGGAGGGCTTCTACCTGCGCCAGCACGGCGAGGAAAAAGGCCGCCAGATTGCCTGTGCGTTACTGGAAGATTTAATGGAAGCCGGACCACTCAAAGCCACGCCGTCGCTGTCCTTTCTCGGGCTGGCCGTGATGGATGAGCTTTGCGCCCGTCATATCACCGCACCGGTACTGCACTGAGGGAGAAAACAACGATGAAAATGAACGTAACGGAAACCGTAAAACAGGCGTGCGGCCACTGGCCGCGCATTCTCCCGGCGCTGGGGGTAAAGGTCATTAAAAACCGGCATCAGTCCTGTCCGGTGTGTGGTGGCTCTGACCGTTTCCGCTTTGACGATAAAGAGGGGCGAGGCACATGGTTCTGCAACCAGTGCGGCGCAGGTGACGGACTTAAGCTGGTAGAGAAAGTGTTCGGCGTGACCCCGTCAGAAGCTGCCGGGAAGGTGAACGCCGTGACCGGCAACCTGCCGCCGGTTGCCCCGGAAATAATTGCGGCCACAGAAGCTGAAACGGAGGCTGACCGCAAAGCAGCGGCCGCGCTGGCGGTCAGGCTCATGGAGAAAACCCGACCGGCCAGCGGCAACGCCTACCTCACCCGCAAGGGATTCCCCGATCATGAGTGTGTCATGCTGACGGCCACACACAAAACCGGCGGCGTGACGTTCCGTGCCGGTGATGTGGTTGTCCCGCTGTATGGCGATGCCGGGGCGCAGGTTAACGTTCAGCTTATCAATTCTGACGGTCTCAAACGCACCCTGAAAGGTGGTCAGGTCAAAGGGGCATGTCATGTCATCGAAGGGAAAAAACAGGCCGGAAAACGCCTGTGGATTGCAGAGGGTTATGCGACCGCGCTCACCGTGCATCACCTGACCGGAGAAACCGTCATGGTGGCGCTGTCCTCTGTGAACCTCCTTTCTCTGGCGAGCCTTGCCCGTCAGAAGTACCCGGCCTGTCAGATTGTCCTCGCCGCCGACCGTGACCTGAACGGCGATGGCCAGAGCAAAGCCGCTGCGGCCGCAGATGCCTGTGAGGGCATTGTCGCTCTACCGCCGGTGTTCGGTGACTGGAATGATGCGTTTATGCAGAAAGGTGAAGAGGCCACCAGGAAAGCCATTTATGACGCTATCCGGCCTCCGGCACAAAGTCCTTTTGATACCATGAGCGAGGCGGAATTTACCGCCATGAGCGCCAGCGACAAGGCTTTGCGGGTGCATGAGCACTACGGCGAAGCGCTGGCAGTGGATGCGAACGGCCAGCTCCTGTCCCGCTATGAAAACGGCATCTGGAAAAATATCCCTGCCGCCACTTTTTCACGGAATGTGGCTGATTTATTCCAGCGCTTACGCGCCCCGTTCTCGTCCGGGAAAATTGCCTCGGTGGTGGAGACCCTGAAATTGATTATTCCGCAGCAGGATACACCGGCGCGTCGTCTGATTGGCTTTCGCAACGGGGTACTCGATACCCAAAGCGGCCTGTTCAGCCCGCACCACAAATCGCACTGGCTGCGCACCTTGTGCGATGTGGATTTTACCCCGCCGGTGGAAGGGGAAACGCTGGAGACGCACGCGCCGAACTTCTGGCGCTGGCTCGACCGTGCGGCCGGTAAAAGTCCACAAAAACGCGACGTGATTCTGGCTGCGCTGTTTATGGTGCTGGCGAACCGTTACGACTGGCAGCTCTTTCTCGAAGTCACCGGTCCCGGCGGGAGTGGCAAAAGTATTCTGGCTGAAATCGCGACCCTGCTTGCCGGGGAAGATAATGCCACGTCAGCCGATATCGACACACTGGAAGACCCGCGCAAACGTGCATCCCTGATTGGCTTCTCGCTAATCCGTCTGCCAGACCAGGAAAAATGGAGCGGTGACGGCGCAGGGCTTAAGGCCATCACCGGCGGTGATGCGGTCTCGGTTGACCCGAAATACCAGAACCCCTACTCAACACATATTCCGGCGGTCATTCTGGCGGTCAACAATAACCCGATGCGCTTCACCGACCGCAGCGGCGGTGTGTCGCGCCGCCGGGTGATTATTCACTTCCCGGAGCAGATTGCGCCGGAGGAACGCGACCCGCAGCTCAGGGATAAAATTGCGCGCGAGCTGGCCGTCATTGTGCGCCAGCTTATGCAGAAATTCAGCGACCCGATGACCGCCCGAGCACTGCTCCAGTCGCAGCAGAACTCCGACGAGGCGCTCAGTATCAAGCGCGATGCTGACCCAACGTTTGATTTTTGCGGCTATCTGGAAATGCTCCCGCAGACCAACGGGATGTTTATGGGTAATGCCAGCATCATCCCGCGTAATTACCGTAAATATCTCTATCACGCGTATCTGGCTTATATGGAGGCCAACGGGTACAGAAACGTGCTCAGTCTGAAAATGTTCGGGCTGGGGCTGCCCATGATGTTGAAAGAGTACGGCCTGAATTATGAGAGGCGACACACAAAGCAGGGGATACAAACCAACCTGTCGCTGAAAGAGGAAATCTACGGCGACTGGCTGCCGAAGTGCGACGACCCCGCAGCAACATAACCTAACTCAGACCGGCAACAGCCGGTCTTTTCCTTTCTGGTCATTGCCACAAGGTGAACAATCCACTGTTCACCCTTCACCGTATATTCACCCTGTATCACCATGAAATTATTGATAAAAAACCAGAGGTGAACAGTGTGAACAGTAAAACCTGAAAAAACTTTTTATCACCCCGCGTATTGCCCGACCGGACAGATCCAGAACGAGCACAAATCACAAAGGTGAAGAGTCGACTGTTCACTCTTCACCAACTCATCACCACCTAACCACATGATATAAAATGATAAATAACCGAAGTGAACAGTGTGAACAGTTAAATGCAAAAAAACTTTTTGTAACCATAGTCGAAACTAGTGCTTGAATGGAAAGCACTGCGTGCCCATAGTAACTAAAATGTTAATCCTTGATAGAAATCTCAATAATCGATTCATCCTTATGTTAAACAAGCATATATTTTAAGTATTATCATGCGACATAAAAGGAATCATTCAAATGGATGATGATAATTTTGATATTATTGATTTTAGAAATGAAATAGATAGTTTAAACCCTTCTAATAAGAAAAGATTAGCAGAACAGTTTGCTCTTGCAGCATTAGGGAGCATACCTTGGATTGGAGGTTTTTTAGGTGCTATTGCAAATTTTAAAAGCGAAGAAGGCAATATAAAATTAAACTCATTACAAACAAAGTGGCTTGAAGAACATCATAAAAAACTAGAAAATTTAAATTCAACTTTAAATGTTATAGCAAAGAGATTTGAACAACTAGGCGAGGATATCAACGAAAGACTTGAGTCTGAGGAGTATCTTGATTTAGTTCGCAAAAGTTTTCGAGTATGGAATGATGCTGATACACAAGAAAAAAGACAGCTAGTATCTAATATGATAACTAATGCTGTCAGTTCTAAAATATGTTCTGATGATATCATTCGTTTATTTATAGATTGGCTTAACATTTATCACGAAGTTCATTTTCAGGTTATCAGAATTATTTATCAAAATCCTGGCGTAACGCGTTATGAAATATGGATGGAATTGCATGAAATAATTCCGCGCGAAGATTCGGCTGAGGCTGATCTCTACAAAATGTTAATTAGAGATCTGTCAACAGGTGGAGTGATTAGGCAAGCACGTAATACCACAGAAGATGGTCAGTTCTTAAAACAAAGGCATGCTCCGCAAGCTAAGCGAGGCACATCAACGCTTGAGTCTGCTTTCGAGAACACAAAATCTTATGTACTGACCGAACTAGGAAAGCAATTTGTGCACTATACAATGAATGAAGTAGTGACCAAATTGGATTGAGCTGGAGTTACATAGCTATACACTGTGCCACAGTACATGTGTATAGCTATGTGTATAAGCACATCATAATCAAGAAAAAATAACAATACAAAACATTAGGTTATGAATCAATAAGAACTCCTGTGATCTTCCGCCAAAATTCTTATTTTTTGATGATTTTTTTGTAATGGGCTGTTGACTCTTCTATCCACCCAGGTTGTTCTAAGTTTTTAATAACCCATTGTATGAATTTCTCAGAATAACGATGTCTATTATCAATGGTATAATGCATATCAGATCGTTTTGCTTTCTGTATATTATGCTTCTTAGTTATTGCGGTGAAAGAAAATTTCGTGAGTACAACATTCTTCTGTTGTCTATTTATTTTTTCAATTGCTGAACCTTGATAATAAGGATGAGTTATATCAGGATCTCTAGTTTCTCGAATAATTATTGCATTACTACCTTGGTTTCCTAAACCCAATGATAAATCACTATCTTTCTCACATTTAGTAAGTGTAAGCTTATAGTCAATTGATATACTAAATTCATTCGAGTTTTGTTCTTTAGAAGCTTTATGAAATCTTGTCAGAAACTCACGTGCAACATTTGCAGTCATCTCACCATAGTTTTCTTTTATAGTGGATATATCACTTTTAGGGCCATCTACAACTAAGCTTAACATTCCAACGCTCTGTCCAGCTAATGGTGACATACCTGTTTCTTTCAAATAACGCTGTTGATAATTTAAAACATTAGCCTGAAAAAGACGAGAAAGCTCCGGTTGTAACTCAGGTAATAATAAATGTATAGCCCCATCTCTAAGTTCAATTAAGGTATCTAGATTTTTCTTAACAGGATCATTTTGCTGCAACCTTTTATTAATTGCATCAGTTATACTTACAGAATATCCATTTTTCTTAAAAACTGCATCCATGCCTGAATACTTAAGCAATTCTGCTTTTAACAATAGTTCCCAAGCATTGACTGATAGTATACAAAATGCTTCCACTCTATTATCTAGTGTTGGCCTATTATATACCTCCAATGACAAAACAAATGCATCCAAACTTCTTTTTAGGAGAGATTTATAAATTTTTATTTCTGGTGTAAGATTTTTTGCTTTTAAAGATTGTGACATTAAACAAATAAAATCGTCATTTGATATCTTCTGTATTCCTTCACACTTCCATAGCTTGCCATTCGAACTATTTACATATATTCCGTTCAACTTCTCATTTATATATTTTCTTATACTGTTTTCAGTATAACCAGTTTCAGTAGCTAACTCAGTAATCGTGAATAATTTTTTAGACTTTTCAAATCTTCTTAGCACATCCAATAATTTCAATTGGTTAGCTGTTCTAGCCATTTCAAATTCCCTCTCAAATAATAATGCCTATGAAATTACCCATTGGGTTTAATACCTTTCCTCCGCAAAGCCTCTCTCGCCAGTTCCTTTAACCAACTGGCGAGACTTACCCCTTCTTCTGCCGCCACAGCATCCAACTGCTCCTTCAATGCCGGATCAATACGCATTTTAAACTGCGGTGATTGACCGCCGCCTTTTGGTTTTTTTTCGCGCGATATGATTGACATAGGGCCACCTATCCAACTATCTTAACCATATAGGAGGCCACCTAAAAGCCTTCTACACTAGCAACGCCCCGATGTGCGGGAACACAGCCGGAGCGTCTAACCTCACCAACTATCAAGGAGTTGATTATGGCTGATTCGCATTCTACCCCAGACACCGACCAATCCGGAACCGAGCGTTCGCTAATTGTGGGATATCGCCCGAATGTTTTCGACAAATCCACGCCCAAAATCATTCTCTCCGGCAAGTGGCTACGCGCGGCGGGATTTGATACCGGGCAACAGGTTACCGTAAAAGTGATGAACGGTTGTATCGTCCTGATGGTCTATGGCGAACAGGAGCAACGGTTGCAGAATGAGCTGAAAGAGGCCAGTCAGAAGCTGAACAGAATCGAGAGCACGCTGGCGACTCTCCAGTGAATTGCGAGTTAACATGTAAGTGGCGCTTACATGTTAACCTGATGCCGGATGGCGCTGACGCTTATCCGGCCTACTCTCTTGGAAAATGAAGCCAAAGTGTAACGGGAACCCAAACAAATGAATCACCACGAAAAACCAGACACAATCTTTTCGACTGACGACGATGAAAAAGTCGAAGAAATAAAAATTCAGTTACTGAAAGCCAAGATTCAATGTGCAAAATGTGACATTCATTCTAACAATATTGTTAATGGAGATAATTTTTTTTGATGAATTAATGGCTCCGAATAAATAAAAATGCGTTATAAACTCATGGGGAAGAACAATAATTATGATATTTGGAATTTTAGTTTATTATCCATGAATCGGCAACGCATCAGGGATTGTTCAATCCCTACACGAAAAAGCATAATGATAATACTATCCTGATGGCCTATGCCAAACGATAAACATGACAGCACAATAAATACCATATTATAATCCCGCTAAAAACACACAGGCATTTTTTCTTTCATCAGGAAGGGACGGCCTCGTTTCTAATAAATTATTTATTGGGTTACATATGAAAAAATTATGCATGGCAATGGTTATCGCTTTCGTCACAATCACCACCTCATCCGCCGCTTTTGCATGTCCGAAAGGCGAACATCCGCATGGTGGTACAGGTTCACATCATAAGGGTGGTTGGTGCTCGTATGATCAATAAAATTTCCATTCCTGTCGTGTTGTTCTGTCTTTCAACACCAGCACTTGCAAAATCGACGTTAAATATCGACGGCAACTCGCTTTATCACGGCTATCAATTATATGAAAAAGGTTTTGATTATTTGAATGTTCAGGATGAACAGATTGCTGTGATGTATATGTCTTTTGTCGCAGGAGTGGCAGGCACATTATCTCAAGAGAATATCATCTGCGGTGAGAGTATAACCATTGGGCAGGAGGCCGATATTGTCGGGAATTATCTCCAAACTCATCCTAAGGAAAGAACAAAATACACACCTTCAACCCTGGCTATGATTGCGTTAGGCAAAGAACTTTCTTGTAGTAAAAAAAGTAATAGCTAGCATAATTTCCAGCTTTTGGTGCCGGATGGCGCTAACGCTTATCCGGCCTACGATTCCAAAGAAATAAAGCCGCCGATCGGTGAATCAGCGGCTTTTCCATTACTCACTTACATTAGAAATTATATTTTACGCCGAGCATACCGCGGGTATCGCTGTAGCCTTTGTCGCCGACCTGTTGGGCCACATTGCTCCATACGTTGAGGCGCGGAGTGATTTGACCTTCAACACCCACTTTCAGCTCGCCGATGTTTTTGGTGCCACGCATATCGTTGCTCACATCGTCCATCTTCACGCTGGTTGTCTGCGTGTTGTGGATCCAGTTAGCTTCGACAAACGGCTGGAACTCGCGAGATTTACCGTCATCGATGGCGTTATGGCCGTTGATAAAGGCTTTCACGCCCAGACGAGTCATCAGGTTGCCATCGGTGTCATCCTTCACGCGGGTCCCGTTCGCTTCGCGATGGCTGTCGGCCTGCACGTCCATCCACACCACCTGCGCTTTCGGTTGCAGCCAGTAGCTGTTGCGCTCGCTTTCGCCCAGTTTAAAGCTGTAACCGGCTTCGACCGAGGCGGTGATACCGCTGGATTTATATTTCTCTGCCGCCTGCTCCTGGCCCATCACTTTGTTATCAAACCAGTTGTACAGCGCCCAGGTATCCACATAGGTGCCGGTCTTGTCTGCGTCATTGGCATACCATGTGCCGTACAGCCCCACGCTATAACCGGTAATCTGCCCACGAGAATGGTAGCCGGTCAGGCTGGACTGTGTGCGGTTCTGGCTGTTGGCATAACCTGCCATCGCGCCAATATGCCAGCGGTCGAGGCCGTCGCTACTCCACTGCGCCAGATCGCCGCCTAACTGTAAGACGTAGCTGTTACTTTGGGTTTTCAACTGCCCACTACCGTCTTTGAAGCGGGTATGCGCGCCAACGTTACGCATCCACAGGCTGGTAACTTTTTTCTCACCGGTCAGCATGTCAACGTACTGGGTTTCACCCAGACGATCGTGCAGTCGGGTCATGAACAGTGTGTTAGCGGCATAGTTGTTCGCCAGATAACTGCCGGCTTCCGGACGATACTGTTGCTCCGTGACCGGCGGAACATGAGGCTCTTCCGGTCCAGGAATAACCGGGTCCACAGGATCGATCGGGTCCGGGTCGACCGGATCAGGGATAATCGGATCAACCGGGTCCGGGTCTACGGGATCAGGGTCAACAGGGTCCACCGGATCGGGCGGAGCAGGAATAAAGCTGGTCAGATACCAGTTGCTGCCCTTCTGCACAACGTTATAGTCGTACGCCCCGGCGACAATACGGCTCGCTTTCTCAAATGTACCGTCAGAGTTGCCAGCAACTTCGATAATCTCAATGCCTTCAACGGTCTGCGCCCCGGTACCGCCAATGTTGTTCACCGCCACAAAGGCATTACCCGTCGTGTTACCGAGCACTGTCAATTTATTGGTTTCGGAAGCATCGTCATTCAGGACGGTATTGAAAACCAGTTTGCCGCCATTCCCGGTAAAATCTTCATTAATGGTAAGCGTCTGCCACGGTTCGCCGCCAACATGGCCAAAGTTAACCACTGCCCCACTGTTCAGCGTCAGGTCGGTCAGCGTTGAGCTGTTGGTCATATTCCAGGTCGCATCGCTCATTTGCAGCGAGATGACCCCCGTCCCGGCGGTCGCGCTGGTGATATAAGACGCCCCGCTCCATAGCGAGTTGTCGGTCATGTTGAGCGTAATCGTACTGTTTTGCTGGGGCAGGCTGCTGGTCGCGTTTGTCCCTCCGGCAGCATGAAGATCGCCGTCGATAAGGAAGCGTCCACCGGCGGATCCGTCTACGGTGCCGCCCGTTTCGGTGCTGATGGCATAGCTTTCAGTACTGTGGTCGCCCACCATAGTAATGGCGGTGCCACCCGCCAGGTTTATCGACCCGTGTGAAATCGCAAACAGGCCGCGTGGCGCTTTGCTGTATGAAGCCGCTTTTCCAGAACTGTTCACGCTAATCGTCGCGTTGTCGCCCAGGTTCACGGTCGCGTTGGTGGAATAGACCGCATGCGCGCTCGCGCCGTTAACCGTAATAGTGGCGTTATTACCCAGTTCCGTTTTGGAAGATGAGGCGGCATAAATGCCCGTGGAAGAGGTACCCGATGTCTCAATGGTGGCGTCATTGCCAAGCAGGATCGAGGAACCGCTCTGCCCGGAGCGAATGCCTTCAGAGCCGTCGCCGGTCGTGACAATGTGCGCACGATCACCAACAACAATCGTATTTTTGGCAAGCGTCGCATCTCGCATGGCATTGGCGGTGATACCACGTCCCTGGTTACCCGTCGTTTTGATGTACAGATCGTCACCGACGTAGATATTAGCCGAGCCTATCCAGCCCTGGCCTATCGCGTTATAACCGGCGTTAATACCATCACCATCCTGACCATCCACATAAATACTGGTGCGATCTCCGGTGATGATAAAGACCGGGTTATCCGGCGTATTGGCCCCATGCGTGCGAATACCATCAACATCTTTACCATTATTGGCGGCATTTTTCGACTGGGTGCGGATCGTCAGGTCGTCACCGAAAATAACGCCAGGACTCCCTGTTTTATTATTTTGAATAACGGTAAGGGAATGTTCAAAGGCTTCTGCGCCTGGCCCATTTAACGTTATTCCATTACCATAAACGGGAATGGTGCCCGCACTCCACTGATAAACATAATTTGGCATGGCACTGGTTTTAGCGAAATTGGCATTGGCCTGCGCAGGGATTATTGCCTGCAATTCCGGGGGCAGACTGCTAACCAGACCGCTGGAAGGAAGACTATCAACATCAACCCAGGCTGCATGGGCTGAAAATACCATAGACGTTAATGCGGCTGAAACCGCGATGGCAATACGAGAGTAAGATTTTGGATTTGGCATAGTAGCCTCCTGCTATCAGGCGTAGAGCGTCCACCACATCGCAAGGATGTGAAATAATAAAAATCAGAAATGCTTTATAAAATATTCGATAGTATTTGATGAATACTATGGCCCAACTTATCTTCAAGCCGGAGCTTATAGACATATATTTTCTTAATATCAATATTATCTATTTGGGTAATTTGCTGAATACTTTTTCCTGAGACAAATCGCTTCAGTAATATCATTTCTGTGTAGTTGAGTGTGCGCCCACGTTTACTGTTAGCGAGATGACCAGTAAATAATCGTCTCATTTTCTGATGCTGTACGTCATCATCATCATCAGAATAGATAATGCCTTGTATTTTATTGCTTTTCGACAACCAGTAATTGGCTAACGGCGCCAGGTTCCGGTCCGCTATCAAAACAATATGCATGCCGCTATAAGCCAGACGGTCAACCCATTGCGGGTCGGCGAACAGGCGCAGGTTTGGAAAGGAGAAATCCACAAAAATAAACCCGCGCGACAAATGGTTTTGATTATTAAGCAGAAGTTTTTCAATAACGCCTCTTTGCAGAAAGCCATTTCCCTCCGGCCAGATCGCAAAAGCGGCACGGTGACAGTACCTGGCGCGTACCGCAGTATCCGGAAATAATTGACAGGATAATTCACAGCTTATGCAACGAATACTCTGTGATGGGGATCTGTTCATAAAAAATGACTCCTGTTATTTTTCCATAAATATTTCATCGGTAAATAAATGTGTCAATCCGACACGCATGACATTCCTTGTCAGTTAATAACAGCAACCCTAAAAAAATGTAATAAACTCTTGATGCGCTAATATGTACATACGGTAAGCAATGCCATACCGCTAAGTTTTTTTATGTTTTATCTCAGAATAACAATCTGGGCATTAGGAATTTTATGCATAAATTAAAATCCTAGGATAAATCTTAAAAAAGCACTATTTGCTAAAAAATAACCGATGTAAAGGTTACATGTTAATTACACAATTCAGATAACTTAATCACCCTTGTCGCTCTGTGGATAAATATAATGATAACCCAGATAAAACTGTAATGAATTCTCATTATTTAACATTAGCTAATTCCAACCTAAGAAATTAGGTTAATAACTTGTTGTATTTGAAGGGTTTTTATCCCCTAAGTGAAATTCTTATCTTCGATCATGTACAAAGAGTGAGGCGTCTTATCGATTTGGATGTAAAATTTAAGGGGTGTGCAAGGACACGCTGTGATACGTTTTGGTTACTGAGGGCTGGGCAATTGTATCTTATCAATCAGTTGGTCGAATTTAATCCTGATAGCAAAAGTCTGGTCAATCGTCAGACCGGGCGCACAATACAACTCCAGCTCCCTGCTTCGCTCTGTTTTCTCTATTTAATTACTCACGCAAGTGACATTGTTTCCCAGAACACGTTGATGATAGTGGGTTGGGGAGAGAGAAATAATGTCACCACCACCAACACGTTCTACCAGGCAATTCTGACGTTACGTAATGCGCTGGCGGAAGTGGGACTACCGCGCGATACGGTGAAAACTATTTCCCGCCGTGGGCTAAGATTGAATGAAAACGCTCAGGTCGAAGTGATACCGGATCCTCAGAGTGACGTTTCCCAGTCACCGGTTATTGAGGAGCGCGCGCCTGCAAAGGTAATTCTTACCGCACCACAACAAACGACGCAGATCTCCTGGTGGAACATTTTATTTAGCGTTAGTGTTGTTATCGCCACTCTGGTTATCTGGCTGGTGTGGTATCAGACTCGCCCGGTTATGCCATTTAGTAAGTTTGTCTCTGTTTCCATGCAGATCCCTTCGCGGCAAAACTGCAAAATTTATTACTCTCCAAATGAGTATGACCAGCATGGCTATTTCAATCTGATGCAGCTTCATCCTTTACTCTGTGAAAACAACAAGCACGTGTTTCTATCCGGCTACCTCAAAGCAGAGAGGATGGTAGCATTTGTATGCGATAAAGATGCGCGGATAGATGCCCACGCATTTTGTACTACCCATTATTACTGGATGCGCGGGCAATGAAAAAAACACGCCACATAATCTTGCTCACTATTGGCCTGGTTACCCTACTCGGTTCAGGTAGTTGGCTATGGTATTCACGTTATGCCGAAAAGCCGCTAAGTTGCGTGGGAAACGTTGAATGGAATATTGGCAGCAACCGCTTTGCTGGAACGGTTTCATTTCGGATGTACAACCAGGAAGGATTATCGACAATTACCGGTAAGCTGTATGGGCGTAATATCTCAGACATCAGCAGGAACATCTATTTCAGCTACACCCAACAGCGTGATGCACGGGTATTACAGGCCATGCAAGTTGTCAAAACCTTCGCCGACACGGCCGATGAAGCGGATATCAACAATACGTTGCCCGGGTTTTATCGGCAGACCGGACGCAGCCTGAGCCTGGTCATGGAGGAGTATAAGGGCGCATGGATTTTCGCCAGTTCCAATGTTCCCTCGCTGTATTGCCGCAAAAGGTAACGTCATATCCGGAAACAAAAAGCACGGTGCTTCCACGGGATTCACATTTGTCATCATTAACTTACGCGACACAGGTCACTGAATCCACTAATAAGCCATTCTATTCTTCACCGCGAATCAGGAAACATCCTGAATATCAGGATATTCGTTGCGTAATAATTAAGCGAAATGGACATGTTATTTTGTCCAGAAGACTTCAATCTACGAATGAATATTTGGAGAAGACGTGGGCAGGGACGTTTATCTCTCTCGCGAGTAATGTCTGAGCGTTCAGGCGTTATCGCATTTCAGGAAACGGTATGTTTCCGGTGTATTTTTGGCGTACATATGAGGGATACGTAATGTTTACTTTTAAAAAGTGCCTGATTGCACTTTCAATAAATTTGGCGGTTGTTTCATCAGGTTTTGCTTGTACGACCCTGCTGGTCGGCAATGAAGCATCAGCGGACGGCTCCATGTTGGTCGCCCGTAGCGCAGACAGCGATGCCCTGAAAGCACAGCATTTTGTCATTCATTCGGCAAAACAGAATCAGACCGGGGTATACAGCACCAAAGCACATAATGGCGCGAATGATTTTACCTGGCCACTGCCGAAAAACTCTCTGCGTTATACCACCGTCCCAAACTGGAAAACTCAACTGCATGGCGCAACCGGATTTAACGAACTGGGCGTCGGCGTGAGTGGGACAGAGTCTATTTTTGCTTCACCAAAAGCGTTGGCCGCCGACCCGTACGTTGAGGATAAAGGGATCACTGAAGACGATATCCCGGATGTTCTGCTGTCGCAGAGCAAAACCGCACGTGAGGCCGTTGCGCTGCTGGGACATATTGTTGAAACCGTCGGTGCTGGTGAAGGATTTGGCGTTGCCGTCGTCGACGATAACGAAATTTGGTACCTGGAAACCGGCAGCGGCCACCAGTGGATGGCGCAGCGCCTGCCCAATAACCAATATTTCGCCACCGGTAATCAGGGCCGCCTACAGGATTACGATCCTAAAAACCCGGACATGATGGCGTCAAAAAATCTGATTCAATTCGCAACGGAAAAAGGCCTGTACGACCCGGCGAAAGACGGCAAATTCAACTTCTCTAAAGCTTATACCCGTGATGACGAGCGTGACCGTACGTACAACGATCCTCGCGTCTGGACCATCCAGAAAGAGTTCAATCCTTCCGTAAATCAGGATATGGCCAAAGGACGTGAATTCCCGGTCTTCATGAAGCCAGAGAAGAAAATGACGCTGGACGATGTGAAAGCCGTGCTGCGTAGCCACTATGAAGGCACCAGCCATGACCCGTACACCAACGGCCTGAACGGTAAAGAGCCGTGGCGTCCGGTCAGCGTCTTCCGCACCTATGAAGCGCACGTTATGCAGGTACGTCCGTGGTTGCCGAAAGAGATCGGTGAAACCACCTACATTGGTCTGGGTATGGCCGATCTCACCGCCTTTGTTCCGTATTACAGCGGCCTGAAAGCATATCCGGCCAACTATACAATGGGTACAGATAAGGCTGACGATCAATCCATCTACTGGAAATATCGTAAATTGCAGACGCTGACGATGACCGATTATCCGAAGCTCGCGCCAATCGTCAAAAAGGCCTACAAAGCGTGGGAAGATAAAGTGGCGAAGGAGCAAAAAGAGGTCGAAGCAGAATATCTGAAGATGGCGAAAACCAATAAACCTGCCGCAGATAAAATGCTGAATGACTTCAACCTGCGCATCATGGCCGATGCCGAGAAGTTAACGGAAGATCTCACTAATCAGCTGTTTACCATCCGCACCAAAGACATTCAGTCTGATATTTTCTTTGCTAACGCAGCGAAAAAAGACTAAGTCACACCACAGTAATGTACTGGCGCAAAGCGTATCTTAGCTCTGCGCCAGCATTTCACATCGCGCCTTCACGGCGTCATGCAGCAAGCGTACCGCCGTTGAAAGCTGCTTACGATGCGGGCAAATCATATTCAGCGGGACTTTCTCTCCCTGATAATCCGTCATCAGCAACTGCAATCGCCCTTCGCGTACATCCTCGCTAACATCCAGCCACGACTTGTAGGCAATCCCCTCACCCGCAATCGCCAGCCGTCGGATCACTTCGGCATCATCGCTCATAATCGTGCCGTTGACCTGCACGCTGCTGACCTCGCCGTCGTGCGTAAAGGTCCAGCGGTCGTGCAGGCGTCCACGTAAGACAAAGGTCATGGCGTTCAGCTGCGCTAAATCTTCCGGGGTTTTCGGCGCTCCGTGTTGTAAAACCCAATCCGGGGATGCCACCAGCACGCGTCGGTTACCCGGCGCAACGGGCAGCGCAATGTATGACGCATCTTCGGTATTGCCATAACGAAATGCGACGTCGACAGGATCTTTAAAAACATCCGTCACCTGATCGGAGAAAAAGATCCGCAAACGCAGCGCAGGATAGCGGCGTCGAAAAGATTGAAAGACCGGCAGCAGCAAATTCCGCCCAAGATCGGAAGGAACCGCGATTTGCAGCGTGCCAGAAACTTCATCTTCCGGGGTCTGAATTTTTTGCAGCCCGGCATGCATCACGTCCAGCATCTGGCGGGCATAGGGCAACCAAATCTCGCCTTCCGGCGTCAGGCGCAGGCTGCGCGTGGAGCGAGCGAACAGGCGGATAGTCAACGTAGACTCCAGACGCTTGATAGCAGAACTGACCTGAGCAGGCTGAACGCCGGCTTCGCGTGCCGCATCGCTAAAACTATTCAGCGCCGCGGCGCGGACAAACAACGTGAGATCTTCAAGCCGGAACATTTTCACTCCCCGAGTATAAGTCCTGTCGCCGTAGGGCTATTTTTCCCGTTCTGTTACCGGTTTACCATCGAATTATTCAACTGATTCCTGTGACCGGAGAGAATATGAAAGCCATCGCCATTACCCGTGCCGCGACCGACGGCAATAACATTGAATTTTTACAAGAGATTGAGCTGCCCATGCCGGTCGCCAGCGGGCACGATCTGCTGGTTGAAGTGAAAGCCATTTCCGTCAACCCCGTTGATACCAAGGTCCGCGAAGGTTTTAACGCTGATGTGCCGCGCGTACTGGGCTGGGATGCCGTTGGTGTGGTGAAGTCCGTGGGCGAAGCCGTTACTTTGTTCTCGCCTGGCGATGAAGTCTGGTACGCCGGGGCCCTGGGACGTGCGGGCAGTAACAGCGAATTTCAGTTAGTTGATGAACGAATCACCGCGCTGAAACCGCGATCGCTGGATAACGCCTCTGCGGCAGCGCTACCGCTGACCGCAATCACCGCCTGGGAAATGCTTTTCGACCGCCTGGGCATTGAGGAAAACGGCAACGAAGGCGATGTGTTACTGATTGTCGGCGCGGCTGGCGGCGTGGGTTCTATTCTGACGCAACTGGCCAGTAAGCTGACCAAAATGACCGTCATTGGTACCGCATCACGTGCGGAAAGCCAGAAATGGGTACGTGAAGCGGGCGCTCATCATGTGATTGACCACAGCAAGCCGTTGACGGAAGAGCTGGCACGGATAGGTATTAAAGAGGTGACGCACGTTGCCAGCCTGAACAATACCGAACAGCACTACTCGCAAATTATTGCTGCCCTCGCTCCACAGGGGAAACTGGCGCTGATTGACGATCCGCAAACCCTTGATGCGCGTCCGCTGAAGGCCAAAAGCATTTCGCTGCACTGGGAGTTTATGTTTACCCGTTCGATGTTTACCACCCACGACATCATTGCCCAGCATCAGCTATTGACCCGCGTGGCCCAGTTGATCGACGACCACACTATCCATACCACGCTGGGTGAACATTTTGGCGCGATCACGGCGGCGAATCTGCAAAAAGCTCACGCGCAAATTGAAACGGGTCGCTCGGTCGGCAAGATTGTGTTGGAGGGGTTTTAACATGTCTGATGCAGAAGTGATTTCAATTATTGCAGTACTGAAAGCCAAACCAGGGAAAATAGATGCCCTGAAACAGGCGCTACAGGCTCTCTTACTGCCCACGCGCCGGGAGGAGGGCAATATTGAGTATGCGCTGTTCCAGTTACGCGACACGCCAGATGTATTTTATGTGCGTGAATCCTGGCGCGGTCAGGCTGGCCTGGACGAACATATCGCCCTGCCGCATTTCCAGTCGTTTGTATTGCAAATGAACGATCTACTGGCCGAGCCGCTACGACTGGATTATCTGACGCCGATTGAGCCGTAATATTAATACCGTGCTCCTCTGCTGTTCGGAGGAGCACAATAAATATCAATCTGAGAATTTACTTAATTCAATAATGACTTAGTAAATAAAATAGACATGATCATTACTCTCAAGAAAACCGTGGCATTAGTCACAAAATTGACATTGAAGATATATCGTTAATATTCATTTTATTTCACAATAATAATAACCGTATAAAAACAAATCAGTCAGAAATACCCACCGATATCTACCCCTCTTACTTCCAACACACACCATAAAATAATATGAATGCAGAAATATAATTTCATAATAACAGGCATTGTTATTTTCATAGGGTCGGAGGAAATTAGTTCACTAAGGCTGTTCTGATAAAGATAGCTTTAGCCTCCCCCTGAAATTAACCATGATGATGTCAATAATGGTTAATTAGCTGTAGAGCAAAAATGGATATCGCCCAGGCGATTATAGACTTTACTGCAGGTTAGATAACCTGCAAAAAGCAACAACAAGGAATGGATCATGTCTACACCCGCTAATTTTAATGGCCAACGCCCAGTGATTGATGTCAATGACGCAGTTATGTTGCTTATCGATCATCAAAGCGGCCTGTTCCAGACCGTTGGCGATATGCCAATGACTGAACTGCGTGCAAGAGCTACGGCTCTGGCAAAAATCGCCACCTTATGCAAAATGCCGGTGATTACCACCGCCTCTGTGCCGCAGGGGCCAAACGGTCCGCTTATTCCGGAAATTCATGAGAACGCACCTCACGCACATTATGTCGCACGCAAAGGTGAAATTAACGCCTGGGATAACAAAGAGTTTGTTGCGGCGGTAAAAGCGACAGGCCGTAAGACGCTGATTATTGCTGGTACCATCACCAGTGTATGCATGGCATTCCCGGCCATCAGCGCGGTAGCAGAAGGCTATAAAGTCTTTGCCGTCATCGATGCTTCCGGTACTTACAGCAAAATGGCGCAGGAGATCACCATGGCCCGCGTCGTACAGGCTGGCGTCGTGCCGATGGATACTGCCGCGGTTGCGTCCGAACTGCAGAAAACCTGGAATCGGGAAGACGCAGCAGAATGGGCTGAAGTCTATACCAAAATCTTCCCGGCTTATCAGTTACTGATTGAAAGCTATACCAAAGCCCAGGATGTTGTGAAAAATAACGAGCTGCTGGACTCTCAGCGCACTTAATTTTTCCGATCGTGCACAAACGCCTGTTTCGTATAAGCAGGCGTTTTGTCATGCGCAGCATCAGCCCCTGTCAGGCATTACGCCCGGCCATAACTCCCCCATCGACATCCCAGACAGCGCCAGTCACCCAACCTGCCTTGTCTGACAGCAGGAACGCGACGGTTTCGGCAACGTCAAGCGGCATACCAACCCGACCGATTGGGTGGAAACTGTCAAAGCTGCTCATCACACCTTGTAAATCTTCTTTCGGGATAAATCCTTCATAGATGGGTGTATGCACGACCGCTGGCGAAACAGCGTTCACGCGAATCCCATGCGCGCCCAGCTCAATAGCCAGATTTTTGGTTAACGCATGCAGACCTGCTTTGGCCATCGAATAGGCCGATGAAGGCGTCGCGCCCACCGCTTGTTGCGCCCACATTGAACCAATATTCACGATGGCGCCGTTAATATTGTCTGCCAACATATTGCGCACCACCTCGCGGGTAATGAAAAACGTCGCCCGATTGAGGCTCATATATAGCTCATAATCTTCAACTTCATGTTCAGTAAAAGGTTTCGGGAAAAACACACCAGCCGCATTCACTAACAGGTTGATGTCTTTATGATCAGCATTCAACCTGGCCATCACCTGCTGCGTTCCGGCTTCCGACATCAAATCCGCAACAATCACCGCGACATCACCCAACGTCGCCAGAGTTTGACGCGCTTGCTCTGCTTTGTCGGCGCGGTTGCCTACCAGCACCACGCTACCGCTGCCCTGAAGGATCAGTTTCGCCGTTTCGAACCCCATCCCACTGGTCCCACCCACTACTAACAATTTCTTTCCGGCAAATAATGCGCTCATCGTTAACCTCGTTTAAAGAATCCGTTGATGCGCTAAAGATGCCACTCGTTTCAGAGGTTGACGACTGAGAAGAAATAGCATCTCAAGAAAGAAAATCTATCTCGTTGGCGTATACTGAAAACAGTTAACAAGAATGGAAAACAGCAGATGCGTTCACTCAATCGGCTAAAATGGTTACACGCTTTTGAAGCCACCGCCCGTCATGGCAGCTTCACCGGCGCGGCGCAGGAACTGGGCGTGACGCCTGCAGCCGTTGGGCAACTGGTGCGTGCGCTGGAAGATTGGGTAGGCCATCCACTGTTACATCGCACCCGCACGGGCAAAGAACGCCTCACGCTGGTCAGCGAAGCACAGGACGCATTACGCGACATCACTCTGGGACTGGATAACCTGGAATCCGGACTCAACAAGCTGCGCGGCCGTCGGGCACGCTCAGTGGTAATTATTACCGCGTCGCAGGTCCTGGTCATGAACTGGTTGATGAGTCGTCTCAATCGTTTCTCACAAACGCATGAAAACATCGAATTACGTTTGAATGTGACGGAAAAGCTGATGGATGTCGCCCACGGCGAAGCCGATCTGGGCGTACGCTGCGGCCAAGGTGACTGGCCCGGCGTCAACAAAACCTGGTTAATGGATGAAGAAGCCGTTCTGGTCTGCAGCCCAAGAATGGTACCGGTAGATAAAATCGCCTGCGGGGAATGGCTGGCCGCGCAAAAGCTGATCCACGACGACACTCCCCACCCCGGTGCTCATTTTCCTGCCTGGGATGATGTCTTGAACGCTACCCATGCCCCGACCGTCCGCGACAGTGGACTGCACATCAACTCCACCTCTGCGGTGATCCTGGCGGCAATCAGCGGTCAGGGGGTGGCTATCGTTCGCCGGGCGCTGGTTCAGCAGTTACTTACCGACGGACAACTGGTGCAACTTCACCCCGACACCCGTTGGCCACTGACGTGGTCATACTACATCGTCACGCCGCAACACGCGGTAATGCGTCCGGAGGTGAAAGTCTTTAATGACTGGCTGATTGCGGATGTGCTGGCAGAAATCGCGGCTAACTCTGCTATGATGCCTGCACACAAATAAAACAAAACAACATGCCGAGGGAAAGATGGGTTCCACCAGAAGAGGGATGATGAACGTCCTGATTGCCGCCGTATTGTGGGGAAGTTCGGGCGTTTGTGCACAGTACATCATGGAGCAAAGTCAGATGTCATCTCAGTTCCTGACCATGACGCGTCTGATTTTCGCCGGACTTATTCTGCTGATGCTCTCTTTCGTTCACGGCGACAAAGTATTCTCCATTATCAAAAACCGCAAAGACGCGATTAGCCTGCTGATTTTCTCCGTGGTAGGCGCGCTTACCGTACAGTTGACCTTTCTGTTAACCATCGAAAAATCTAACGCCGCCACCGCGACGGTACTGCAATTTTTATCACCGACCATTATCGTGGCGTGGTTTTCCGTTGTACGTAAAGCGCGACCGGGTATTTTGGTGCTAACCGCGATCCTGACCTCGCTCATTGGCACGTTCCTGTTGGTCACCCACGGTAACCCGACGTCGCTGTCTATTTCACCTGCCGCGCTGTTCTGGGGAATTGCCTCCGCATTTGCCGCCGCGTTTTATACCACCTACCCTTCAACGCTTATCGCGCGCTACGGTACGCTGCCGGTTGTTGGCTGGAGTATGTTAATTGGCGGGATGATCCTGCTGCCGTTTTATGCCGGGCAGGGAACCAACTTTGTCGTCAATGGTAGTTTGATTCTGGCGTTTTTCTATCTCGTGGTCATCGGTACGTCACTCACGTTTAGCCTTTACCTGAAAGGTGCGCAGATGATTGGCGGCCCGAAAGCGAGCATTTTGAGCTGCGCGGAACCGCTGAGCAGCGCGTTGCTGTCTCTGCTGCTGTTAGGTATTACGTTCACCCTGCCTGACTGGCTGGGCACGATGCTGATCCTCTCATCGGTAGTGCTGATCTCAATGGACTCACGTCGCCGCGCCAGAGCGGTTTAATCCCAACCGGCGCGGCAAGGGGTTAATTACCAGCCCGGAACCGCGCCGCCGTTGAAGATGGTTTCCGCCGCTTTTGCTACTTCCGGTGATTGATAAGATTGCAGGAATACTTTCACATTTTCGGCATCTTTGTTGTCTTCTCGCGCCACCAGAATATTCACATACGGTGAGTTCTTATCTTCGATAAATACGCTGTCATGCACCGGAGAAAGTCCGGTTTGTTGGATATAAGTGGTACTGATAATCGCCACATCTACTTTCTGATCGTCCAGTACACGTGGTAGCTGTGCGCCTTCCAGTTCCATGATATTCAGATGCCGTGGATTATCAGTAATATCCAGCGCCGTAGGCAATAGACCTGTCCCCGCTCTCAGGGTGATTAACTTTTCTTTTTGCAGCAACAACAGCGCCCGCCCAAGGTTGGTCGGATCGTTAGGTATTGCAATCGTTGCGCCGTCTTTCAGTTCCGCTATAGTTTTGATTTTCTTCGAATAACCGGCCATCGGGAAAACAAAGGTATTGCCCACCGCCACCAGCTTGTAGTTATGCGCTTTATTATCCTGTTCGAGGAACGGACGATGCTGGAAGACGTTGGCATCCAGTTCACCATGATTAGTGGCATCGTTGGGTAATAATGAGCCACTGAAGCCCACCAGCTCAACGTCCAGGCCGTATTTCTCTTTGGCTACTTTCTTCGCGACCTCCGCCACGTCCTGCTCTGCGCCGTTAATGACGCCCACTTTGATATGTTTCGCGTCATTGCTCGGCTGATCGCACCCTGCCAGCAATAATCCCGCCAGTAATACCACCGTCCCGGCTGCAAAATGAGGTATTTTCAGTTTCACGTTTTTATCCTTTTGAAATAACCGCCTGATGAGTAATGAAATGACTATAGCGGGAAGGCAGCTGCGGTTTAAAAAACGAAAAAGCATCAGCAAGAAGAAAAAAGCATAATGGAAAAAAGGATAATTAGTCGGAGTGTGCCGTGAGCTCATCGATGGAAAGCCCGGTAATCATCAGCACCAGTTCACGATCGATGCCCTTCTCAAGCATGGCATGGGCGATCCGCAACGCTTCATCCTTTTTGCCTTCGAGTTTGCCTTCCAGCAATCCTGTTCTTCGCCCCGACTCACGTAAGCATTCTGCAATCGTCATTAATCTCTCCTTGTGTTGAGGAACGCGCCTGGCAACCTCACGAATAAACGCTTCAAAGCGCGGTGCGCTGCCGGACTGTACCAGGTAATTAAATAGCGTTTCTACCTGACTGTCATTAGCGTGTCCCTTAATCAGCAGGGCAACCAGTTTATCGACCAGCACCATCAAATCGCGCTCACGTATATGCTTTTGGACAAGTTCCAGTAGCGCCATGCGCCGATGCTGCATAATCTCGTCATCAGATACCACCGTGATGTCTACCAGCGGGAAAGCCGCGCCATAAAGCTGCCGCGCAGTTTCTGAATCGTCAAACTCATCCAGCCAGCATAGTGAAAAAGGGTACGGGCTAGCAACGCCATGATAAAAAAGTATCGGCACCACTAGCGGCAGCGTTTTGTTTCCGGCATCAAGATGGCTCTGCATTGCGGCAATAGCATAACGCATCATCCGGAACGCCATATGCGCATCCGGCGAACTCTGGTGTTCAATCAACGCATAGATATAGCCTTTTCCAGTCCTTGTTTTTAGTGACCACAGTACATCGGAATAGCTGGCACGCAGGTCTTCTTCAATAAAACTCCCGGATTCCAGCTTCAGTGTGTTCAGATCGCAAAATTCACGTAATGACGCTGGAAGATAGGTATCAAGAAAATCCCTCGCCGTTTCTGGATGGCTTAAGAACTTTTTAAAAACTGCATCATGCGGGGTAGAAGTTGTAGGTTTTTTCATGGCGATCCGTCACCAAAAGAACAAGATGACGGAACCTTACTCGCCAGCAGCGCAACCAACATCAGGGAAACTCTTCATCTGCGAGGCGCTCTGGCGAATAAATACATACTTTTGCAATGTATTCATTTTCCGGGAATGGTGTTCGCAAAAATGCCCGGTGAAACCTAACGCTTACCGGGCATCTTTTATGTGCCATCCGGCGATAGCAACATCACACCATCTCTTTCACTATCTCCATTAACCTGGCGACATCTTCAGGCCGGGTATTACCCGTTTGTGGATCGATAATCGAGCTGTAAACATGCGGCATCACGCGGGGCACTCCCGCCTCCAGACAGGTTTTCAGGATAATGCCGAAGTTATTGAGATCGATCCCGCCCGTCGGTTCAATCAGCGTCATGCCGTTGCGCGCAGCGGTCGTCGCCAGCGCGTACAACTCAGGCAGCGACCGCTCTCCCCCCATCGGGAAGAACTTCGCCGCGTGAGCCCCTGAATCCAACATCATCCGTACCGCTGCATCGCAGGAAACGCGGGCTGGCGTGCCCTGGCTACTGCTGACGCCCGTCGAGATCAGCACCTCTCCGGGTGTACCCGTCGGGCTGACCAGCGCATTGATATGGGTTTGTTCGCCGCCTGTTACCGCCAGCGCCCCTGCCGCAAACCCGCAGCCGGTAAAGGTCTGGTTGACGTGCGCCGGATGAACCGTTGAAGCTATCATCGCCGCTTTGTAATACTGTGCCGGGTCGCCAGCCCCCAGCCCGACGGAGATCGACGGCACCTCCGTCATCCAGCGTTTAACTTCCCGAACGCCCTCATCAACTGACGTAAACTGCGCGGAAAGCACGCCGATCACCGCATGGCCTTCGGCAGCATCATAGATTTCCCGCGCATTGGCGATATCCTTCGCCAGTACGTTAACGGCCACTTTATTCCGATAAAAATTAATGTGCTGCATGGTCTGCAATCTCCTTTAATCGCGCTACGATCAACGCCATTTCCCCTTCTGCGACCGTACGCGGATCAAGACTAAAAACGCCCTGATGAAGGTTGTAACGACGAGCGTAAATCGCGATATCGCCCCCGCGAAGTTGCGCTTCTACAGCATAAGCATCCAGCCCCATCGCCTGCGCGTTCACCCGAATCCGAATCCGCCAGATGGCGCGTCCGGCTTCGTCCTGCTCAATATCGGCGTCCAGTCCGGGAATCGCTGATATCGCCTGTGCCACGGGCTGGAGTTCCTCAGCTGTCACCACGGCCTGCCCCTGATGATAGTTTTCCAGGGCATACACCAGCCCAACCATATTCTCTTTGCCGATTTTCATCGCCCGGGCAATCCCGTGGTGCTGCGCTTTACACGCGGCAATCCACTGTTTCTTCCCGGTGATAAACCCGGAGGTTGGCGCGTTAAAGGCTTTTGCCCCGCTGTAGACCACCATATCCGCCCCGCTCACCACCCAGGCGTGTAAATCCTCCTCGGCAGCGGCATCGACAATCAACGGCAGGTTGTGAACCTGCGCGACCTGCACAAAATCTGCAATGCTCAACATGCCCTTCTGCACGCAGTGGTGCGATTTCACGTACAACAGCGCGGCAGTGTTATCGGTAATCGCGCTCTCCAGCTGCCAGCGGGCCGCCAGATTACTTGAGCCGACTTCCACCACGTGACCACCGCCCAGGCGAATCGCGCTGGTGATTGGCGCCCCGTAGTCAACGTTATGCCCACGCAGCATGACCACTTCATTCGCCATACCTGTGCTATCGGGCATTAGCGAGACTCGCGCCGGGTCGCCGCGAGTAATGGCTGCGGCGACAGAGATAGCAATGCCCGCCGACGCACAAGAGGTGATATAGCTGTCCTCCGCGCCGGTATAGCGGGAAACCAGCTCGCCGGTACGGTCCACCAGCCGATCAATTTCAACAAAGGCCGAGGCCGCCCGCGCGGTGGCCTGCATCACCTCCGGCGCTACGCTGGAAACGCCCAGAATCGTCATCTTGCCGCAGGCGTTAATGACCTGTTTTAGCCCCAGTTGTTGATAAATATTCTGTGTCATGGCTTACAGCACTCCCAACAGCGAACAAACCACGCTGAGCGCCACAATCGACAGCAGAATCGTGGTGTAACGCGGTCCTTTCTTCACCAGATAAAAGTAGATGGCGAACACCGCCGCCAGCGGCAACAGACCGGGGGCAATAGAGTCGAGAATTTGCTGGACCACCACTTCAGAGCCTTTCAGGGCGCTGAGTTTTAGTGGGGTGGTGATCTTAACGTAGCTCGCGGAAAGCGCGCCCATCATGATCAGACCCAGCACGTTCGCACCGTAGATAAGCTCCTTAATCCGCCCTCCCTGCAGCAGACCGATAATCGAGTCACGCCCCAGCGTATAGCCTTTGTGCACCATGCCGTAGCTGATAGCCAGCGTAATAGCGGGATAAAGAATTAACGGTACAATTCCGCCCATCGCGCTGCCATTGGCCGCGAACGGGATGAAAATAGCGATTAATAGCGGCATAACGGCGGCCCAGATGATGGAGTCGCCCATCCCGGCCAGTGGCCCCATTAAGCCGGTTTTAATCCCAGTGATCGAAGCGTCGCTAATCGGCTCGCCGCGTGTTTTCTGCTCCTCCATCGCAATGGAGATCCCCTGAATCACCGCCCCGAACGTCTGTTCAGAGTTGAAGAAGTTCAGATGGCGTTTTAGCGCTTCCACCTGCTCCTCTTTTTGTGGGTAAAGCTTTTTGATGATCGGCGTCATCGAGGCGCAGAAAATCAGGCTTTGCAAACGCTCATAGGAGCTGGAAACTTCCGCGCCCAGCCAGTAGATAAACCAGGCTTTAGTGATGTCTGCTTTGGTCAGCGCGCCGCTTTCACGCGCGCGCTCCACCAGTTCATGCTGCATTACGTCGCTGCTCATCATGCTGCTCCTTCATTTTTCGCCAGACCTTTAATCAGGAAGGCCACGCAGGTACCAAAGATCGCCATCGCCATGATGTCCACCTTCAGGTACAGCACCGCAAAGAATCCGCCGATAAACCACGGCAGTAGGCTCTTTTTACCGATCACCATAATGGTGATGGCGAAGCCCAGCGCCGGCAGAATGCCGCCCATAATTTCAAAAGAGTGGGTGAGCCAGTGCGGCATCAGCTTCAGGAAGCTTTCCACCACGTCCTGACCAAAATAGTTAGCGGCGAAGACGACCGGGAAACGCAACACCAGCCCGAGTAATGCCGGGTAGAGGAACGCACAGCGCATAATGCCCGCCATATTGGCCGTTTCCGCGTGCTTGTCGGCCATATGTACCCACGCGGCGTTTAACGTGCGGCGCAACTGGTCGAGGAACACACCGATAACACCAAACGGGATCGCCAGTGCGATGGCCAGGTTCGGGTCCATTCCGGCCTTCACGGCGATAGGGATTGAAATACAGGCAGCCAGCGCCGGATCCGACGGGACGTTGCCGCCCGGCGTAGAGGTCACGCCGAGGTAAACCAGTTGCATACCTGCGCCAATGATCATCGCCGTTTCCATATTGCCTAACAGCAGGCCAACGAATACGGCAATCACCACCGGCTGTAGCAGCATGGCGGAAAAGGTGTAGCCAAGGCGTAATCGGGCAAACCAGTAATACAACCCCATCAGGCTTGCGAAAACTAAAGTATCCATAGTTTTTTACCCTGTTATCAAAGGATTAGAATTTTTTCAGGATATCGTCCAGCGACTGCGGCTTATCTTCCGGGATAGTCTGGAAGAACACCTGAATCCCACGATTTTTCAGGTCGCTCAGAATGCCGACGTCTTTTTCATCTAGCGTGATGTTCTGGAATACCGCTTTGCGGTTTGGCCCACCGCCCAGTCCGCCGACCTGAATGGTGGTGACATCAAACCCCAACTGGACCGCTTCCTGAACCGCCGCCAGAGAGGGGAACAGCACCAGAACCTTGCCGTCACCAAGCTGATTTTCTTTCCATGCGGCGGCAAAACTCTGGTTACCGAAGCAATCCACTTTGATATTTGGCGGCGCTGCCATCAGGTAGATATTTTTCATAAATGGGTCGGCGTCCAGCTCATCGCTAACCACCGCAATCCGGTTTGCCTGAGATTGTCCAACCCACTTAGTCACAACCTGTCCATGAATCAGACGGCTATCGATACGACATAAGACGATGTTTGCCATGATGTTTAATCCTTATTGTGATTGTTGTAATTGACGTACGTGAGCAACAACGTCCAGGCAGCTGCTACGCCCGGCCTCAACCAGTTCGGCCACACAGGTAGTCAGTTGGCCCTGCTCGCGTTTGTCCAGCGCCTCCAGTAACAAAGAGGCGTTCAGCCCGGAAATCACTGCCACCGGGTAATCAGCGCTCAGCCGCGCCGCTACGTTAGAAGTGGTGCCACCAATAAAATCGGTCAGGATCAGTGAACCTTCCGGCATGGTTTTCACCACGGCTTCAACGCGCTGATAAAACTCGCCGAGCGTATCAACGGGCATCAACGCAATTTCCGTTACGCCTTTGATTTCACCCATCACCATGCGCAGGCTGTTGCAAAGCTGTTGCCCCCAGCCGCCATGGGTCAGCAGCAGGATCTGGGGCAAGGATTCAGTGGTAGTCAAAATGGCCTCCAGGCTCGATTACATAGACATAGGTAAACAGAGCAAAGGCTGTGCCAGAATTTGTGTCACGCGGGGGAGTGGTGGATGCTGGCGGGGCGCAAAGCCCCACCAGACAAGAGATTAGCTATACAGCAGTTCGTAGATATAAAAATATTCCGCGTCCGATAAGCGAATGGCATAGGCCTCTTCGATCGGCAGGAAAGCAGATTTAATGACACTAAACGCGCGGATATCCAGATCCGGCTTGTTCTCTAACGCCATCTGTAACGGTTTGCGGTTAATCACGATACGCTCAACCATACAGCAGCAGTGGATCAGGAAGCGCAGTGTCACCTGACGGCTCGGTTTCAGCGAAAGCGCGGTGGTCAGATGATTCAGCACCCCTTCCATCTCTTTCAGAATGCGCTGCGGGTTGAGCACCGAAATATGGTTAATGATGCTTTCCATGGTCAACGCGCTGATGAAACGCATCGCGCTGCGTTCCATCTCCAGACGGCGTTCACTGCTGGAGAGATCTGGCGTCAGCAGGCTGAGCACCAGTTCAGGTCCCTGCTCTGAGAACAACTCCTCAAGCGAGATAAACGGAATATCCGGCAGTCCCGGCTGGAAAGTGCCAACGATCCCCGCCAGACGCTCGCTGGCGTTAATCGCCTGCTGAACGCGCTCCAGGCTGCGGACTTCGTTGTAGTCGAGGATCACCATCCGCGTGTCCTGCGACATCAGCTCACCGAAGCTCTCCTCCAGCACCTTTTTGATTTTTTCCGCCGTACCCATACCGGTGATACAGGAGATGACCAGCACTTTGCCGCTGTTTTCCTGCTGCGGCGTACAGAGCTGGCAGGGAATATTTTTGCTCTGCATTAATGCCGCCAGCTGCGGTAAGTCACTGGTTTCATAACTTAAATCCAGTCCTATTTCCAACAAGCTGGTGAGCGTAATGTTCGGCATCAGCAGAACATCTATCTGGAATAATTTGCTGATAGTGCTGCCAAAATGGACCAACGAGCCAATATCCACCATCAGAATCAGTCGGCGATATTGCCGCACCTGGATCATCTGCGTCAGGGCTTCCAGCGTATCATGCACCGACTGCTCGAAAGGCATATCAATAGCGCTGAACAGCTCGCGCTCCAGCACGCGGTTCACATACTGCGCCTGGCTGGTGGCGGTCGTCGCGCCGTGAGCAATCAAAATCACCCCACAGTCCGGGCTGGCATCAATTCGTTGGCGGTAATGCCGACACTCTTTGAGGAACAGGCACAGCCAGACCACCTCCGTCGCCGGACACTGAATATGCAGCAGTTCGTTGATTTTTCGGCATAACAGCGTGGCGTTTTCGTATTCATCTTTACAGCGATCGAGGATCAGGCTGGAAGAATAAAGCTGGGGAATAAGCCCGCGCTGCACGTAGCCAATCAGCGCCAGAAAGTGTTTGCGCAGCGGGTTAACCAGATTCTCCGGCAGCGTGAAGCCAAGCACTTGCTCAACGCAGCCGATCAGCAGCGTCACGCGTTCTTCTATCTGATCGCCATAGCGCGGGGGATGCGCCACGCTGTCGCGGCTGTAGAGACCGTATTCAAAAATCGAGCTGAGTTTATTTTTTAGTATCGCCAGAGTTTCGGCTGGCGGTACGTTGCTGTTACGCAGGTTGATATATTCCCGGGTCAGGAAGCTGTAAAAGAGATCGCTCTCTTCAATTTCGGCTCCGGTCGCCAGCGAATTTTTCAGTGCGGGCAGCGTACGGGCATCGATGCTCAGATGCTCTTTACCTTCGAACAGCGCTCCCACCAGCAGACGTTGTTCCGGCGTGGCGTTAAACGGCATTTCTGCCAGACGTTTATCCAGCTGTAGCGTATCGCTGTGTTCCGTCATCCCCGAGGCCCAGGCCTGGGCGCAGAGAAACTGAATGTCGCTCTTGAGCTGACCAATATTGCCTTCCAGCGGCTTGTTCAGCAGCCAGAGCAGCAGGGTACGATCGATGCTTATCGTGCGCTCGATTTTGCGGCTCTCACGCTGTAAAAAGCCGACGATCAGCTCAACCTGCTCTTCCACCGAGCGCTGGCGGATGCCGGGTAAGTCGATACACACCTGAATACGTCGCTGGAAGGTGCGCAGCAGCGCCGAGCTGACCGGTTCGGTGGTTGCACAAATCAGACGGACCGAAATAGAACGCGCCACGGCGCTTGAGCCGAGCGGTCGGTATTCGCCTTTGTCGAGAATTGAGAACAGCTTTTCCTGACCTTCATACGGCAGGCGATGCACTTCATCAAGCAGCAGATAACCGCCGTCAGCCTGCTCGACCAGACCCGGTTTATTCTCATTTGCGCCGGTAAAGGCCCCCTGTCGATGGCCAAATAAATGGGACGAGAGCAGCTCCGGGTTATGGGCGTATTCCGCGCAGTTAAAATAGACCAGCGGCGGCGGTGTTCCCGTTGCGCGTTCGCAGGCAAAACGGTGCATCAGTTCGGCAAAAAAGGTTTTGCCCACACCGGAAGGACCGGTCAGCAGAACGTGCAGCCCGTGGGGATAAAGCACCGCCGCGCGACCTTTTTCCACCGCATCACGCAGGCTACGATCGTAACCAATCAGGCCGAAAAAGGGATCGTCTGTCGCCTGAGCTTCCTGAACAGGCAACAGATCGGCCACGGTTTGCACTTCGCGTTCGGACTCATCCAGTTGACGTCCCAGCAGCGTTTCAATCGCCTGACGATGCAGAAAGAATACCGGGCGTCCGCGACTTTTAATCGCCAGACCATCATTCCAGAGTTGATTGAGATCTTTACTGACCGAGTTTCGCGCCAGCCCAAGATTAAAGCCGATAGCCTCCGCTGTGAACGCCGTTTCCTGCGCCAGCTGGGCAAGATTCAGTCCTCGCGTCAGCCGTTCCAGCTCTCCCAGTATTATCTCAATCCGTCTCATCTCTTTACCGCTTAAGAAATAAATGATTGTTCAGAACATACACTATTCTGCTGCGCAAGAAAGTGAGGCGGCATCCAGACCTTCCGGTCATCAAAACGTTTTCGACAAATAATGGCGCGCGGCACCGGTTTCCGGGAAGTTATCGAGGGTCATTTGCAGCTGATAGCCGTTTTTCTGATAAAACGGCAGCGCCTGGAAACTCATCGTATCCACCAGCGCATGCAGACACCCTCTCTCACGCGCGGTTTGTTCCGCCGCCTGCATCAATTTTGTGCCGTAACCGCCTTTACGCAGCGAATCATGCATCCATAAAAACTCAATGCACAGCCATTCCCCTTTAATTTTGCCGATCAACCCGCCCAGAATTTCATTGTGCTCATCGCGCCAGTACACTGCCAGGTCGCCAAAATTGGTGGTTCTGAGAAACTGGCGATTGTACGCACGCAATCCGCTCAGCAGCGCGTTTTGATCGTCTTCGGTAATCGTATCGGTAATCTGTATTTGCATCCTATCCTCCTGAAAAACTACAACGTCTGGCTGATTTAGTTTTAGGCATTAACACAGGCTGATGAGTGAGTCGTATGCCGTCTACACTTACTCTTGAGATGATGCGCATAGACAACAAGGATTATTATCATGAAACGAGCCATTTTTCCGATTATTGCCGTCCTTTTAACGCTACCCGCTCTGGCGCAAGCCGACTCAGCGTATGGCGGTCTGCAGGCTGTACACGAAAAAAATACCGTGCTGAATGACTTACGTAAGATTTGCACCCCGCAAGGGTCGCCGTCAGATGAGGTGTGGGAAAAAACAATTATGGCTGATACGCGCAATCAACAGCACATTCGCGAAGCCATTCTGGCAATACAAAGAAACAATCAGAACAACTACTGGGAAGCGCTTGGCAAAGTGGAATGCCCTGATTTATAGCCATTATGTTGTAAAATGAGCACTGTAACCGGTTTCTATATCGTAAAAACACGTATTGTTGCCAGAACAGATAAATAGCAATGGAGCAACAATATGCGATACCGTTTTCCTGAAAACTTCTGGTGGGGCAGTGCCTGCTCGGCGCTACAAACCGAAGGAGATAGCCTGAACGGCGGTAAAAGCCAGACCACGTGGGATGTGTGGTTCGACCGTCAGCCAGGTCGTTTCCATCAGGGGGTTGGCCCGGCGAACACCTCAGGCTTTTATCAGCACTGGAAACAGGACATCGCACTGCTCAAACAGCTGAAACACAACAGCTTCCGTACATCTCTGAGCTGGTCACGCCTGATCCCGGACGGCACCGGTGAGGTTAATCCTGAGGCCGTCGATTTCTATAATAACGTCATCGACGAGCTGCTGGCGCAAGGCATAAAGCCATTTATCACCCTGTTCCACTTCGACATGCCGATGGTGATGCAGGAAAAAGGCGGCTGGGAAAACCGTGAAGTGGTCGAGGCGTTTGGCCGCTACGCACAGACGTGTTTCAAATTGTTCGGCAACCGTGTTAAGCACTGGTTCACCTTCAACGAGCCGATTGTTCCGGTAGAAGGTGGTTATTTGTATGACTTCCATTACCCTAACGTGGTGGATTTCAAACGTGCGGCCACCGTGGCGTACCATACCGTGCTGGCGCATGCGACGGCGGTGCGGGCGTATCGTGATGCAAACCATGACGGTGAAATTGGCGTGGTATTAAACCTGACGCCTTCGTATCCGCGCTCGCAGCATCCGGCAGATGTCAAAGCCTCGCACCATGCGGACCTGCTGTTTAACCGCAGCTTCCTCGACCCGGTGCTGAAAGGGGAATATCCAGCTGACCTGGTGGCATTGCTGAAAGAGTACGATCAGCTTCCGGCCTGCCAGCCTGACGATGCGCAGTTGATCGCCGACGGCAAAATCGACCTGCTGGGGATTAACTATTATCAGCCGCGTCGTGTGAAATGTCGCGATACGGCAGTCAATCCGAATGCGCCGTTTATGCCGGAGTGGCTGTTTGATTACTATGAAATGCCGGGGCGTAAAATGAACCCTTACCGCGGCTGGGAAATTTATGAGCCGGGTATTTACGATATTATTACCAATCTTCGCGATAATTACGGTAACCCACGCTGCTTTATTTCAGAAAACGGTATGGGTGTTGAAAACGAACAGCGCTTTATTCAGGAAGGACAAGTTAACGACAGCTACCGTATCGAATTTGTTGCTGAGCATCTGAAATGGCTACATAAAGGCATTAGCGAAGGCTGTCATTGTCTTGGCTACCATATGTGGACCTTTATTGATAACTGGTCATGGCTCAACGGCTATAAAAACCGCTACGGTTTTGTCCAGCTGGATTTAGAAACGCAAAAACGCACGGTGAAAAAGAGCGGCGAATGGTTTGCCCATACCGCCGAAAATAATGGTTTTGATTGATTAAGTTGCCGGATGACAGTGTTGACTGAAAACGATGCGCCATCCGGCAACTGTTTTCACTGAATCCTGACCTTCATCGTAACCAGAAGCGCTGTCAGCAGCATCAGGCTGCCCGAGAGCATCAGGGGCGACAGCAGTCCAAGGTTATCAAGCGCGTAGCCTCCCACCGCAGCTCCGCAGGTATTGGCAAGCTGGATCACGGCGACCTGAACGGATCCGGCTTTTTCTGCCTGATCGGCAAGTGAGCGGGTGATCCACGTCGACCAACCGACCGGTACCAACGCAAACGCCAGCCCCCAGATTATTGCAATGCCCGCGGCAACCACTTTATCGCTACCCCACAAAATCAGGACCAGCGCGCTGAGCGCCAGCACCAGCGGCGCACCGGCCAGGGCCAGTTTGACCGAGCGCTTCAGAATCACCGAAGAGAACGACGTCCCGACAAAGCTGGCGATACCAAAACTCAACAGCACCAGCGTCAGGCCATCAACATCAAAGCCCGCCAGATTCATATAGACAGGGCGAATATAGGTAAAGAAGGCGAACTGCCCGGCAAAGGACATGAAGATGGCAATCATCCCGGCCATTACTCCGGGGCGCTGCAGCAGGCTGAACATGTTTTGCTTCTGATGCGAAGGTTCGCCCGGCAGCGAAGGCAGCGCTCTCACCACCCAGATGGTACACAACACCCCCATTATCGCCGCCGCGTTAAACACGTTGCGCCAGCCGATGATGCCGCCCAAAAAGCTTCCCAACGGCGCGGCAATCACCAGCGCGATGGACACCGCGCCAAAGATCACCGACAGCGCTTTCGGCACCGTACGCGCGGGAACCAGACGCATAGTCAGCGACGCTGACATCGCCCAGAACCCGCCGAGCGCCAGCCCCAGACAGGCACGACCGATCAGCAGTAGCGTAAAAGAGTTAGCAAAAGAAACCAGCAGGCAGGAAAGCGTCAGCAGAATCGAAAACAGGATCACCACGTAGCGACGATCGGTCGCCTGGATAATTTGCGTCACAAACAGGCTGGCAAACATGGCGACAAACGCCGTCACGGTCACTGATTGTCCGGCAACGCCTTCCGAAATGCCCAGATCCTGCGCCATTGGCGTCAGCAGGCTAACGGGCAGAAACTCAACGGTTATCAGGCAGGCAACACAGAACGCCACGGCGAATACCGCCGACCAGTTTGGCCGGGTATTTACCTCAGCGCGGGATTTTTGTTCAACAGCGTCACTCATTTTGTTACCTGCGTGGGGTTATTGTAGAAAAGTTACGCATTGTAACATTAAAAGTGTGACGTATTTAACGTTTTGACAACCTTGTTATTTGCATTACGGCCTTCGAGTCAGCTCGCATAAGCAAAATTTCCATTCCACTAACGCTTTAACAGGATCTTGAATCTCATAATATAACACTAAGTGCTATACTTACGGTTACAGGATGTCTCCGATGCGTATTTTCAAGACTAAATGGTTCGCCAGGGAAGCCAAATCCCACACGATAAAAGATAATGAATTGTGCAAAGCCATTGCAGCTGCTTTGCAGGGAAAAGTGGAGGATCTCGGCGGCGGAGTTTATAAGAAACGCCTGAACCAGAATCGCGATCGAGCGATCATTCTGGCGAAAGGAGGTGACCATTGGTTCTACACGTTTCTCTATGCCAAACAGGATATGGCAAATGTTAGTCACAGCGAATTGATAGGATTTCGAGAATTGGCGAAGCATTTCGCCAAACTTACAGATGAAAAAATTATTATCTTATTGAAAAATAAAGAACTAGTAGAGGTCTATTGCAATGACCGAAAAAAATGATTTCAAAAGCCCGGCCTTTGAAGCTATCCATAGTGCGGCAACCGGCTTGTTTAGCGTCGAGGCGATCCCGCAGGAAACCATGCGTAATTTCGACAAAGCGTGTTTGAGCCGCGTCATCGATCTTCAGCCTCGAGAAATCAAAGCGCTCCGCGAAAAATTTAACGTGAGCCAACCGGTTTTTGCACATTACCTCAATACCAGCGTGTCGACAGTGCAAAAATGGGAGAGCGGTGCCAAGCGGCCGAGTGGAATGTCTCTTAAGCTGCTCAGCGTCGTTCAAAAGCACGGATTACAAGTTCTGGCGTAGGCCTGATAAGCGCAGGCATCACTATCAGTGCAGCCAGTGCACGCCATCTTCAGGTTGGAAAAAGGCGTTATAGCGCATCTGGAACGCGTTAAGCTCCTGCATATCCGGATCCATTTCACGTAGAAACCCGAGCGCCAGGCGCACCTGCGCGTCGGTGATCGGGGCGGCCAGGCGAGATTTTTGTAGCAGGCGGTGCCACTGCAGCAGGTTCTGCTCACTACCGTCGACAATGACGATTTGCCAGATTAACAATACCTGGGCGGCATTTTGCAGATGCGATTCCTCAGGGCGGTGCAGGTACTGTAAAAACGCCTCACCCTGTACTTTTCCCATCTGATCAATCATCGATTCTACCGGTACCACATCAATATTCAGTCGCTCGCTCAGACGGCGAATGGCCCGTCGTGATCCAGACGTCAGCACCCGAAAACCCACTACAAAAACAACCACCAACGTGGCCAGCATTATCCAAATCATTAATGACGATACCGCCGCTTAAACTAATTTTTCCGAAAGGGACTGACAGGCTTCGCGCACCCATTGCGAATATTGTGGAATACAATTTTTTGGCATTTGTAATTCAACGCCGCTGATACTTATTGCCGCAATCACGTCTTTATTACGGTTAAAAACCGGTGCGGCAATGCAATAGATGCCAGGAGAGTCTTCGGCGTTATCAAAGACCCAGCCTTGCTCGCGGATTCTGGCAAATTCCTTCATTAATGCTTTTTTGCTGGTAATGGTGGTTTCGGTATACCGTGGCAACACTTCCTCAGGCAACAGTTCATCGATTTTGTCCTGCGGCAACCAGGCACAAAGCGCTTTCCCCACACCGGAGCTGTGCATCGGTAATTTTTTACCAACCCAGGTCCGAATGCCAATCGGCTGGGTATTCTCCAACTTCATAAGATAAATTGGCGCGACTTCATCCAATATACCTAAGTGACAGGTCAGATCCGTTTGCTGACGCAGTTTTTCCAAAACAGGAAGTGCTGCATTACGAATATCAAATTGTTCCAACGAACGATTTCCCCATTCGTACAGCTTCAAGCCCAAAAAGAAACGTCCCTTTTCCAGGCGCAAAAGATGATGCGCAACCAGTGCATTTAGCAGGGAAGACGTGCTGCTTTTTGGTAATGCCAGATCCTGCTGAATCTGACTGAACGTCGCTCCTGGGGAGTTAAAAAGATAATTACAGATTTTTACTGTCTTATCCAATGCGGGAACAGAGGTCGTAATGTCTTGGTTCATGCGCTATTAATCTTTTTTATTCATAGACTCTGCACAGTATACCGCAATCACTTTTCTCAGGAATGCGGCTTTTTTGCACATACGCAAACTGGGCTCTATTACCTAAATTTTATACCCACAAACCCGATCCATCTCACAGTTGTTCATTTGTTCTGCAAAAAACGTTGACGAACGATTTGGATATTTGTTGTACTAACTTCAATATACAGAACATAAGTTCCATATACAGAACTAAAGGAGTAGCAATGTTGAACATTTTTAAGGGCATCTTCCCTCCAGTGCCGACTATCGTTGACGAAAGCGGTGAATTGGATCGCGCAGGAATGGCAGTAATGATTGACCATGTGATTAGCAATGGTGCCGACGGAATGCTCATTCTGGGCAGTGGTGGCGAATTTTCCCATTTCTCGTCCGAACAAAGAAAGCAAATTGCAGAGTTTAGCCTGCAGCATGTTGCTGGTAGAGCTCCTGTTCTTATTGGTATCGCCTGCGCCAGCACAGCGGAAACTATCGAACTTGGAAAGCATGCTGAAAACGCGGGCGCAAAAGGAGTACTGGTAGTCAATCCTTATTATGCAAAACTCAGCGATGAGGCCCGCTTTACGCATTACAAACGAATCGCTGAAGCGCTAAGCATTCCCGTCTTCTTATATAATTTTCCAGAACTAACTGGCCAGGATATTGGTTTAAACGTTATCACTCGCCTTGCCCGCGAAGTACCAAATATCGTTGGCATTAAAGATACAATTGATAACATTAGCCACACCAGGGAGGTTATCAATCAGGTTCACTGTTTCCGCCCAGATTTTATCATTTTTAGCGGTTATGACGAATATTTGCTTGATACATTATTACTCGGTGGACATGGCGGCATTCCGGCAACATTTAACTTTGCGCCTCATATTACACGCGGAATTTATCAGGCTGTTCAGCAGAACGATCTTGCTACCGCCAAAGCACTTCAACAACAACTTGTCGGGTTATCACCTTTATATGCCTTAGAACAACCGTTCTTTGCCGTTATCAAGACCGCCATTAAATTAAGTGGCGTGGATATATCAACTGCAGTTGTCCCGCCAGCATTACCGTTAAATGAAGAAAAAAGAGAACAGGTTAAAAATATTTTATCCCGTATTGCGGTATAAACCAGCATGAGAGCAAAGATAATGAACATCAACCCTGTATTAAAATTGAATCCCAAAGATGATGTGGTTATCGCAAGGCAGGCTGTCCCCGCAGGCACCCGGCTTGACGAAGAGCACATTACGGTACTCAGTGATATTCCCGCAGGGCATAAAATCGCCCTGCATGCACTGAGGGTTGGCGATGCGGTCAGACGTTATGGGCAAATTATTGGCTTCGCAACTCAGCCCATTAAGCCTGGCGAACACATCCACATGCATAATTTGGGAATGGGTGACTTCGAACGCGACTATGCCTGGGGCGAAGATTGCCATTCACCCTCCCCAGCCCCTCAACAGGATACCTTTATGGGCATCCGACGCGCCGATGGTCGTGCAGCTACACGTAATTACATCGGTATTTTAAGCTCCGTAAACTGTAGTGCCACGGTCGTAAGAGCTATTGAGGATCACTTCCGTCTGCAGGGTCTTGCAGATTACCCGAATGTTGATGGCGTGGTGTCATTACCACAAAGTTTTGGCTGTGCTATTGGCTCTAAAAGTGAATCAATGGACGTCATGAGACGTACGATGGCCGGTTATGCCACCCATGCCAACTTTGCCGGAGTAATCATCGTTGGACTGGGATGCGAATCCAGTCAAATTAAAGACATGATGAACGCCCATGGACTGGCCGATGGCCCCATGATGCACAGTTATACCATTCAGGATGTGGGCGGTACACGTCACGCCATTGAGAAAGGAATTTCCCTGGTTAACCAAATGTTGCCCGTTGCTAACGGTAACACGCCAACCTATCCCGGCATCAGAAATCATACTCGCGCTGGAGTGTGGCGGTTCCGACAGCTATTCCGGGATCTCAGCCAATCCAGCTCTGGGCTATGCGGTAGATAAACTGGTGCAACAAGGCGGAACAGCGATTTTATCTGAAACCTCCGAAATTTATGGTGCAGAGCATCTTCTTACCCGCCGCGCTATTTCTCGCGAGATAGGTGAAAAACTCATTGCCCGCATTCACTGGTGGGAAGAGTATTGTCGCCGCACCGGAAGTGAAATGAACAATAACCCCTCGGCGGGCAACAAAGTCGGCGGACTGACGACAATTCTGGAAAAATCACTTGGTGGTATTGCTAAAGCGGGTACAACCAATCTGACAGAAGTGTATGAGTATGCAGAACCGGTAACCGCGAAAGGTTTTGTCTTTATGGATACCCCTGGATATGACCCTATTGCCGTTACGGGGCAAATCGCCGGAGGAGCAAATCTTCTGTGTTTCACCACAGGCCGAGGTTCTGCCTTTGGTTCCAAGCCAACCCCAAGCCTGAAGCTGGCTACCAATAATGCGCTTTGGCAACGCCAACAGGAGGATATGGATATTAATTGCGGAACCATTGTCGAGGGGGAAGAATCCATTGCAGAAGTCGGTGAACGTATCTACCAGATGATCCTTGAGATGGCATCAGGTAAAAAAACGAAGAGTGAGGAATTTGGCTATGGCAGTCAAGAATTCGTCCCCTGGACTGTTGGCTCCATAATGTAACACTCCACAATATAATAATACCTCGTACCGCCATACTCATTATGAGTATGGCAAGGAGCCCTTATGTCTATTGTTAACGTAAATACTGAAGAAGAAAAATTAAAGGCAACAACAGTAAGGTGGCGCATATTTATTATTATGCTCTTATTAGGTGCTATTAACTATATTGACCGCACCTCTCTTTCTATTGCCATGCCTTATATTACAGATGAATTTGGTATTACCGATACTCGCGTTGTTGGTGTGATTCATAGTGCCTTTTTCTGGGCTTATGCATTAATGCAAATTCCTAGTGGGGTCATTGCTGATAAATTCAAAGCCAGAAATATCATTGCTCTGGCCACTATCTTATGGGGAGCATTTCAAGCCATAGCGGCTCTGTGTCACTCCATTTTCACCCTTTCACTTTCTCGTCTGGGGTTAGGCGTCACTGAATCTCCAATCATGCCCGCCGGCGCGAAGTTAATGGGCACATGGTTAACGCCAACCGAACGTGGACGTGGTTCGATGCTACTTGATGGCGGCGCGCCATTGGGTACGGCGCTGGGTGCGGTGATCATCGCCGGACTTATTGCCTTTTTCGACTCATGGCGTATGGCATTCGTGGTGGCTGGTGTGGGCACAATGATTGTCGGTTTACTGGCCTGGTGGTACATCCGCACTTATCCATCAGAACACCCCAGCATCAATAAAGCTGAACTAGACCATATTGTTGCGGCAAACGGTGCTGAAACCAGTAGCAAGAAATACCGTCTGGCCGATATCAAACCTTACCTGAAACAACGTAATGTGATTGCACTTATCTGTGGCTGGGTCTGCTATAGCTTCGTGTTCTATGGCCTGATGACATGGCTACCGCTCTATTTCCAGGCCACCTACGGTTTTGATATCAAATCGATGGGCGGAGCAATGGCGCTGATCTTCCTGCTGTGTTTTGTCGGCCAACTGACTGGCGGCTACATTATGGATAAATGGCGCAGCAAAGGGGCAAAAACAAGCCGCGTTATGCATACGATGTTGGCGATTTCGGCTACCACCGCTGGTGTAGGTATTTTCCTTTGCGCACAAAGCTCGACGCCAGCCGTCGCAATTACCTTGCTCACTATTGCCCTTTTTCCCCTGCGATGGGCCAGCGTTTACTGGTCAATACCCGGACTGCTGGGCGCACAATCAGTTGCAGGCACCATTTGTGGAACTATGAACTTCACCAGTAACTTGTTCGCAGCCATCCTGCCTATTTTTATCGGTTTCCTGGTGCAATCCACAGGGAACTATTACGCAGCGATGATGTTCTTTGCGCTGGCTGCGGTGGGTTATCTCATCTGCTCGTTGCTGATCAACTTTGATAAAAAAATGGTCATTACCGACGAATAGTCCGCCTGAATCTGGCCCGTTTACGGGCCATCTTTCAACATCAGGAACGATGTATGTTCAATTCAGAGAATTTCATTGCCGTAGACTGGGGCTCAACTAACCTGCGCATTTGGGTCTATCAACAGAATCAATGTGTCTGGCAACACGCCAGTCAGAATGGGGTACTCAAACATCAACCCGGTGTATTCAAAGACACCTGGTTAACACTGCTCAGTTTGTGTCCCCGGCCATTAAGCAAAGATACAACCGTCATAATGAGCGGAATGGTGGGCAGTAATATCGGGTGGGTAGATAGCCACTATTTACGTTGTCCAACCCCGTTAAGTGCATTATCACAGCATCTAACAAAGGTTGAAGATGCGGGCCCTTTTCCCACTTTCATCGTTCCAGGGCTGCAAATTGACGGGCCGGAAAACTACAACGTCATGCGTGGAGAGGAAACTCAGCTTTTTGGCGCCTTGGCTGATGAGAACTGGTACGTATTCCCGGGAACACACAGCAAATGGGTGCAGGTACAAGAGAGTAACGTCTGCGATTTTCAAACCATCATGACTGGCGAGTTTTTCCACTTACTTTCACGTTACTCCATCGTTGGAAAAAACGCCGGGGAACAAAACACGAACGAACAGGCTTTTTTAGCAGGAGCCGAACGCGGCTGGCAGGAAACATGTTTATCACGCAGCCTATTTGATCTGAGAGCCCGAATACTCACCCATGCGTTGTTACCTGATACGCTTTACGAATCTCTGTCAGGGTTATTGATTGGCCATGAAATAGCACAAATGCTACAGCATTATGCCATTAACACTGAAGAAGAAGTCATTCTGGTGGGCAATGACGATTTGCTCAGCCGCTATCAACGCCTGTTTCATCATTTCGGTTATCGCTGTCGGCTCTGTAATGGTGAAAACGCATTTGTTAATGGTATCAGGAGACTTTTAAATGAATAGTTGTAACCCTTTGGTCGCTATTTTACGTGGGGTGAAGCCCGATGAAGTGCTGGCCCATATTGATGCACTTATCACAGCCGGATTCAGCACAATAGAAATACCGCTGAATTCACCAGACTGGCAACGTAGTATTGCTCTTGCCGTGGAACATTATGGTCATACGGTAAAAATCGGTGCCGGAACGGTCACCAATGTCAGTGATGTCAGCACACTCTCTTCGCTGGGATGTGCATTTATCCTTACGCCCAACACCGATCCGGAAGTAATTGATACTGCGCGAGCGGCCAAAATGACGACCTGCATCGGCTGCCAAACAGTCAGCGAAGCATTTGTTGCATTCCGGCATGGCGCGGACGGATTGAAAATTTTCCCTGCGGGGGAACTGGGACCGGATTACATCCGGGCATTAAAAGCCGTTTTGCCTCCTCAAGTCCCTTTGTATGCCGTTGGCGGAATTAGGCCAGACAATTTGTCCCATTACCTGAAGGCAGGTTGTTTCGGTGCCGGCTTAGGCAGCGATCTGTATCGTGCCGGACAATCTATCCACCAAACAGCCGCAAATGCGAAGGCATTTATCGAGGCTTATAATACCTTCTGTCAGTCTCAGGCATAAAAAAGCCCGCCATTATGGCGGGCAAAAGTTACCAATGCACACTTAACTCAAGCAACTTTCAATTGTTGAATCTTTTTCTCGCGGCGAATTTTACGTTCTTCAAACACGGCCACGATGGCCATCAGGCAGATACAGCCAATGGCGGCGGTATCCAGCGCGGCAAAGGTGCCTGCCCAGCCGGTGAGGCCGAAAATCGGTGTGCCGTCGGCGATCATCCCGAGACCCAGCTTGGCGAAGCTGTCGCCAATGAGGTAGGCGAAGGTGCCTTTAATGCCATCGGCCGCGCCGATCGCTTTTTTCGGTACAAATCCGACGGCGGCCACGCCGATTAACAGCTGCGGACCGAACACCAGGAAGCCGAGGGCAAACAGCGACGCCAGATAGACGTACTGGTTGCTGGCGTGCTGGTATACGCCGAGCGTGGCGATGATGAGTGCCAGCGCCACGCAAGCCACCAGCGCGCGACGACCGTTCGCCAGATCAGAGAGCCAGCCCCACAGCAGCGTGCCGACCAGCGCGCCCACTTCAAACAGGGTAAAACCCTGAATCGCCACTTCTTTGGAGAGCTTCAGCTCCTGGAAGGCGTAGACGGTGGACCACTGGTCGATACCGATACGCACCACGTACAGGAAGATGTTCGAGAAACATAGCAGCCAGATCACTTTGTTTTTCAGCACGTATTCAACAAAGATCTGCCATTTGGTCATCTCGTTTTCTTCGGTCTCTTTGTCCTCTTCGCTGATCTCCTCGCCGAACAGCTCTTCAGCTTTACCGAGGCCATAAGATTCCGGGGAGTCGCTGCCGTAGCGCAGGCCGATAAAGCCGACAATCAGGGCAATAATTGACGGGAAGATAAACATGCCGATGACGTGGCCGTCGAACAGGTAATTCGCGCCGAACAGCGCTACGCCCGCCGCACCCGCGCCGCCGAGGTTGTGGGAGATATTCCACATGCCGAGGTAGGAACCGCGCTTACGGCGTGGCGTCCACTTGGTGATGGTGGAATAGCTGCACGAGCCGCCGGTGCTCTGGAAGAAGCCGCTCAGCGCGTAGAAAGCGATCATCAGGAACAGGCTGGTTGACCCCGCGCCCATGCTGGCGCTGAAGCCAAGCATACAGATGGCGGAGAGGATCAGCATAAACGGCAGGAACTGCTTGGTATTTTTGCCGTCCGCGTAGTAGGAAACCACGGTTTTACCCACGCCGTAGGTGATGGAGAATCCCAGGCCAATCATCCCCAGCTGCGTCATGCTCAGCCCGTAGGTGGAGATCATGTCGTTCTGCGCGATGTTGAAGTTTTTGCGGATCAAGTACATGGTCAGGTAGCCGATAAAGACCACCAGATAGGACTGCATGAACGGTTTGAACCACATTTTGCGCCGCACATCGAGCGGCAGATCCAGGGTCGGCTTGCGCACCTGGTTGAGAAAGGCCAGCATTTGACACTCCCGAGCTGATTTTTTTACCTGCGAATGGCAGGCATTGTAAAAATCAGCCGGGAGACACGCCTGAGACAGCGTCCAGGTGAAACCGGGAATATTTCTTAGTTTTGCCCCACTCGGGGCAAAAAGGTGAGGTGCATCACGCTTCGCTGAGGTCGCGCGGCGCCTGGGCGTTTAAGAACGGCAGCAACAGCAGTGCTGAGATGCCGGCCGCAATGGCGATCACCACAAAGAATCCGCTCCAGTGCCACACTTCCATCACCTTCGCCAGCGGCCAACCCGAGAGCGAGGCCCCCAGATAAGCAAACAGGCCGACAAAGCCGGTCGCTGCGCCCGCCGCCTCCTTGTGCGAGCACTCCGCCGCCGCCATGCCAATCAACATCTGCGGGCCAAAGACGAAGAAGCCGGTGGTGAAAAAGCACGCCGCCTGCATCACGTAGCTGGCGAATGGCATCAACCATAGCGAGCCCACGGAGAGCAAAATCCCGGCGGCGAAAATCAGGTTCATCGGCCCGCGGTTGCCGTTAAACAGCTTGTCCGAGCCCCAACCCGCGACCAACGCGCCGATGAAGCCGCCCAGCTCGAACATGGTCACGGCGGTATTGGCAGTGACCAAATCGACGCCGAGTGTCTCCGACATATACAGATTGCCCCAGTCGTTGATCGCCGCGCGCACCACGTACACCAGCACATAGCACAGCGACAACAGCCAAATATATGGATTAAGCAACACATATTTGGTGAGGATCTCTTTACGAGTTAACCCCGCGCCCTCCTGCTGTTGGGCAATTTCCAATTCATCGTGCCGCCAGTCGCCAATCGGCGGCAGACCAATCGCCTGCGGCCTGTCGCGCAGCCGCCAGCAAAGAAAAACGCCCACCACGATCGCCAGCGTACCGGCAATCATCATCCCGGCGCGCCAGCCGTAATGCAGCGCCGCCGCCGCCATGACGATCGGAATCAGCGCGCCGCCGACGTTGTGCGCGGTATTCCAGATTGCCCACCAGCCGCCGCGCTCGTTGCGCGAATACCACGCGGTGAGCAGGCGGGCGCACACCGGCGCGCCCCAGCCCTGGAAGAAGGCGTTCAGCGCCCACAGTACGGCAAAGGCCCAGACCGAAGTTGAGAAGCCGAACAGGATGTTAACCACGCCGGTGGCGATTAGCCCAATGCCCATAAAATAGCGGGCGTTGGAGCGATCGCTAACAATACCGGAGACAAATTTCGACAGCCCGTAGGTGATGTAAAACAGCGTCGCCAGCAGGCCAATATCGCTGCGGGTCAGCACACCGCTGGTGATAATTTCCGGCACCGCGGCGTTAAAGCTTTTGCGCGTGAAATAAAACAGCGCGTAGCCGAGCCAGATAGTCAGCAAAATATGCCGCCGCCAGTAACGGTAGCGGGCGTCCACTTCCTGCTTGTCGGTGATAAGCGGCGCGCTGGCCGGAGCTTTTAAAAACTGAAACATGGCCGTTCCTTAGGCGTAGCGCTGGGGCAGCGACACGCTGACGCGCGTGCCGTGCATGCAGGATATCGTGAGTGAACCACCGAGCGCCGTCACCCGCTCGCGCATCCCGGTGAGACCAAAACCTTGTGGGTTCGACCCCGGCGGCAAGCCGCTGCCGTCGTCCTCAATGACCAGCATCAGCCGCTCATCCTGCTGCCAGCCCTGGAGTGTCACCGCGCTGGCATTGGCGTGCTTCACAATGTTGTTCAGCCCTTCCTGACAGACGCGAAACAGCGTCACGCGCTGGCTTTCGCTCAGCAATGACTCATCAATTCGCCAGTCAAGGTGGCTGACAATACCGCGGCTTTCCAGCTCCATTTCACGCATCAGCGAACGAATGGCTTGCTCCAGCGTGAGATCGTCCAACTGGCGCGGACGTAAACGCCCCAGCAGACGGCGTACGGCGTCATACACGCCCAGCGAAAGCTGTTCAATGTGCGCCCCGCTTTGCTTAACGCCCGGGTTCTCTGGAGCCAGGCGCTGTACGATACCCGCCTGAGTGCGAATGGCGGTGATGGTCTGGCCGATATCGTCGTGCAGCTCGCGCGCGACGTCGCGGCGCACGCTCTCTTCGGTTTCCAGCAGACGTTCCGCCAGCCGATGATTGCGCGCCAGCTCGTTTTGCAGCGACTGGTTAAGCTCACGCAGGCGCTGAATACCCGCGCCAAGCAGCAGGCCGGTCAGGCTTTGCGCCAGCAGCGAGAGCAGTAAATCGACCGGGTGATCGTGCCAGGTCTGGCTGGCAATCAGCGCGATGGCGTTCATCAGAGTGGCGATCAGCGCCCCCTGCCAGCCGTAGTGCCAGGCGAGCGCGATAATCGGTAAAGCGAGGCAAAATGGCGTAAAGCGCGAAAGTTCGGCGGGCAAACCGAGCTGTAGCCACAAGCTGACGGTGAACAGCAGCAGGTACCAGACCAGATGTCGCCCGCGCCAGTTCACCGGCTGCGACACCAGCGCCGGGCCGAGCGGCAGCCAGGTGGTGCTGGTCAGATAGTGCCAAAACACCAGGCAGATCGGCGCCAGCGTTAATCCGCCGGTCAGGGTCAGTAGCAGCGCATTCCACGCTTCCTCGCCCTGCCCCAGCCACGGCAGCGATTGCAGCAGCGCCGCCGCCGTCAGCGCTGCGCCCTGCAACAGCAACGTGCGCCAGTCGCGTTGATGGCGGTATCGCGAAATCAGCATCACCGGGAGTAGCGTGAGGGCACTTCCGATCATCAAAAGTGGCAAATGGGCCAGCGCCACCTCCTGCGCCAGCCAGTACATCAGCAGCCACTCCGCGCCCAGCAGCACCGGCCAGTAGCTGCGCGGGCATTGCAGCATTAATCCCAGACGCAGGCCGAACGGAAACAGCAGTACCGCCAGTTCCGGGCGCTCAACCAGGTGCAGGCTGATGCTCCACAGGCAAAACCACGCGGCGGAAAAGATAAAGAAACAGGCAACAACGGTAATTAACCGGGAGAAAAGTGCGTTCATTGCCAGCCGTCAAACATCCGGCGCGCCAGCTCAACATCGTTGCTGACGTTCAGCTTTTCCATCAGGTTGGCGCGATGAACGTGCACCGTTTTCGGCGACAACCCCAGCTCGGCGGCAATCTCTTTCACCGCCATCCCCTGTGCCAGCTTCTCCGCCACCTGACGCTCGCGTTTTGTCAACGGATCCTGACGCCCGGCCGCCAGCTTGACGGCGATGTCCGGCGTCAAATAGCAACCGCCGGTCGCCACGGTATGCACGGCGGCAATCAGTTCATCCGGGCTGCAGCGTTTTGAAAGAAAGCCACGCGCGCCTGCGTTGAGCGCCTGCTCGACCAGTGCCGGGCTGTCGTGGACGGAGAGCATGATAATCGCCATCCCTTTTGGCAGTTGGCTGAGTAGCTCCAGGCCCGAGATATCGGGCATAGAGATATCGCAAATACACACCTGCACGCCGCGCCCCGGTAAACCGGCCAGCGCCTCGCGCCCGGAGCCAAATTCCGCCACAACCTGCAAATCAGCTTCCAGCCCCAGCAGTTGGGCAAAGCCGGAGCGGACGATAGTGTGGTCGTCGATAAGGGCGATGGTGATCATGGGTTTGTCCTGGCGCTAAGGCATGCCTGATAAGCGTAGCGCCATCCGGCAAAAGCGCTTACCTTAACGATAAGCGCTTTGGTGTTCAAGCCTTGAGCGATCAGGCTATGCCTGTCGTGACGGTAAATATCCGGGTGTGCTGCGGTTCTATTTCAATCAAGGTGCCATTGCGTTGTGCCGCCAGGAATCCTTCGGGTCGACAGGTTGCAGGCAAGGCGAATGCCGCAACCTGTTGATCGCCGTTATACAGGATCCATCGCGTCACATAATTCAGCTCCGCGCTGGAGAAGCGTGTAACGAACGTGGTGCCATCTGGTGCGATCATGCTAAATTCCGGCTTATCTGTGTACCTGTCCAGTTGGTCAGCAAAGAAGACAATTTCCGGATCGTAAAAATGCGGTTCATTGAGCCGCGCCAGAGAAGCCTCGCCCTGCACAATCCGCTGATTAAACGCCAGCCATTGCTCAGTCGGCTTAACATGCGCGGGTATCGACTCACGCAGCTTCATGGCCTCATCCGGAATATTCTGGCTGAAGGAGGCTTCCGGTACGTAGGCATAGTTCATATGGCACATGTACTGCAACGGCATTGCCACTGAAGCGAGGTTGGTAACCGCCATCTGAATATCAAACAGCGCGCTCGCTTTGTGCATTACCACCGCAGGATGCGCCTGATAATGATGGCCGAACCCCATCACATACTCATAGCGTCCACCCACGCGCAAATTATCACCCTCCAGCTCCAGCCAGGCTTCATCCATCGCGGCACAAGCCATTTCACCGTGCAAAGGATGTGAATCTTCTGGTGATGGGCAGCCATTAGCCAACAGACCTGAGTGGAAGGCAAAACAACCGTAGGTCGCCACCACTTCCGCCGCCGGTTTCGGCTGACTGAACATGTTACGCATGGTCAGGTCATGGCCATCAAACTGAGCATCCCAGATCATCTGCCCCATCCAGGGCAGAATAACCAGATGTCCACGACTGTTTTCTACCTTCAGCCCTTCCACTCCGCTGGCGTAACGAAATGCGGTAACCGTGAAATCGCTATTCTTCAGTAAGATTCGCGGATGCTCTGCAAAGAGTTCTCGCCACAGCGTTATACGTGTTGTCATGATCGCTCTCCTCAGGAAACTGTCGCTTCAGCCAGGTTGTTGCGCACTTTACTTTCACGCCAGAAGTAGATGCCGACGTACACGAAACAGAGCATGGAAACCAGGAACGAAAGTTGTAATGAATGGAACATATCAGCCACATAGCCCTGAATCGCCGGAACCACCGCCGCGCCGACAATCGCCATAACAATGACGGCACCTGCCATTTCGGTATGTTCGTTATCCACGGTATCAAGCGTACCAGCATAGATTGTCGCCCAGCAGGGTCCAAACAGGACACTCACCAGCACTGCGACATACACAGCGCTGAAGCTTGGCGCCAGTGCAACATAGACGAGGAACAGGGCACCAATGATGGAATAGAGAATCAGCACTTTTTCCGGATTGAAGCGCGTCATCAAAATGTTGGCGATAAACTTGCCGATAAAGAAGCAGGCGAAGCTATAGACCATGAAGGTTGAGGCGTCGCGCTCGTTGATATCACCTAATTCCAGTGCCAGACGGATGGTAAATGACCACACCGCGACCTGCATCCCCACATAAAGAAATTGCGCCACAATTCCACGACGGAAACGGGCATTGCTGGCCAGATAACGCAGTGTATCCATCGCTGACGGGCGTTTACGACTCGTGGTTTGCGCAACTTTACAGGTCGGGAAGCGGGTCAGCAGGAATAACACCATCACCACAACCAGCACCATAATCATGTACTTATATGGCTCAAGAGTATTTTCCAGCATCAACACTTTAAAGTTATGGATCTGCTCGGCGTTCATCCCGGCCATCTGTTTTTCCAGGCTTTCGCCTTCAGAGAAGACCAGATATTTACCCAGCAGAATACCAGCCGCCGCGCCAATAGGATAAAAAGTTTGACTGATGTTCAGGCGTAAAGTGGCATACGCTTTTGGGCCGATCATTGAGCTGTAGGTGTTGGCCGCTGTTTCCAGGAAGCTCAGACCAATCGCAATCGCGAAAATCGCCGCAAGGAACATGGTGTAGGTGGCCATGTGCGATGCCGGGAAAAAGAGCGTACACCCAACGATATAAAGGGTCAGCCCCATTAAAATGGCGACTTTATAACTGGTCTTTTTAATCACCAGAGATGCCGGAATTGCAATTAAAAAATAACCGCCATAAAAGGCACTCTGAACTAATGCCGAGGCAAAGTTGCTGAGTGAAAATACGCTTTTGAATTGCGTAATCAGAATATCATTTAATGCGGCTGCGCATCCCCATAACGGGAATAAACAGGATAACAAAATAAACTGGAACAGAGGGGTCTTATTCAAATAGCCATCAGGCATCTGAATGATGTTTTTATCGTTCATAGTGCTACCTTTTACAGTGCAGGAGTATTATTCGTTTAAGGTAAGAAACTCATTAAATTGTTCGATGCTTGGATAAGATGATTGAGTGCCTTTCCCGGTAACGCTGAAAGCAGCGAAGAGAGCGGCTTTTTTCATGGCGGCTTCCACATCACCGCTTTGAACGTAATAGTGAGCAAAACAACCGATGAAAGCGTCGCCTGCGCCACTGGTATCGATAGCGTTCACTTTAAACGCCGGAACATGGACTTCCTGGTCACGCGTCATCCACAGCGCACCTTTCTCACCCATGGTGACAATAATATTGTTCAGACCTTTATCAACCAGAGAACGTGCCGCTGCGCGAATATGGTCATAGGTATCTACTGACATACCGGTTAATATTTCCAGCTCGGTTTCGTTCGGCACGAAAAAATCACATTTACAGGCATAAGACATATCTAATTCCCGTAATGCAGGGGCGGGATTTAGTAACACTTCAATACCGTGTTTTTTGCCAAATTCAATCGCGTGATAAACGGTTTCCAGCTGCACTTCCAGTTGCAGGACAATAAGCTGACATTTTTTCAGATCTTCCGCCGCACGATCGATATCTTCCGGGGAGAGAAATTTGTTCGCTCCTTTAATAATCAGGATGCTGTTGCTGGAGTTGGCATTAACAAAGATCGGTGCGACACCGCTGCTGGTGCAGGGTACCTTTTCGACATAGGTGGTATTAATTCCCCAGGATTCGAGATTGCGAATAGTGTTATCCGCAAAAATATCATCACCGACTTTTGTCAGCATCAGCACTTTGGAATTGAGCTTAGCGGCCGCAACGGCCTGATTTGCGCCTTTGCCCCCACAGCCAATTTTGAACGCCGGCGCTTCCAGCGTTTCCCCTTCTTTGGGCATCTGGTTGATGTAGGTGATGAGATCCACCATGTTGGAGCCAATAACCGCGATATCCATTTTACTACCTCTCAGAAACAATCACACAACAATGATATTAAAATAACATTATCATGTTACTTTAGTATCATTTGTGACTAGGATCGCGATTGGAAGATCATTTTATTGTTTATTTATTACGCTAAATGTTGCAGCCCCATCACACTACAAATGATGAAGTTGCTTACAATTGACTGAAAGTTAACTGTATATAATCAATAAAACGTGAAAAAACACGCTTTTATTTCCGAATAGTCAGACGTATAGTAATGCGGCAATGCCATGTTCTCAGAAACACAAAAATGTTACTGAAAGAACATAGAAACATGATTCGTGGAGAAGCACATGGAAACTAAGCAAAAAGAACGTATTCGACGTCTGATGGAATTGTTGAAGAAGACCGACCGAATCCATCTGAAAGAGGCGGCACGAATGCTGGAAGTTTCCGTGATGACTATTCGTCGGGATCTCAGTCAGGATGACGAGCCGTTACCACTCACGCTGCTCGGTGGTTACATTGTGATGGTGAACAAACCTGCTGCCATCGTTAACGCGCCACTCCCCGTGCAAAAACAGCATCACCGCGACGATTTACCGGTTGCCATTCTGGCTGCGGGACTGGTAAGTGAAAATGATCTGGTCTTTTTTGATAATGGTGCGGAAATGCCGTTGGTGGTCAGCATGATCCCGGACGATATTTCCTTTACCGGGATTTGCTACTCGCACCGGGTGTTCGTAGCGCTAAATGAAAAGCCCAACGCCACAGCGATTCTTTGCGGGGGGACCTACCGGGCGAAAAGTGACGCCTTTTACGACACCAGTAATCCCTCCCCGCTGGATGCACTCAACCCACGAAAAGTCTTTATCTCCGCCAGCGGAGTCCATGAGCATTTCGGCGTTAGCTGGTTCAATCCGGACGATCTGGCCACAAAACGCAAAGCGATGGAACGCGGATTACGCAAAATTCTGCTGACGCGCCACGCCCTGTTCGATGAGGTCGCCCCCGCCAGCATTGGTCCACTCTCCACCTTTGACGTACTGATAAGCGACCGTCCGTTACCGGCAGATTATGCAACCCACTGCCGGAACGGCTCTGTCAAAGTGATCACCCCGGATTCAGACGGCAACTAACTCACTCAAAGAAGACGGTGATTTTGTTAAACATCGACGGGTCGGATTGGTTGCGGGCGACTTTCACCACATCTTCCAGTTTGTCGATCTGGCTTATCATCTGCTCCAGACGCTGATCGTCGTTGACCAGTAGCCAGATGCGGCTCTTATCGCTGTCCTGAATCGGTAGACAGAGAATGCCTTCCACGTTGAACGCGCGGCGGGCAAACAGCCCGCAGACGTGGGTCATTACGCCCGGATGGTTGCGTACGGTGAGTTCCAGGATTACGTTGTCATGAGTCTGCTGTTGCATGGCTTATTCCCCCACCATTTCAGTGTTTGCCGCACCCGGCGGCACCATCGGGTACACTTTTTCTTCGGCGTCGATACGCACGTGGATCAGCGCAGGTCCAGGCCGATTAATCATTTCCTGCAACGCTGCCTGTGGGTCTGCTTCGTTATTCAAATCACAAGTTTCCAGACCAAAACCAGCTGCGATCTGCATAAAGTTAATCATCCCCGGATAGGTCGCAGCAAAAACACCCTGCTTATAGAACAGGCTCTGCTGCTGATATACCAGACCCAACGCTTCGTTATTCATCAGGATGATTTTAATATCCAGCTGATTTTCGCTGGCTGTCGCCATTTCCTGAATATTCATCATCAGGCTACCGTCGCCGGAGAAGCACAGCACTTTTTTATCCGGGTTCGCCAGCGCCGCGCCAATGGCCGCCGGCAGACCAAATCCCATGGTACCAAGACCGCCAGAGGTCAGCCACTGACGCGGACGGTTCAGCGGGTAGGCCTGCGCCGCCCACATCTGATGCTGCCCGACATCGGTGGTGATAATGGCGTTGTCATCCACGCATGCCGCCACCGCATTGATCAGCCCATAGTGACTGAGCGGGTCGCTTTCCTGCGGAATGGCGCAAGGAAACTCACGTTGTAAATCGGCCACCATCTGATGCCATGCCTCTCGCGGCTGGGCCTCAACCAATGGGATCAGTTGCGCCAGAACCTCATCGACATCCGCCTGAATCGCTACATGCGGCTGTTTGATTTTACCCAGCTCCGCACGGTCGATATCCACGTGGATGATTTTGGCGTTCGGGCAGAACTGTTCGGTTTTACCAATCGCCCGGTCATCAAAACGTGCGCCCAGAACAATCAGTAAATCAGCTTCTTGCAGAATAAAGTTGGTGCTGCGCGCGCCGTGCATACCCAGCATGCCTAAAGACAGCGGATGCGTCTTTGGCAGCATGCCCAGCGCCATCAAGGTCATGGTGGTAGGCAGCATGGCTTTTTCGGCCAGTTCACGCACGCGTGCGGGCGCGTTAATCACGCCGCCGCCGAGGTACAGTACCGGACGCTGTGCGGCGTTAATCATGGCTGCGGCATCGCGAATGCTGTCCTGACTGAACGCCGGCGCCGCCATTTTCTGCGCGGGTTCCGGCATCTCTTCAATTTCAAATACGGCGGTTTGAATATCCTTAGGAATGTCTATCCACACCGGGCCTGGACGTCCGGACTGCGCAATGCGGAATGCATCGCTCATGACCTGAGGTAATTCATTGATATGGCGGACCAGATAGTTGTGTTTGGTGATGGGGATAGAAATACCGTAGGTATCGACTTCCTGGAAGGCATCGGTACCGATCATCGAGGCCGGAACCTGCCCGGTGATACACACCAGCGGGATGGAATCCAGACGAGCATCGGCAATCGCGGTAACCAGGTTGGTGGCGCCCGGCCCGCTACAAGCCATACACACGGCGGGTTTACCATCGGTTCGTGCCATGCCTTGCGCGATAAACCCCGCACCCTGCTCGTGGCGCGCCAGGATATGACGGATTTTCGTGCTTTGGCTTAACGCGTCATAGACGGGAAGGATCGATCCGCCAGGGATACCGGTGACTACCTGGATTCCCTGACGTTCCAGGAAATGAACGATGAATTCTGCGCCCGTAAAACGCGTACGCTTGGATGTTATGCCCGAACTTGCCATGCTCCAGTCCTTTTATTCTGGGCCTTTGCTCCGGGCAGGTCTCTTAAACGAAAAACCCCGCCCGGTTTGCGCCGGCGGGGTTTTGGAATCGTGTGTTGATCCGGACCCTACGGCGCATTGCCGACGACCACCACCACACGCACGACGACCGCTGCGCGAGATGGCGCAGTTTTTAGTAGGGTCGCAGTCAGCATGGAAGGGTTCATTAGGGACCTGTCTGTTTGTTGATTAACTGGATTTATACAAACACAGGTTTTTCAGCGTGACAATGGAAAAATTTTCATCTGCACAAAAATGCGTCAACGATCACATTTCACTATACGGTGTTGAAAAACAAAAAACCCCGCCGGAGCGCAATACTGTTCACTTAAGCGGAGCAGTACTGCGTTTTATCGGATAGTGGGTTTTTGATATCTTGACCGCCCTCGGCCTTGATGGTCGGGGGCGTTTTGTTATAAACACCGCTTC